>JAUIMF010000002.1 GCA_030433415.1 Gammaproteobacteria bacterium | reverse complement strand
CTCCTTGCGCAGGATCGTGCGAAACGCAATAAACTGTTCCGACAGGGTCATGCGGCACTCTCCACCAGATTCACAAACATCTCTTCAAGGCGATTGGCGCGGTTACGCATGCTCACCACCCCGATACCCGCGCCTTCAAGCGCCGCAAAGACATCGTTCAGGCGTTGCCCCTTCTCGACCTCGACTTCCAGGCTGTGATCGTCAACACGACGCACAACGAAGTCGCCAAGCATGACCTCAGCGGGCAACACATCGTCGGTGTCGATGATGAACACCTCGCGCTGCAGCCGGCGCAGCAGGTCCCTGATGGAACTGTGCTCCACGATTTCGCCGTGATTGATAATAGCGATGTTGCGACAAAGGGCTTCGGCCTCTTCGAGGTAGTGCGTGGTGAGGATAATCGTGGTCCCGCCGGCATTGAGTTCCTTGAGAAAATCCCACATGCCGCGGCGCATCTCGATGTCCACCCCCGCAGTGGGCTCGTCCAGAATAAGCAGGCGCGGCTCATGTACCAGGGCGCGGGCGATCATCAGGCGTCGCTTCATGCCCCCCGAGAGCATCCTGCCGGTGACATCTTTCTTGTCCCAGAGCCCCAGGGCCTTCAGATACTTCTCGGCACGCTCGCAGGCCAGCTTGCGTGGCAGGCCGTAGTAACCGGCCTGATTGGTGACGATCTGGAAGACCTTTTCGAACATATTGAAATTGAATTCCTGGGGCACGATGCCCAGGAATTTTTTGGCGCCGGCAAAATCCCGATCGATGTCGACGCCGTGCACCTCGACGTTGCCCCCGGTCTTGTCGACCAGCGAACAGATGACGCCGATGGTGGTGGACTTGCCTGCCCCGTTGGGACCCAGAAGCGCAAAGAAATCGCCCTGGGCCACCTCCAGGCT
The DNA here is from genome assembly GCA_030433415.1 of Gammaproteobacteria bacterium. Classification (GTDB taxonomy): domain Bacteria; phylum Pseudomonadota; class Gammaproteobacteria; order Pseudomonadales; family Halieaceae; genus Congregibacter. The sequence goes on along the minus strand of JAUIMF010000002.1, from coordinate 144,270 downwards.
GATACCCTTGAGGGCCTCAAATCCGTTGTCATAGACCTTGCGCAAATCGTTGATACGCAGCGCAGGTACCGAGGTGTCGGTAGCTGGGGGCGTGTCAGTAGCGTGGGACTCTGGCATCCTTTCCTCTAACTAGATCAGGCCATGGGGGCCGCGCAGGCGCGGCAGCGGGAAGCCGCGCATTGTAAACCCATGGGCCGCTGTGAGAAACGACCATGAACGACAGGGACTTTCACGAAGAACAGACAGGGCTGTTTCGTGCCTTTGCAGAACGCCTTGAGACCATCGCCGCCGCTCCCGGCGGCGAAAACTTCGCAGAACTGGCGGAGCAGGTACGCAGCCTTGCCGCCACGCCAGAACGATTGCTCGATGACGGACCGCCCCTGATCGCACGCTTGCTGACCACCGCGCCGCAGGTCGCTGAGCACTTTCCAAGGGATCTGTTGTGGTACCTCGGCGCCGAGTGCCTGCACTTTATGCCCGACGAAGAAATCGACAGATTCACGGCACTCGACGAGGCCCGTCGCGAGGCCGATGCACGCGGTGAGCGCTTCAACTGGCGTGAAGCGCGGGCCGCGCAACAGGGTCTGAACTGAGACGCGGTTTCGCTTGACGGCACCGGGCACTCTCCCTACAATGCGCGCCTCCTGACGAGGAGCACCACGTCCCCTTCGTCTAGTGGCCTAGGACACCGCCCTTTCACGGCGGGAACAGGGGTTCGAACCCCCTAGGGGACGCCACTTTCCAGTCGGGAATCGCTCCGGGAATTTGCAGGGCTGCTGCCCAAAACCAGACCACCGGACGCTCTGCGGGAATAGCTCAGTTGGTAGAGCGCAACCTTGCCAAGGTTGAGGTCGCCGGTTCGAACCCGGTTTCCCGCTCCATCCCCGCCGTTGATCTGCGACTTACTCGCTACTAGTCCCGCTATTAGCCCCGCTACTAGCCGCTACTGACCACGAATGCCCGCTATTGACCGACCAGGGCCGCGTACAAGCGCTGGGCTTCGCCGCGCAATTCACCCTGTATCGCGCTTCGTGCCAGCTCCCGTCGCAACGGGTATTCCTTGCGCAACTGGTCAAATCCTTGGGCACGATCGTTCGCCGACATCGATTGCAGCTCCCGAAAGCGTTGGTCATCGTCTTCAACGCGGTAACAGCGCCTTAGCAGCGTGTGGGCATCGTCTTCGACACTCACCTCCAGCGTAAAAGTATCGTTGGAGTTCTGCGCCGAATAAGGGGATAGCTCAGGGAATTGGGCCCCAAGGCGCTCATAGAGCATCAGTGTCGCCTGGTGCCGGGCATCGAAGGAATAGCCCGCGATGTGCGGCGTTGCAATACGGACCTGCGCAAAATCCAGCAATCGAACGTCAAAGGCCGGCTCGCCTTCCCACACGTCGAGTACCACGCTGGGCCCCTGCCCCGCTGCCAGGCGCGCATAGAGTGCCGCATTGTCCAGCACTGCGCCGCGCGAGGCATTGATCAGCACCTGATGGGCCCCCAACTGCTCCAGCTCCTCAACACCGATCAGATGATGGCTGGGCCAGATGCCTTCGCGCTCGAGGGCGCAGTGCAGGCTGATGACGTCGCAGGCCAGCACATCCGCAAGCGTTCCATCCAGCGGTATCGAATCATCGGAGGATGCGGCGGCAGCCAGCGGCGGATCGCTCACGACGATTCGCCACCCCAGTCTCGCAGCAACGCTTGCCAGGCGCCGACCCACATGGCCATAACCGACGATACCCAGGCTTCCTCCCGCTTCCAGGGTTTGCCAGGCGCCGGTTTCGAGCAGTGCGGCCAGCACATATTCCACGACCGCGTTGGCATTGCTGCCCGGTGCGGCGCTGAAGGCTATGCCGTTGTCGCGTAGCCACGCCACATCAACGTGTTCCGTACCCGCGGTCGCAGTACCCACGAACCGTACGGGGCTATCCGCGAGCAACTGCGCGGTCACCGGAGTGACGGAGCGCACCCACAGCGCATCCACAGCCTTCATCGCGCTGCGGTCCATGGCTCGCCCCGGCAGGGTCCTGATCTGTAACCCCGGTGACTCCAGGGCGCTCAGTCCAACCATGTTCTCGTCGGCGAGCAGGCGTATCACAGCAGTTCGTTCAGGCTGAAACGCTGCGCGTGCAAGGGCAAAGCCCGACCGCCCTGTGCTGCCCGGAGCTCGTTCAGGCGATCGAAGAAGCGTTGGGCGCGCGGTGGCAGCCCCGCCACGCAAAGCTGGCGCACCTCGTTCAGCACAGCCTGGGCGAATGCCTGCCTGTCGGCGGCGAGAGTCGGTGTACTCAGATTATCCAGGCTCAGGCGAAATGGCAGTCCCGCAGCGCGTGACAGACACCACTCCACCGCCTGGGGCCTGGCCTCTACGGCCATAAAACGCCGCTGCTGCGCCGCGTCGCGCCCATCCGGGTTATACCAGTAGCCATAATCCACCTTCTGCCTGCGCGCCGGACCGGCTATGCACCAGTGGGCGATCTCGTGCAGTGCGCTGGCGGCGTAGTCCTCACGAAAATGGATGACGGCGGGACCCTCGTCTGGCGGCTCATACAGCGGTTCCGCTGCGCCGCCGCACAAACAGGTCGCCTCGCTCTCCAGAAACAGCGCGTCAAAGGCCCTGATCAGCCCGTCGCCGTCAACCGCCTTTGCGTAACAGGTAGACAAGCTCGTCTCCGTTGCGGTGCTGGCTCACCAACTCGTGACCGAGAAAACGGCAGAACTGGGGAATGTCGCGCTCGGTCGTGGGGTCCGTGGCGATGACCCGCAATTCCTCCCCCACCGCCACGTCGGCAATGGCCTTGTGCAACAGCATGACCGGCTCGGGGCAGCGCAGCCCCCGGGCATCCAGCTCGGCGATGTCACTCATGGCAACTCCGCCGCTTCATCGCCCAGAAGTTCCGTCGCCGCCTCGGCGCTCAGCAAGTCCCAGGTCTCGCTGTCGCCGTCGTACAACAGCACAATCTCGCCCCCAAGTAGCCCGGTTCGCAGCTGCGCCACGCGGGTGGTAAGAGGAGTCTCACGCTCGCCATAGTCGGTGCCGTCGCGACTGGCAAATTCCTCAAGCAGCGCATCGAGGGTCTCCGCCGCCAATGCCGACGGCGGAATACGAACAAATGCTGCCAAATCAGGACGCCGGCTTGACGAATCGCAGCGTCATGCGATCACTTTCGCCTACGGCAGCGCGTGCGTCCCGATCCTTCTCGTCGCCGCGCAGAGACGGTGGCAACTCCCAGACACCTTTTTCGTAGTCCGCCGTGTCTTTGGCATTGGCGTTGATCTCGGAGCGCTCATCGAGCTCGAAACCCACGCTGCGTGCGGCAGCGATTACGAAATCCTCACTGACGTAACCCGTGGCTTTCATCGCTTCTTCGTCGCGCCCATCACTGGCACGGTGTTGCACAATCCCAAACACACCACCGGGCTTAAGAGCATCAAAGGCGGCCACGAACGTCTCTGCAAGGGTTCCGGCGCGCATCCAGCTGTGCACGTTGCGAAACGCCAGTACCAGGTCGGCGCTCCCGGCGGGGGCAATCACCACGCCCGAGGGCATCGCCAGCGTCGTCACCGTCACCTCGCCATACACGTCGTTGTTCTCACCCAGCTTTTGCAGATAGCCCCCCAGAGAGCGCCGCGCGTAGGGACCACTGTTGGGCCCATGGTGCGCCGCGTAGTAGCTGCCGTTGCCGCGCAGCAGCGGCGCGAGCACTTCCGTATACCAGCCACCGCCGGGGGCCAGTTCAACTACGGTCATGCCTTCCTTGAGACCAAAAAACTCCAGCGTTTCGCGAGGATGGCGAAACTCATCGCGCGCGGCATTCTTCGCCTCGCGGTGCTCACCTTTCAGCGCAGCGCTCCAATCGAGGGCGGCACTGGCCGGCAGGGCGACCAGGGTCACGAAAGACAGAACCAGGGAAAATTTCTTTACACAAGACACAGATAAACTCCTTCGGTGTAACAAATGTGGGCGCTAATATACGCTGTGGGTCCGGCAAAGTGGAGCGCAGCAAATTGACCACCCGAGTATTGATCAGTTTTTTCTGTGACGACCGCCCTGGCGTCACGCAACAACTCAGCGCGGCCGTAGAGCGCTGCGAAGGCAATTGGCTGGATTCACAGCTCAGTCGGCTGGGAGGGCGTTTTGCAGGTGTGCTGCAGGTGCAGATACCCGAGGCGCGCCGATCCGACCTCGAAACCGCCCTGGCCGCTCTGGCCGATGACGGCATCACCGCCACGGTCACGGATGCCGGCGCGGCCCATGCTGCGCCGATTGCCGTTCGCCGCTTAACGCTGCTGGGGCCGGACCGGCCGGGCATCGTGCTCGAGCTCACCCGCTCCCTGCACAGCGCGGGGTTCAACGTTCAGTCCCTAGACACTTCGGTGGAATCGGCGCCGATGAGTGGAGAGCCACTGTTTCGCGCCGAGGCGCGCATCGAATTGCTGGAAGGTGGTCGCCTGGACCAGCTGGAGTGGCAACTCGACGCCATGGCCGAGGCCATGACGCTGGACATCGATGTGCTGGACGAAAACTAGCGCCGACGGCGCCACCAGGCCAGTGCGATCACGCCCAGCGCCGCCAGCCCCATGATCATCAGCAGGGCCAGTAACAACAGAATCAGTTGCGCAATCAGGTTGTTCACGCCAACCCCGAGCTGCGTCACCGCTGCCCAGAGCAAAACCCCCAGGGCGAGAACACCGAGAATCGTCGTTCTCGCCGGCGAGCGGCGAAAGCCGGGCAACTTCATCAGCCAGCTACTTTGACGCGTCGCGATCGGCACGAATCACCGGCGTCGGCGATATGACATCACTGTTCTGCGCACGATTGCGCAGAAAATGATCCATAAGCACCAGCGCAAGCATAGCTTCAGCAATGGGTGTCGCCCGAATACCGACGCACGGGTCGTGACGCCCCGTGGTAACGACATCGATGGACTCGCCCGCATGGTTGATGCTCGCACCCGGCTGACGAATGCTGGATGTCGGCTTGAGCGCCATGCTCACGGTAATGTCCTGACCGCTGCTGATGCCTCCCAGCACGCCGCCGGCGTTGTTGGACATAAATCCTTCCGGCGTCATGAGATCCCGGTGTTCACTACCCTGCTGCGTCACGCTGTCAAAGCCGGCGCCGATCTCTACGGCCTTCACCGCGTTGATGCCCATCATCGCCGCAGCGATATCTGCATCCAGACGATCGAATACGGGCTCACCGAGGCCAGGGGGAACTCCGGTGGCGACGACGTTGATACGGGCCCCAATGGAATCACCACGCTTGTTCAGCGCCGCCATGTACGCTTCCATCTCGCCAATCTTGTCGGCATCAGGGCAGAAAAACGGATTGGTCTCGACGACCTCCCAATCGAGCTTCTCGGCCGCGATGGGACCCAACTGCTGCAGATAGCCGCGAATGCGAATGCCCTGCCCTCGCAGATACTTCTTGGCGATGGCCCCTGCGGCGACGCGCATCGCGGTCTCGCGCGCCGACGAACGACCACCGCCACGATAGTCGCGACGACCGTACTTGTGCATGTAGCTGTAGTCCGCGTGGGCCGGACGAATGCGGTCGGCGATGTCGGCATAGTCGCGACTGCGCTGATCCTGGTTCTCGATCAACAGACCGATGGGCGTTCCGGTGGTCATTCCCTCGAACACACCCGAGAGAATTTTTACTTCGTCGTCTTCGCGACGCTGCGTGGTAAAGCGCGATGTACCGGGTTTGCGCCGATCGAGGTCCGGCTGCATGTCGCTACTGCTGAGGGCCAGGCCGGGCGGACAGCCGTCCACGATCGCACCCAGCGCGGGGCCGTGGCTTTCGCCAAAGGTGGTTACGGTAAACAGTCTGCCGAAGGTATTGCCGGCCATAGTTGTGGGCTCCTGTGCAACGCGTAGATTATACGCGGTTCATCCGGCGACTTGGGCTCAAGACTGCGACTTGTTGAGCGCGGCGGCAATCGCGGGCAGTTCGCCGGCGGTCGCTGCCAGCACGCCGTGGCCACCGGACTCGAAGGACAACCAGGACAGCGCCTGGTCCTTAAGCAACTCATCGAGGGCAAGCCAGGAGTTCCCCACTTCAAGAAACAGCATGCCATGCTCGCTCAGGTACGTCGCCGCCTGCGCGAGTATGCGACGGCTGATATCCAGCCCATCCTGCCCTGATCCCAGACCCAGCGGCGGCTCAACGCGATACTCCGAGGGCATGGCAGCAAGGTCGTTGGCATCGACGTAGGGAGGATTAGTGAGAATCAGGTCGAAGGTTTCGTTCGACAACGCCTCGAACAGGTCTCCCTGGACGCAGTGCACGCGATCACCCACCTCATGCAGCGCCACATTGCGTTGCGCCAGCGCCAGCGCATCAGCGCTGATATCTGCCAGCACCACCTCGCAGAGTTCGTTGTAGCGCGCCGCCGCAATACCGATGGCACCGCCACCACAGCAAAGATCAAGAATGCGCCGTGGCGCGGCTCCCGCCCACCAGGGCTGGTAATCCCGGACTATAAGCTCGGCCAGGGGCGACCGGGGCACCAGGGCTCGTTCATCGCAGTGAAAGGCCAGACCCGCGAACCAGGCTCGCCCCGTCAGGTAAGGCAAAGGTATCCGCTCGTCGACGCGACGCTGCGTCCATTGGGCGATGCGCTCGCGCTGCGCCTCATTGAGGTAGTGCGCCAATACCTCGTCACCTGAGTCGATGGGCAGCTCGGCGGCCTGCAGCACCAGCTGTACCGCCTCGTCCCAGGCGCTGTCGGTACCGTGGCCAAAATACAGCGGCGACGCATCGAAGATGCCAAACACCCAATCCAGGCAGTCACCCAATTGCTGCGGCACGGTTTCGAAGGTCATGGCGTTTCTCCCGGACTGGACTGATACGCGGGAATTTGGATGATTTGCTGCCCCCGGCACCCATTGATACCATCGCCGCCCCTCATCATAACGAAAGTGAGACCCCATGGAAGCGCATTGGGCTGCGATCATCGAAGCCGTCGGCGAGGACCTGAGTCGCCCCGGCCTGCAGGACACCCCCGGGCGCGCGGCGCGGGCCTTCGAGTTTCTTACCCGTGGCTACGCCCAGTCCGTCGACGAGGTGGTTAATAACGCCCTGTTCCCGTCCGACAGCGAAGAGATGGTGCTGGTACAGAACATCGAACTCTATTCGCTGTGCGAACACCACATGCTGCCGTTCATTGGAAAATGTCACGTCGCCTACCTGCCGACGGGCAAGGTGCTGGGCCTGTCCAAGATCGCGCGCATTGTCGACATGTTTGCACGGCGCCTGCAGATTCAGGAATCCCTGACCACGCAGATCGCCGAAACGGTTATGCAGGTCACCGAAGCCGCCGGCGTGGGCGTGATCATCGAAGCCCAGCACATGTGCATGATGATGCGGGGTGTCGAAAAGCAGAACTCCATGATGAAGACGTCGGCGATGCTTGGCAGCTTTCGCAGCGACCAGAAAACCCGGGACGAGTTTTTGTCCCTGCTGCAGTTGCGTCAGTAATCCGGCGTCACGGTGATCAATTCACCGTGCAGGTACTGGCGATCGCTGCTTCGTGCCGAGCCGTAGATAAGCAGGCGATAGGTCGCATCTTGTGACCCCAGCGTATAAGCCCGGTAGCGTTGAGACACCTCGGTGCCATAGAGCAGCCGCTGACGAAACACGCGATTGGCCCATTGCACGCTACTCCCACAGGCGCGGGCATCGCAGCTAAAGTCCCGCTGTGCTCCATCCTCAATCAGGCGGGCGTCAAGCTCCGCGACCAGTTCCTCACTGGTGAAGCCGTCGATCACGCGCCAGGTATAGCTCTCGCGCAAGCCACTCACCCGCTCCGCGTCCCGCGGGGCCCAGACACCTCGGATTTTTTCGATCGCACCCAAGGGGATACGAAAATCCTGCACCTGCTCGCCCCGCGTACGTGCCACTGACTCCAGGTGCGGATAACTGTCGAGTTCGGTGAGGTAGAGCGGCGCAGAAGTCTGCGCCGCTCCATGGCCGGTGCCCAGCCCGACTAACACCAGGCCGAGGTACATCACGCTAACTGCTTGTCGCTTCATGGAAGCACTATAACGCCTCCCGGACAGCAATGCCGCCGCGATCAGGCGGCCCCGCTGAGTTGCAGCAACAGGCGATTGAGTCGCTCCACGTAGGCTGCCGGATCCGCTAGCTGCCCGCCTTCGGCGAGATTCGCCTGATCGAAGACAATACGCGCCAGATCGCCGAAGCGGTCCTCGTCGGATTCCTCGTCCATGCGCTTGATGAGCGGATGCGTCGGGTTGATTTCGAGCGTGGGCTTGCTATCGGGCACGGCCTGACCCGCGGCTTCCATGATCCGCTTCATTTGCGCGCCCATATCGAAGTCTCCCACCACCAGGCAGGCGGGAGAATCAGTCAGGCGATGCGTTGCACGCACCTCTTCCACGCTGTCTTCGAGCGCCGCCTTGATGCGCTCCACAAGACCTTCACTCTCTTTCTCGACCGCCTCGCGGGCCGCTTTCTCTTCTTCGCTTTCATCGTCGAGATCAAGGCGGCCGCGGGCGACGTCCTGGAAGCTCTTGCCGTCGAACTCCTGCAGGTGATTCATGAGCCAGTCATCGACCCGATCCGACAGCAGCAGGACTTCAATGCCACGCTTGCGGAAAATCTCGAGCTGTGGGCTGCGTTTGGCTGTGTTGAAGTTCTCGGCGACGACGTAATAGATCTTGTCCTGATTCTCGCCCATACGACCGATATAGTCCGCCAGGGACTGATCCTGCGCCTCTTCGTCGGTATGCGTGGTCGAGAAACGCAACAGGCCAGCGATTTTTTCCTTGTTGGCCATATCTTCCGCCGGGCCTTCCTTGAGTACCTGGCCGAACTCCTTCCAGAAGCTGGCGTACTGCTGCGGCTCGTTCTTTGCCATCTTCGACAGCATGTCGAGCACGCGCTTGGTGAGCGCACTGCGCAGGGATTCCACGGTTTTGTCCTGCTGCAGAATTTCGCGGGACACGTTCAGCGACAGATCGTTGGAATCGAGTACGCCCTTCACAAAGCGCAGGTACATCGGCAGAAACTGTTCCGCGTCATCCATGATGAACGTGCGCTGCACATAGAGCTTCACGCCGCGATTGGCGTCGCGATTCCACAGGTCAAAGGGAGCCCGGGCCGGCAGATACAACAGGCTGGTGTACTCGAGCTTGCCCTCAACACGGTTGTGGCTCCAGCTCAGCGGATCTTCGAAGTCATGGGAGACGTGTTTGTAGAAGGCCTTGTACTCGTCGTCACTCACCTCGCTGCGGCTGCGGGTCCACAGCGCGGTGGCCTCGTTGACCGCGGCGTAGGACGGCTCGGATGCTTCTTCGGGCTTCTCGTCATCGTCGGCAGCGGGAACAGGCGCTTCCTTCATCAGCACGGGTACCGAGATGTGGTCCGAGTACTTCTTGATCACGCTGCGGACGCGCCAGTCATCGGCGAAGTCCTTGCTGTCTTCACGCAGGTGCAGCGTGATGCTGGTGCCGCGACCGGGTTTTTCCTTTGCTTCAACAGAAAACTCGGACTCGCCGTGCGACTCCCAGAGAATGCCGCTGTCGGGAGACGAGCCAGCGCGTCGCGTATGAACTTCGACGCGATCAGCAACGATAAAGGACGAGTAGAAACCCACGCCGAACTGACCGATCAGTTGCGAGTCTTTCTGTTGATCACCCGAGAGCTGCTCAAGAAAGGCTGAGGTGCCGGACCGGGCAATGGTGCCAAGGTTGTCGATCACCTCTTCCCGGCTCATGCCGATGCCGTTGTCACTGATGGTGATGGTGCCGGCATCCTTGTCCACGTCGACCTGTACGGCGTAGTCACCATCGCCTTCGAGCAAGGTTTCATCGGCGAGCGCTGCAAAACGCAATTTGTCCACTGCGTCTGATGCATTGGAGATGAGCTCCCTCAGAAAAATCTCTTTGTTGGAGTACAGCGAGTGAATCATCAGGTGCAGCAACTGCCGCGCCTCGGTCTGAAAGCCCAGGGTTTCCTTGTTGATTTCTGCGGTCATGGCGTCCTCTGTATTCAGCGACAGATCAATTTATTGAAGTTCATATGGGGACGGTGCCTGAAAATTCAAGGCTTCACCGACGGGACTGAATCGAGCACCCATGCAATAAAAAATCCAGCGCACAAAAAAAGCCCACCGTTTGAGGGTGGGCTTTTGCAGATTCGCCGGCTGAGTGCAGCCGACCAGAGATCACCAGCCGGTGACTTCCGCCAGACCGGAGCCGATCTCTGCGAGGCTGCGAACAGTTTTCACACCGGCATCTTCCAGAGCCGCGAACTTCTCGTCCGCCGTGCCCTTGCCGCCCGAGATGATCGCACCGGCATGGCCCATGCGCTTGCCCTTGGGCGCTGTTACACCAGCGATGTAGGACACGACGGGCTTGGACACGTTGGCCTTGATGTAGGCGGCTGCCTCTTCTTCGGCGGTACCACCAATCTCACCGATCATGACGATGGCTTCCGTGGCAGGGTCCGCCTCGAACATCGCCAGAATATCGATGAAGTTGGAACCAGGAATGGGGTCACCACCGATACCGACACAAGTGGACTGACCGTAACCCGCGTCAGTGGTCTGCTTCACCGCCTCATAGGTCAGGGTACCTGAACGCGACACGATGCCGACCTTGCCGGGCAGGTGAATGTGACCGGGCATAATGCCGATCTTGCATTCGCCGGGAGTGATCACTCCGGGGCAGTTGGGGCCGATCAGACGCACGCCCAACTCGTCACAGCGGACCTTGGCGTCGAGCATATCCAGCGTGGGGATACCCTCGGTAATGCAGACTACCAGTTTGATACCGGCGTTGGCGGCTTCAAGAATTGAGTCCTTGCAAAACGGTGCGGGCACGTAGATCACAGAGGCCTCGGCACCGGTCGCCTCTACCGCCTCGGCCACGGTGTTGAACACGGGCAGTCCCAGGTGTTCCTGGCCACCCTTACCGGGCGTAACGCCGCCGACCATCTTCGTGCCGTACTCGATCGCCTGCTCGGAGTGGAAGGTACCCTGGGAACCCGTGAAGCCCTGGCAGATTACTTTGGTGTCTTTGTCGATAAGGATGCTCATCAAGCATTACCTCCCGCTGCTTTGACGGCCTGTTGTGCCGCATCCGTGAGACTTGTCGCTGCAATGATATTCAGGCCGCTTTCGGCGAGAACCTTCTGGCCCAATTCGGCGTTGTTGCCCTCAAGGCGCACCACCACGGGCACCTCGACACCGATTTCCTGCACTGCGCCGATCACGCCCTCGGCAATCAGGTCGCAACGCACAATGCCGCCAAATATGTTGATCAGAACGGCTTTCACCTTGTCATCAGAGAGGATGATCTTGAAGGCTTCAGAAACCCGCTCCTTCGTCGCGCCACCGCCAACGTCCAGGAAGTTCGCCGGGTCACCGCCGTGAAGCTTGACGATATCCATCGTGCCCATGGCCAGGCCAGCGCCGTTAACCATGCAGCCGATGTTACCGTCGAGGGCCACGTAATTCAGCTCCCACTGGGCCGCGTGCGCTTCACGCTCGTCTTCCTGGCTGGGATCGTGCATCTCGCGCAGCGCAGGCTGGCGATACAGCGCATTGCTGTCGACACCGATCTTGGCGTCGAGGCAGTGCAGGTTACCTTCGGTGGTAATAACCAGCGGATTAATCTCGATCAGCGCCAGATCCTTCTCCTGGAACATCTGCGCCAGGCCGAGGAAAATCTTGACGAACTGCTTTACCTGATCACCCGACAGGCCGAGCTTGAACGCCAGTTCGCGGCCCTGGTAGGGCTGGGCACCCACGAGGGGATCAATCGTCGCCTTGAGGATCTTTTCAGGCGTTTCTTCGGCGACCTTCTCGATCTCTACACCACCTTCCGTAGAGGCCATGAACACGATGCGACGCGTAGAACGGTCAACCACAGCACCGAGGTACAGCTCGTCTGCGATGTCCGTCAGCGACTCCACCAGAATCTTCGACACGGGCTGACCATTGGCATCGGTCTGGTAGGTGACCAGATTCTTGCCCAGCCACTGCTTGGCGAAGGCTTCAACGTCGGCCTTGCTGTCGACGAGCTTTACGCCCCCCGCCTTGCCACGACCGCCCGCGTGAACCTGGGCCTTGACGACCCACTTGTCACCACCGATGAGTGAGGCCGCTTCCACGGCGCCATGGGGTGTATCCACCGCATGGCCTTGCGATACAGGCAGGCCGTACTCGGCGAAGAGCTGCTTGCCCTGATATTCATGAAGATTCATTACTGATCCCGTCTATTTCTAGGAAGGTTTCGCCACCCCGATCGCTCAGACTGACGGCTAGGGCAGGCGCCGAAGCACTCGCCTAAACTGTTAACGACGTTTGCGATTGGCCACGTGAATTGCGTGACCGTCTACCGCCAGCGCCGCCTCGTGCACTGCTTCTGACAAGGTGGGATGCCCGAACACCATCAGCGCCAGATCCTCGGCGCTGGAGCCGAACTCCATGGCAATCACAATCTGCTGCGTTAAATCCGCGGCTGACGGTCCAACGATATGGCAGCCCAGAATGCGGTCGGTTTCGGCATGGGCGATCATTTTCACCAGACCCTCGGTTTCACTCGCCGCCAGGGCCCGGCCCGACGCGGCAAAGGGGAACGTGCCGACCTTGTAAGGCACACCGTCGGCCTTGAGCTCCTGCTCGGTACGGCCCACGGCGGCAATTTCGGGGTGCGTATAGATGATCGACGGGATGCAGTCATAATTCATCTGAGCATGCTTGCCCGCGATACGCTCGGCGACCATCACGCCCTCTTCCGACCCTTTGTGGGCCAGCATGGGGCCGCGCACGACGTCACCAACGGCGTAGACGTTCGGCGCCTCGGTGACACACTGGTCATTGACAAAAATAAAGCCGCGTTCGTCCAGCGTCACGCCACTGTCATCGGCCAGCAGGTCCCGTGTGCGGGGGCGCCGACCAACGCTGACAATCAGCTTGTCGAACACCTCTGAGCTCTCGCCATCGGGGGTATCGTAGGTCACATGGACCTGGCCATCCTTGACCGCCGCATCGGTAACCCGCGCACTCAGGCGAATATCCAGACCCTGCTTTTTGAAGATCTTGCCGGCCTCTTTGGCAATCTGCGTGTCCATCATCGCCAGGAACTCATCCAGCGCTTCGAGCAGAATAACCTCTGAGCCCAGACGGCCCCAGACGCTGCCCAGCTCCAGACCAATCACGCCCGCACCGATCACGCCCAGACGCTTGGGAACTTCGGTAAATTCCAGCGCACCGGTAGAGTCCACGATGAATTCGTTATCGATGGGCGCTGGCGGGATCGTGACGGGCTCGGAGCCGGCCGCAATGATGACGCTACCCGCCTCTACCACCGTCACGCTGCCATCGGCCGCCGTCACCTCGACATTGGCGCCGGCCAGCACTTTGCCGCGGCCCTGAATAACGGTCACACCATTGTGTTTGAACAGGCCGGCAATGCCGCCGGTGAGCTGCTTGACGATCTGGTTTTTGCGCTCGAGCATACCCGACACGTCCATCGTCGGCGCCGAAACACCGATGCCATGACTGGCCAGACCCTCTTTGGCTTCATGGTACTTGTAGCTGGAATCCAGGAGCGCCTTGGACGGGATGCAGCCAACGTTGAGACAGGTGCCCCCGAGTGTTGCGGTGCCTTTGTCGTCCACCCATTCTTCCACTACCGCCGTACTCAACCCCAACTGTGCGGCACGAATCGCGCCCACGTAGCCCGAGGGTCCCGAGCCGATCACCACTACATCAAACTTGTCTGCCATGTCGCTTTCCGCTATCCGATTAATTCTGGGCTCCTGACCGGGAGCCCGTTACCGCCAGAGTCCGTGGTGTCAGAGCTGCAACAGAATCCGCGCCGGGTCTTCGATAAGGTCCTTGACCGCCACCAGGAACTGCACCGCGGTCTTGCCATCGATCAAGCGATGGTCGTAGGACAGGGCCAGGTACATCATGGGCAGCACCACAACTTCACCATTCACCACCATCGGGCGCTCCTGGATTTTGTGCATACCCAGGATGCCCGTCTGCGGCGGATTCAGGATTGGCGTGCTCAGCAGTGAACCAAAAACCCCGCCATTGGTGACCGTAAACGTGCCACCGGTCATATCTTCAATCGACAGCTTGTTGTCCCGCGCACGCGTGCCCAGGTCCACGATCGCCGCTTCTACATCGGCCAGACTCATGAAATCCGCATCACGCAGCACGGGCACCACAAGGCCGTTCTCGGTGGATACGGCAACGCCGATATCCTGGTAGCCGTGGTACACCACGTCGTTCCCGTCGATGGAGGCATTGACGGACGGGTAACGCTTGAGTGCTTCGCAGGCCGCCTTGACGAAAAAGCCCATGAAGCCCAGGCGCGTACCGTTATGGGTTTTCTCGAACTGGTCCTTGTACTTTCGGCGCAACTCCATCACCGGCGCCATGTTCACCTCGTTGAAGGTAGTCAACATGGCCGTAGACTGGGTGGCTTCGAGCAGACGCTCAGCAATGCGCGCGCGCATGCGCGTCATGGGTACGCGTTTTTCAATACGCTCGCCCGACGGTCCCGCCGGCACCTCGATGCCCGCCGGCGCTGCGGTGCTCGCGGCCGGGGCGGACGACGCAGAACTCGCCTCGGGTTTCGCCGAGGGATTCTCCATGAAAGCCACCACATCTTCCTTCGTCAGGCGGCCACCCTTGCCCGTGCCCGAAATCGCGCTGGGGTCCAGATTGTGCTCTTCGACCAGCGCGCGTGCCGCCGGCCCCATGGCAGGTTCGTCACCGGTTGCGGCGTCCTGCGCATCGGCTGCGCTGTCCTGCGCTGTATCGGCAGGCGCATCCGCTACCGCGCCCTCCTGCAGCGAAGCCAGCAAAGCCTCACTCTCGATGGTTTCGCCCTCAGCGACGTAGATCTTCTCAATCACGCCATCCGCTGGAGCAACGACCTCCATGACGACCTTGTCGGTTTCGATTTCGACGATGAGCTCGTCGCGACGAACCGATTCACCTTCCTGCTTGTGCCAGGCCGCGACCTCGCCATCGGCGACGGACTCGGGAAACGCTGGAGCTTTGATTTCAATGGCCATGTGGGTTCCTTGTAGTCATTCGATCCCCAGGGATGCCTCAGCTGTCGAGGGTCAACGCCTGGTTGATAAAGGCTTCCTGCTGTTCCAGGTGCAGCGCCATGTAACCCGCTGCGGGAGCCGCCGAGGCGTCGCGCCCCGCGTAGCTCAGGTAGACATCGGGTTTGTGCTCATAGAGCACACGGCGCATGTGGTGCTGGCTTGAATACCAGGCCCCCTGATTCATCGGCTCTTCCTGGCACCAGACCGCATCCCGAAGATTGGGGTAGCTGCTGAGCACCTGCAGCAATTCAGCCTCAGGGAAGGGGTACAGTTGTTCCAGGCGTATCAGCGCCACATTGTTGATTTCACGCTCGCGACGCGCCGCCCGCAGGTCGTAGTAAACCTTGCCGGAGCAGAGCACCACGCGCTGCACCGCACTCTTGTCGAGCTCATCGGTTTCGTCGAGCACATTGTGGAAGCGACCGTTGGCCAACTCTTCGACCGTCGACACCGCTTCTTTGTGGCGCAGCAGGCTCTTGGGCGACATGACAATAAGCGGCTTGCGCAGCGGACGGATCGCCTGGCGCCGCAGCATGTGAAACACCTGGGCCGGCGTAGTGGGCACGCAGACCTGGATGTTGTGTTCGGCGCAGAGCTGCAAAAACCGCTCGAGACGCGCCGAGCTGTGCTCCGGACCCTGACCTTCGTAACCATGGGGTAGCAGCATGGTCAGGCCGCACAGGCGGGACCACTTGTGCTCACCGCTGGTGATGAACTGGTCGATCACCACCTGGGCGCCGTTGGCAAAGTCACCGAACTGCGCCTCCCAGATTACCAGCCCCGTGGGTGACGTCGTGGCATAGCCATACTCGAAAGCCAGCACCGCCTCTTCGGACAGCAGCGAATCGTAGATCACGAACTCCGCCTGGTCCTCGCTCACGTGCTGCAGCGGGATCAGGGTTTCTTCTTCGCGCTGGTTATGCAGTACCGCATGCCGGTGCGAGAAGGTGCCGCGCCCCACATCCTGCCCGGTCAGGCGAACAGGGTAGCCGGCCTCCAGCAGCGTGGCATAGGCGAGAGTCTCGGCAAAACCCCAGTTAACCGGCATGGCGCCGGCAGCCATTCTGCGCCGGTCCTCGAGGATTTTGGTGACCTGGCGCTGGAGCGGGAAGTTGTCCGGCGTTATATTGGTGTCGTGCGCCAGGGTCTGCAGGTGATGCAGATCCATGCTGGTATCGCAGTGCAGGGTCCACTCGTGACCCAGATAAGGTGTCCAATCCACAAACAGGGTCTTGTTGGGCTCCGTCACCAGACTCGACACGAGGGGCTCATCGCGGTCGAGGGATTCGCGGTACCGCTCCACCAACTGCTGATCCTCGTTCTCGCTTATCACCCCGGCCTCGATCAGGCGCCGGGCGTAGATATCCCGGGTGGTGGGATGACGGCGGATCGCGTCGTACATCAGGGGCTGGGTCACCGCCGGCTCATCGGCATCGTTGTGGCCACGCCGACGGTAGCAGACCAGGTCGATGACCACGTCCCGCTTGAACTCGTTGCGGTAGTCGATCGCCATCTGCGTGACGAACAATACGGCCTCGGGGTCGTCGGCGTTCACGTGAAAAATCGGTGCCTGGACCATCTTGGCCACATCGGTGCAGTATTCCGTCGAGCGGGCGTCTTCACGCCGACTCGTGGTGAACCCGACCTGGTTGTTCAGCACGATGTGCACCGTACCGCCGGTCTTGTAGGCCCGGGTCTGGGACATCTGGAAGGTTTCCATCACCACACCCTGCCCCGCAAAGGCGGCATCGCCGTGGATCACGATGGGCCAAACCGCCTCACCGATATCGTCATCGCGGCGTTCCTGGCGTGCCCGTACAGAGCCCTCAACCACCGGCGAAACAATCTCGAGATGCGAGGGGTTGAAGGCCAGCGCCAGGTGCACTTCGCCACCGGGCGTCATCACGTTGGACGAGAACCCCTGATGGTACTTCACGTCACCGGAGCTTTCGTAGGTTGCGCGACCTTCAAACTCGGCAAACAGCTCCGAAGGACTCTTGCCCAGAATATTGACCAGAACGTTGAGACGGCCACGGTGCGCCATGCCGATCACGATTTCCTTGGCGCCATAGCCACCAATGCGCTGCATCATCTCGGCGAGCATGGGAATCAGGCTTTCACCGCCCTCAAGACCAAACCGCTTGGTGCCGGGGTATTTGGAACCGAGGGATTTCTCAAGGCCATCCGCCTTGATCAGACGGCGCAGGATCTGGCGCTGAATGTCGGGACCGTAATCGGGTGCGGAGCGCACGGACTCCATGCGGCCCATGATCCAGCGTCGCTGCTCCGTGTCCACAATGTGCATGAACTCGGCGCCGACGGTATGGCAGTAGGTCTTCTCCAGCGAATCGATGATTTCCTGAAGCGTCGCGGCCTCGAAACCAAAACGCACCTTGCCCAACTGGAAGGTCGTATCCAGGTCCGCGACGGACAGCTCATGAAAGCCCAGTTCAAGGTCAGCGACGTGCTCGCGCTCGGCCAGACCAAGGGGGTCGAGGTTCGCTTTTTGGTGGCCGCGCTGACGATAGGCAGAGATCAGCGCGAGCACGCGAACCTGCTTGCGCTCATGCTGGGTAGCCTGGGAGTCATGGGCAACGGTGGCTTCGGTGCGCACGCGCATCTTGCTGATGCGCGCAAAACGGTCGCGCACCGCGCTGTGGGGCACATCGTCGATCAGGTCGGTTTTGGTCTCAACGCGGGGCAACCGGTCAAAATAGTCACGCCACTGCTCGGGGACCGTATTCGGATCAACGAGATACTGCTCATAGAGGTCTTCCACGTAGGTGGCATTACCACCTGCGATATGCGAGCTGCGACGAAACAGCTCCATGGAGTTCTCTTGCATTGTGTTCCCTCATCGCCTCGCAGCGCTCTGGCTGCGAAAAAGCTGATCGCGGGCGGCACGCCAGTTAGATTCTGAGCGAAGTGACCGGCAAAAACCGGTATCCGGGGAATCCACGGTCCCCCCGGCGCCGCGGGCGCTACACGGTAGCGCGAGGGCCGTATTATGCCAGCAAAGTGTATCCGCTAGAAGCCGAAGGACGCGAAAATGCGCCCCGACTTTTGTCTGTGAAGAGCGGCCCGATCAGGCGGCGCGCTTGAGCAGCATGCCCCGGATGTGGCCGATGGCGCGGGTGGGATTGAGCCCCTTGGGGCACACATTCACGCAATTCTGGATACCGTGGCACCGGAATACGCTGAAGGGATCATCCAGGCGTGCCAGGCGCTCTTCAGTGGCCGTATCGCGGCTGTCAGCAAGAAAACGATAGGACTGGAGCAGACCCGCGGGGCCGATAAAGCGATCCGGGTTCCACCAGAAGGACGGACAGCTCGTGGAACAGCAGGCACACAGAATACACTCGTACAGTCCATCCAGCTTCTCGCGGTCCTCCGGAGACTGGTAGCGCTCGATAGCGGGGGCCGGCGTGTCATTCTGCAGATACGGCTGCACTTTCTCATACTGGGCGTAGAACAGGCTCATGTCCACCACCAGATCGCGAATCACAGGCAGCCCCGGCAGAGGCCGGATCACCAGCTTGTTGCCCTTCACACACTCAGACAAGGGCGTAATGCAGGCGAGGCCGTTCTTGCCATTGATGTTCACGCCATCAGAACCACACACCCCTTCACGACAGGAGCGGCGATAGGTGACCGTCGTGTCCTGCTGGCCCTTGATGAGTTCCAGTACGTCCAGGACCATGAGGTCCTTGCCACCCGTATCAACCTGGAAATCCTGCATGGACGGCTCTGCGTCCTGCTCCGGGTTGTAACGGTAGATGCTCACCTGCAACATGTGTTGACTCCCTGTCTCTGATCCCGCGGGGATCAATACGTCCTGATTTTGGGCTGGAAGGTATCCATGGTCTTGGGCGTGAAGTTCACGTCACGCTTGCCCACCCGCTGCTCCTGCGGGAAGTAGAGCGAATGGCAGAGCCAATTCTCGTCATCACGCTCCTGATAATCGTCGCGGGCATGGGCGCCCCGACTTTCGGTGCGTACTTCGGCGGAGATCGCCGTCGCTTCAGCCACCTCAAACAGGTTCTGCAGCTCCAGCGCCTCGATGCGCGCGGTGTTGAAGGCCCGGGTCTTGTCCTCGACGCCCACCGCCTCGATGCGCGGGCGCAGGGCCTTGAGCAGTTCGATGCCATCGCGCATGAAGTCGCCCTTGCGGAACACACCGAAGTGGTTCTGCATGATGTTCTGCAGCTCTTTACGCAGGTCCGCGACGCCTTCCTGCACCGGCGCTTCTTCCAGACGATTGAGGCGTGCAGCGGCCTCGTCCACATCATCCGGGCTGGGATCGCGCACTTCGATACCGGAGCGCATGGATTCTTCGAGGAACAGGCCCGTAGCGCGGCCAAACACCACCAGATCCAGCAGCGAGTTGCCGCCGAGGCGGTTGGCGCCATGCACCGACACACAGGCCGCCTCACCACAGGCGAACAGACCGGGGATGACCTGGTCGTTGCCCTCGGCATCAACAGACAGGGCCTGACCGTGAATATTGGTGGGAATTCCGCCCATCATGTAGTGACAGGTCGGTACCACGGGAATCGGCTCCTTGACGGGGTCCGCGTGGGCAAAGGTCCGCGACAGTTCGAGAATACCCGGCAGGCGGCTTTCGAGAACCTCCTGGCCAAGATGGTCGAGCTTCAGGTAGACGTGGTCGCCTTCGGGGCCACAGCCGCGGCCTTCGAGAATCTCAAGCACCATCGAGCGCGCCACAACATCACGGCCCGCCAGGTCCTTGGCGTTCGGCGCGTAACGCTCCATAAAGCGCTCGCCGTCCTTGTTGATCAGGTAGCCACCCTCGCCGCGGCAGCCCTCGGTCACCAGGGTGCCCGCGCCGTGAATACCCGTGGGATGGAACTGCCACATTTCCATGTCCTGCATGGGGAAGCCCGCACGCAGGGCCATGCCGATGCCGTCGCCCGTATTGATGTGCGCGTTGGTGGTCGATGCATAGATGCGGCCCGCGCCACCCGTTGCAAACACCGTGGCCTTGGACTTCACGAACACAACTTCGCCACTTTCCATGCTGATGGCGATCACCCCGACGACCGCGCCATCCTGGTTTTTCACCAGATCGATAGCGAACCACTCATTAAGGAACACCGTGTTGTTCTTGACGTTGTTCTGGTAGAGCGTGTGCAGCAGGGCGTGGCCGGTACGGTCCGCCGCCGCGCAGGTGCGCGCAGCCTGGCCACCTTCACCGAAGTTCTTGGACTGACCACCAAAGGGACGCTGGTAGATTCGCCCTTCTTCCGTACGCGAGAACGGCAGGCCCATGTGCTCGAGCTCAAAGATCGCCTCGGGACCCACAGAAGTCATGTACTCAATGGCGTCCTGGTCTCCGATGTAGTCAGAGCCCTTAACGGTGTCGTACATATGCCAACGCCAGTCATCGTTGGGGTCTGCACTGGCGATAGCGCAGGTGATACCACCCTGGGCAGAAACGGTGTGGGACCGCGTCGGGAACACCTTGGAGATAACTGCCGTCTTGTAGCCGGACTGGGCCAGCTGGAGCGAGGCGCGCATACCAGCACCGCCGCCACCTACGATTACACCGTCGAAGGAAATGGTCCGCATGACCTGTCTACACTCCCCTGAAATTCTCTTTGATCGCGGTGTGCACGCACATCCGCCTGTTTCCTGTCACGACCAACGCAATATCGGCCCCGTGGCGATTTAGCGCCAGATGATTTGCACCGCCCAGATCACGTAGATCACCAGCGACAGCGAGGTCAGCAGCTGCAGGCCGATGCGCAGCACATTGCCCTTGCCTCCCATGAGGCGTTCCGTCAGGTAGTCCGTGAACACTCCCCACATGCCGATCCAGGCGTGGGCGGCCAGGGATAGGGCCGCAAGCAGGGCAAACACTTTCATCCAGCTCTGCGCGAACAGTGCCGACCATTCGGCGTAGCTCACGCCACCGGCAAGTTTGAAGCCGATGAACCCGAAAAACGCCAGAAGGATAACGGCAGTGACACGCTGCACCAACCAATCAGAAAGGCCGGAACGGGAAAGACTCGTAACCGCGGTTACCATACGACAACTCCTGCAAGAACAGCCCCGACAACGCTCAGGACAATGACCAGACGGGCACCGAGCACGCCACCTTCCATGGATTCACCAATGCCAAAGTCCATGATCAGGTGCTTGATGCCCGCGAGGCTGTGGTAGATCAGGGCCACCATGATGCCCCACTGCACAAACTTGACGATGGGGTTGGCGAGGCACTCAGCCAGGGTCGCGAAGCCCTCAGGGCCGGCCAGGCTCATGTCCAGCGCGTAAAGAAGCAGAAAAGCCGACACCACCATGATGACGCCCGAGACACGGTGAGTGATCGATGCGTAGGCAGTAATCGGCAGCTTGATGGTGCCAATATCTAGGTTGACCGGACGATTGTCTTTCACGAAATGACAGCTCCTGGCGAGTAAAGAACTCCGGGGCGCCTGCGCTGGGCGCTGTCACAACATGGCACCAGCGCGAGACCAGGTCTCCGCTGTACCGCCCCCCTGTGAAAGGGCCACCCCGAAAAAATCAGCGCGAGTATAGATACTCGCACCGCGCTTTACAATTGACGATGGTCAAAGAGACAGGTGCGTAAAAGTGCGACACTGTTGGCTTCGCGAGCGTGCTGAATTGACAAACATCCGGCACTCTCTATAGTTGGCCACCCCACTGAGAACGAGCGGGAAATCCCATGAGTGAAAAGAAAGCAACCCTCACCATTGATGGCGTAGAGGGCTCCATTGAGTTGCCTGTGTACTCCGGCACCATCGGCCCCGACGTTGTCGATGTGGGCGGTCTCACATCCCGGGGAATGTTTACCTACGACCCCGGATTCGTATCGACGGCTGCCTGTGAGTCCGAGATTACCTACATCGACGGTGGCAAGGGCGTGCTCCTACACCGGGGCTACCCCATTGACCAGTTGGCGGCAGAATCGGATTACCTCGAAACCTGCTACCTGCTGCTCTACGGCGAGCTTCCCAATGCCGAGCAGAAAGAGCGCTTTGTCAGCATCGTGCACAACCACACGATGGTGCATGAACAGATACGCACCTTCTTCAACGGCTTCCGCCGCGACGCCCACCCCATGGCCATCATGTGTGGCGTGGTCGGTGCATTGTCTGCGTTCTACCACGACTCCCTCGATATCGCTGATGAGCACCACCGCCAGGTCGCTGCGTTCCGCCTGATTGCCAAGATGCCCACGCTGGCCGCCATGAGCTACAAGTTCTCTATCGGTCAGCCGTTCATGTATCCGGACAACACCCTGGACTACTCCGAGAATTTCCTGCACATGATGTTTGGCAACCCCTGTGAAGAGAGCAAAATCTCGCCAGTGCTTGCCAAGGCCATGGATCGAATCTTCCTGCTGCACGCTGACCACGAGCAGAATGCCTCTACCTCGACGGTGCGTCTGGCCGGCTCCTCCGGCGCCAACCCCTTCGCCTGTATCGCCTCGGGTATTGCGGCGCTGTGGGGACCATCACATGGCGGCGCCAACGAAGCGGTGCTGAACATGCTGGAGGAAATCGGCGACGTTTCACGCATCGACGAGTACGTAGCCCGAGCCAAGGACAAGAATGATCCCTTCCGCCTGATGGGCTTCGGTCACCGGGTCTACAAGAACTTCGACCCGCGAGCAAAAGTCATGAAGGAGTCCGCCGACGAAGTATTGGCGGAGCTGGGCCTCGAAGACGATCCGTTGCTGGCCATCGCCAAACGCCTGGAAGAAATCGCCCTGGAAGACGAGTATTTCATCGAGAAAAAACTCTATCCCAACGTCGACTTCTACTCTGGCATCATCCTCAAGGCGATCGGTATTCCCACGAGCATGTTCACGGTGATTTTTGCCGTGGGCCGCACCGTGGGCTGGATCGCTCACTGGAACGAAATGATTTCAGGCAGCTACCGCATCGGCCGGCCCCGCCAGCTGTACACGGGTCACGCCCAGCGGGACTTTGTGCCCCTGGAGGACCGTTCCTGATCATCGCGCCGGGGCGGAGCTCCGGCATGACAAGAACTTGAGCGGGGCCGCGTCGGATCGATTCCATCGCGGCCCCATTCGTATAAGACCCTTTTGAACAAGAGAAAAGGCCCATGCCCGCCGACGCCATGCAAGACGTTTATTTGACCGGGACCGGTCTGTACACCCCGCCCTACTCCATCAGCAACGAGGAACTCGTTGCCAGCTTCAACGACTTCGTGGAACTGCACAACGCAGAGCACGCCGACGCCATCGCCGCCGGTGACATGCCCGCGCTGCAACCTTCGTCGGCGGAATTCATCCAGAAAGCCTCAGGCATCAAGGCGCGCTACGTGGTGAACAAGGACGGCCTGCTGGACCCGCAGCGCATGGCTCCGCGGATTCCCGAGCGACGCAATGACGAGCCGTCAGTCATGTGCGAGATGGCCATCGTCGCCGCCCGCGAGGCCATGAGCAATGCCGGCGTCGAGGCCGGTGATATCGACGCCGTACTGTGCGCAGCGTCAAACATGCAGCGCGCCTACCCCGCCATGGCCGTCGAAATCCAGGATGCGTTGGGCATCGACGGCTTTGCCTTCGACATGAACGTGGCCTGCTCCTCGGCCACCTTCGGCGTGCAGCAGGGCCGCGACATGATTCGCAGTGGTAGCGCACGCCATGTGCTCATGGTGAATCCCGAGATTTGCACGGGGCACCTGAACTTTCGCGACCGTGATTCGCATTTCATTTTTGGCGACGTCTGCACCGCCGTCGTGCTCAGCGCCGAACCCAGCGGTGAACGCAACTTCCGCATTCTCGACAGCCGCCTGCAGACCATGTTCTCAAACAACATCCGCAACAACTTCGGTTTTCTGAATCGGGGCGATGAAGAGGGTGTCGGCCAGCCCGACAAGCTGTTTGTGCAGGAGGGACGCAAGGTATTCAAAGAAGTCTGCCCGGCGGTCGCCTCCCAGATCACCAAGCAACTGGCGGACCTGGACATACCCGCTGACCAGCTCAAACGCATGTGGCTGCATCAGGCCAATCTCAATATGAATGTGCTGATCGCCAAACGGGTACTCGGTCGCGACGCCACGGCCGACGAAGCGCCGGTCATTCTGGATGAGTACGCCAACACCAGCTCCGCCGGCTCGGTGATCGCCTTCCATAAGTACCACGATGATTTTGCCCCGGGAGAGCGCGGGGTGCTCTGCTCCTTTGGTGCGGGTTACAGCATCGGCAGCGTTCTGCTCGAACGCGTCTAACTGGCGAGGATTTCCTCGAGACTCTGCAGGAGTCGCTCCATCTGGGCATCCGTACCTACACTGATGCGCAGGTAATCGTTGATGCGTTCCCTGTCCCACCGCCGCACAATAATGCCGCGCTGACGCAATGCGTCAAACAGCGCCTTGCCGGCCACACGTCGATGGCGACAGAAAACAAAATTTGCCCCCGACGGCAGCACTTCGAAATCCAGCTTCTCCAACCCGGCGCATAGCATTTCACGGCTGTTGATAACCCGCTGGCAGCAGTCCTTGAACCAGGCATCGTCCGCGAACGACGCCACCGCGGCGCGCTGGGCCACCACATCCAGGGGATAGGAGTTAAAGCTGTCTTTGACACGCACCAAGGCTTCGATGAGTTCGGGCGAACCCATGGCATACCCCACGCGCAGCCCCGCCAGGGAGCGGGACTTGGACAGGGTCCGCACGATCAAAAGATTGTCGTACTCCGCCAACAGTGGCACGGCTGTGTCGCCACCAAAATCGATATAGGCCTCATCCACCACGAGAAGACGATTCTTCGCGGCGAGAAACTCCCGCAATTCATCCAGCTCCAGCAGTCGGCCCGTGGGGGCATTGGGATTGGGCAGGATCACCGCGGCAGCTGAACTGGAATAGTCCTGAGAACGGATCGCAAATTCCCCGTCCAGTGCCACCTGGCGGTAGTGAATGCCATACAACTGCGCCCACACGGGGTAAAAACTGTAACTGATGTCGGGAAACAACAGTTCACGCTGCTGCTTGAGCAGCCCCTGAAAAACGTGCGCGAGCACCTCGTCAGATCCGTTGCCGACAAATACCTGATCCTCGCGCAGCCCGTGGTACGCGGCGATGGATTGGCAGAGCACCCGCGACCGGGGGTCGGGATACCGCAGCAAATCATCGCCGTCCACCGAAGCGAGCGCATCCAGCACCCGCGGCGATGGAGCGTACGCCGCCTCATTGGTATTGAGCTTGAGCAGATTGGAGACCTGCGGCTGCTCCCCAGGCACATAGGGCTCAAGGCGCTCGACGAGCTCGTTCCAGAAACGCCGGCTCATAGCCCTGGCCTCACGCTTACCGACGCCTTCAGTGCACGGAGTTCATCCATGCGCATATGGCGAACATCAACGCCCTCGACCAGATAGACCACGTGCTCAGCAATATTTGTCGCGTGGTCCCCTATGCGCTCCAGACCACGCAGCGCCCACATTTCGAAGAGCACCGAGCGGATATGGGCCGGGTCCTGGCGCATGTACGTTTCAAGGGACGCCATGGCGGCGTCATACTCCTCGTCGACGCGATTGTCGTCCAACACCACATCAATGGCCCGCCCGACATCCAGCCGCGCAAAGCTGTCGAGGGTGTCGCGCAGCATCGCGCCCACATGCGAACCCAACTGACGAATCTCGTTTACCCCCGACGCTGATGGCGGTAATTCAGACAGGTGGATCGCCTGCCGGGCGACCTTGGAGGCCTCGTCACCGATACGCTCCAGGTCCGTGGTGGACTTGGCCACGGCGAGCACCAGGCGCAGGTCACTCGCAGCGGGCTGCCGGCGCGCAAGAATGCGCAGGCACTCCTCGTCGATCTGCAATTCCATAGTATTGATTTCGCGATCTGCGGCGATCACCGCCTCTGCCTCGCCACTGTCACGCTGTAGAATTGACGTAATGGCGCGACTGAGCTGCTGCTCCACCAACCCGCCCATTTCGAGCAGATGGTTCTTCATCGCATCGAGCTCAGCGTTGAACTGACCCGAGATATGTTGCCGGTACTGACTGTGCTGATCGCCCTGCACGGCGAGTCTCCCTATGGATGGATCAGCCGTAGCGACCCGTAATGTAATCTTCGGTCTGGGGTTCGCGAGGATTCGTGAAGAGTGTATCGGTTTCGCCATACTCCACCAATCGCCCAAGGTTCATGAATGCCGTCATATCCGACACCCGCGCGGCTTGCTGCATATTATGGGTCACGATCACGATGGTGTAGCGGGTTTTCAGCTCGTAGATCAGTTCCTCGATACGCAGCGTAGAGATGGGATCGAGCGCCGATGCCGGTTCGTCCAGCAGCAGCACTTCTGGCTGCACCGCAATCGCCCGGGCTATCACCAGGCGCTGCTGTTGCCCGCCAGACAGCGTCAACGCACTACCGTCGAGGCGGTCCTTGACCTCGTCCCACAACGCGGCATTGCGCAGAGCCTTTTCGATTTCCTCATCGAGCACCCGCTTCTTGTTCACCCCCTGAATACGCAGGCCGAAGGCAACGTTCTCGTAGATGCTTTTTGGAAAGGGATTCGGTGACTGGAACACCATACCCACACGGCGGCGCAGCGCGGCGACATCGACGCCGCGATCATAGATATCCTCACCCTCGAGACTCACACGCCCGCTGATTACGCTGCCTTCGATCAAGTCATTCATGCGATTGAAACAGCGCAGCAGGCTCGATTTACCGCAACCCGAAGGACCGATAAATGCGGTGACGCGTCGCCGGGGGATCTCAAGACTGACGTTTTCGAGCGCAACATTCTGGCTGCGCAGATAGTGCAGTGAAAGCTCCTCCACGCGCAGGCACACGTCGTCATCGCCAGCCCGGGCCGGGGCTCGCTTCAAGGCGTGCACGTCAATACTGTGGGTCTTCACCTAACGCAGCTCCTGGGTGCCAAAGGCGTTTCGCAAACGACTGCGCAGCATAACAGCCGCCAGGTTCAGCAAAAGCACAATGAGCACCAGCAACAATGCCGTCGCAAAAACGAGACCCTCGGCTGTTTCTATCGAGGGACTCTGAAAACCCAGATCGTAAATATAGAATCCCAGGTGCATGAACTGCTGGTCGAGGTGCAAAAACGGGAACTCGCTACTGACGGGCAGACCGGGAGCATACTTGGCCACACCCACCAGGATCAGGGGCGCGACCTCCCCCGTCGCCCGGGCCACGGCCAGGATCAGTCCCGTTAACACGGCCTGGGACGCCGCTGGCAGCACCACGCGAAACAGGGCTTCGGCACGCGTCGCACCCAGCGCCAGGCTACCCTCGCGAAGATTGCGCGGCACCCGGGCGAGGCCCTCTTCCGTGGACACGATGACCACCGGCAGCGTCAGCAGCGCCATGGTAAGCGCCGCCCACAGCAGGCCCGGAGCGCCCAGGGTTGGCGCGGGTAGAGAGTCAGAGAAAAAGAGTTGGTCCAGGCTGCCCCCAAGTCCATAGACGAAGAAGCCCAGGCCGAACACGCCATAGACGATGGAGGGCACGCCCGCGAGGTTGTTTACACCGATGCGCACCATACGCGTCAGCGGACCTCGCTGGGCGTATTCCTGAAGGTACACGGCCGCCAACACCCCCAGAGGAGCCACGATCGCTGTCATCAACAGCACGAGCAGCACGGTACCGACAATAGCCGGGAACACGCCACCCTGAACATTGCCCCGGCGCGGCGCTTCGCGCACAAAACGCCCCAGCGCTGAAAAAGCGTGACGGATACGCGCCATACCGCTCATCGCATTGGGTGAGGAAACCTCGATCAGGTCGCTGGCAGGCAAGGTGACGGGTCGCCCGGAAGCCAGGCGCAGATAGACCCTGCCCGCCGTTCCCCGCACCTTGCGGATCGCAGCCACCTGGTCGGCGACGTTCCAATCACTCAATTCCAGGCGCGCCTCGCCGTAATCCACACCTTCAGCAAAGGCGAACAGTGGCCCCTGATCACGGCGTTCTATCGCCAGTGCCGCCTGCGGTGTGCTGCGTGCACGCAGCGTCGCCTCTTCTACCCATACCAGCGGTGAGTCAAAGAAATCCTCACCACCCAGGTGCAGGAGCAGGCGATAGTCCTGCGCGTAAGGCACCGGTTCGCGGTCCAGCAAGATTCCGAGCTGGGCCTTCGATTCGACGTTGTCGAGCAATATCAGGGGCTGAGGCCAAAAGTGACTGAAACCGCGGCTGGCAAGCAGAAACAGCAGGCCCACGAGCAGCATCAGGGCCAGCGTTACCGCGCCGGCGCTGAGCCAGACCATCGGTTCGGCGCGACGCACACCAGCGCGGAGAGCGCCGGAAATTTCTGGCACGTCAGTAGGCTTCATAGGTGTACCGCAGGCGCTGGCGGAAGAGTTCCGCGATGGTATTGAAGACAAAGGTCAGTGCGAACAACACCAAAGCCGCCAAAAACAGCAGCCGATAATGAACGCCGCCCACGGCCGCTTCGGGAAGTTCCGCGGCCACCGCCGCACTCAGGCTTTGCAGCCCCGAGAAAATACCCGGTTCCATCAGCGGCGTGTTACCCGTCGCCAACAATACGATCATAGTTTCGCCCAGGCCGCGGGCAAAGCCGATCAGCACCGCCGAGAGCACCGCGGGCGCCGCCGCCGGCAGCACGACTCGTGCCAGGGACTGCCAGCGCGTGGCCCCCAGCGCCAGGCTGCCGTCACTGAGAGCCCGGGGCACTGCATGAATCGCGTCTTCTACCAGCGTGAACATCGTCGGCATGATCGCAAGGCCCATGGCCATACCCACAAGCAGCGCATTACGCTGGTCGTAAGGCAGGCCAATAGCTTCCCACATCCAGTCCTGCACAGACCCGCCAAACAGCCAGAGTGTCAGGGCATCACCGTAGTGCGAAAGCCCGGCAATACCCGCCAGGTACACCACCGCCACGAGTGCGAGGCGTGGAGGCCGGCGCATGAAACGGGGTGACAGATACTGTAGCGCCAGATGTAACGCAGCGAGCAGCAGCGGCGCACCGATCAGTAGCAGTGGCAGAAGCAGGACCAACGTCAGATACTTCAGCAGTAGCGGCGCGAGCCAGAGCCCGGCCAAAAACCCCAGCACCACCGTCGGAAACGCCTCCAACATTTCGATGGCGGGTTTGAAACGATTGCGCAGCCGCGGCGCAAGAAAGTAGCCGACATAAACTGCGCAGCCCAGAGCAATGGGGAGCGCCAGCAACATACCGTAGATTGCCGCCTTGAACGTGCCGAACAACAGGGGACTCAGGGAGTACTTTGACAGCCCCGCCACACCATCACCATCGGGATGCCAGATGTGCGCCGGTGCATCGTAGGCCGCAAACCACTGTCTCTGCCAAAGACTGCGCCAGCCGGTTTCGGGATAGACATTGGTCAGCTTCCAGCGCAGCAGTTGCCCCTCCCCCGCCTGCACCAGGAACCTGCCATTCTCGCTCAGGTAGAGTTCTGCGACGTCCTTCAGTCCGTCGAGACTGCCGCGATACAGGCGCTCGTCGCTGCCGGGCACAAAGACCGACAGGTCTCCCGCTGCACTGGCAGCGAATGCCACCCGGCGCCCCCGCTCACTACCGATCCAGCGCGGCACGAAATCCAGCTGTCGCGCAGGTCCCATACGCGGCAGGTTGCCACGAACCGCGTCGAAACGATGCAGCAATCCCAGGCTGTCAGCGACCAGCAGCGTGTCGTGGGCTGGCCCCCAGGCCACCGTGACCACCGGTTCATCGAGGCCCGACAACTGCCCTCCCAAAAGTCTGGTGGAGCCGCTATCGCCCAGGCGCCAACGCAGATAGCGATCGCCATGCACTATCAGAACACTGTTACTGCGGCTGTTCGGAAGCGCAAAGGCCGTCGCACCTGGGCCCGGTCGCTCGTGATGTACCAGGGATGACACCGCAGTCGAGGTCAATCGGATGGATAGAGCGTGCAATACGCCGCTGCGATCCGCGTAGGTCAGAATCACCCGATCATCAGCGCTGTCCATAGCCAGGGTCTGCGGTTCAATGCCCGGTGTATCCACCACGCTCAACCACTGGGCGGCGGTGGTACCCGGTAACTCGGCATCCAGACCAGCAAGACGGGGGAACAGCGCGAACAGGTGCACCTGCTCACCACGAAGCTGCACCGCTCGACGGCCCGACGAAACGGGCAAATGCCACTGCTCTTGGTTAACCGCGTGATCCGGCGCGCGTGGCAGGATCCAAAGTCGTCCATCTCCCCGCGCCAGCAGGCGATCCGGTCCCGAAGGTATCGTGAGCACCTTGCCCAGCTCCGCGTTCGCCGCAAACGGTGAGACGACGTAGAGCAGGTAGGCGAGCATCAGCACAATCAAGGCGATAACGCCCCCACCGCCAACATTGATCGCCAGCGTTACGGCACGGTCGCGGACACGACGCCGACGCGATGTTACCTGCGTCACCGCGTCAATCACGGTCAATCCCCAAAGCGCTGCGGGACGCGCCGCGAGCACTGGCTGACAGGGGGGTGTAGCCAGCCTTGCTCACCTCACGTTGACCGGCGGGACTGAGCACAATGTTCATAAACGCGGCAACAATCGGCTCGAGCGGCACACCCGGCGCCCGGTTCAGGTAGAGATACAGACTGCGGGACAGCTGTACGGGCTCTCCCTGACCATCCAGCAACTGCAGGCGACGAACGTTGGCATTGAGGTAACCGGCACTGGCGTAGCCAATGGCACCACGATCCTGCGCCACCGCATGCACGATGGCCGACGAACCCACAAGACGATTTAGCCTTGGCGAGAAATCTCCACCGCACAGAAACTGGCGTCGGAACACGCTGTAGGTTCCCGATGCCGTGCTGCGTCCGTAGCTACTGATGGGGCGCTCTCCCCAGGCACCGCTGAGTCCAAGATCTTTCCACTGCCTCACAGGCGTAGCCGCGCCGCAGCGCCGCGTGCTGGAGAAGGCGGCGTCTATCTGCGCGATTCCTATACTGCCCAGGGGATTGTCACGGTGAACGAAGACCGCCACCTCATCCCGCGCGACGGCCACGGCCGTGGGCGCATATCCGTACTGCGCCGCAAACGCCGCCAACTCTGATGAAGACATGGTACGACTCATGGGACCGATATCCGCCGCGCCCTGAATCAGCGCCGTGGGTGCCGCCGCGGAACCGATCGCCCGTACCTGCACCAGCACATCCGGGTGACGCCGCGTCAGCATTTCGGCCCAAAGCGACATCAGGGACCCCAGGGTGTCCGAGCCAACGCTGAGTAGCTTGCCCTCAACCGTTGCGTGCTCCTCGGCTGTCGACGTGCCGGGAACAGCGAAGACTGCACCCAGAACAATCAACACAGTCAGAACACGCTGCGCCACTACGCTCACAATTGGGGAAACAATAAACGGAAACAACTGCCCCGACCCGGCTCGCTCTCTATGAGGAGTTCTGCGCGATGGGAGGCAGCGACGTGCTTCACGATCGCCAGACCCAGACCCGTGCCCCCGGTCGCTGCGCTGCGACTTTCATCCACGCGATAAAAACGCTCCGTGAGCCGGGTCAGATGCTGTTCTTCGATGCCGATTCCGCGATCCACCACCGACAGCACCAGGGCGTCTTCTTCACGCTCCCAGCGGGCCACCACCGGCTCGTGATTGTCACTGTACTTGATCGCATTGATGACGAGGTTCGACACCGCACTGCGCAGTTCCCGATAATCCCCCAGCACCGTGTCGCGGGTCTCGAGCTCCAGCACCAGCAGGCGATCCGGGTGACTGGATTTGAGTTCTTCGCGTAACTCCTCCAGCATTCCGGCAATATCCACCGCCACCGTCTCGCGCTCTTCACGCACGCTCTCGATGCGACTCAGCCACAGCAGGTCGCTCAGCAGCGTTTCCATGCGCACAACCTGGGAATCCATCTGCTCCAGCGCCCGGCCCAGGCGCGGTTCCTCGGCGATTACGGGACTCAGACCCAGATTGTCCAGATACCCCTTGAACACGGTCAGGGGCGTGCGCAGTTCGTGGGACACGTTGCCGACGAAATCCCGGCGCATCTGTTCCATCTGCACTACCCGCGTCACATCCCGCACAAAGAGCAGAAAATCGCCCCCGGCAAAGGTGGTGATATCCACCTGCAGAATCTGCCGGGGATTGCTGGGACTGGGTATCTGCAGCGGCTGCTGAAAGTCACCGGCAAGAAAATAGTCGTGAAACGCCGGCCAGCGGAGCAGGTTCAGAAGCGGCTGCCCACGGTCCCGGGGATACTGCAGGCCCAGCAGGCCTCCCGCCGCTGCATTGCACCATTCGATGGCCCCGCTCTGCGTGAGAATAACTACGCCATCGCGCATCGACGCGAAGGAACTGCGCAGATAGTCCACGGTAGATTGCAGACGCCCCCGGGCATCGCGGTTTTCGCGCTGCAAACCGTAGATCGTGTCGTAGACCAGACCCCAGATTCCGGAGCTTTCGGGAGGTGCTTGATCCGGTTGCTCGAGCCAGCGTCGCATGCGCCAGAGCTGGAACAGCCAAAAGCCCGTGACCAATGCCAGGCCCAGGCAGAGCATATGGATAGTGAGCCCCGTGGCCCAGCCAAGCACCGCCGAAGCGGCAAGAACCGCCAGCAGCTTGCGCAGTTCGGCGCGCCAACTGCCGGACAGACTCACCCCGCGGGGACCCCGCGGGAGGAAAAGCGATAACCCGTGCCACGCACAGTCTGGATCAGCCCGGCGTAGTCGAGCTCACCCGACTGCAGGGCCTTGCGAAGGCGCCGGATATGCACGTCCACCGTGCGCTCTTCGACGTACACGTTGGCCCCCCAGACCTGGTCCAGCAACTGATTGCGGCTGTAGGCGCGCTCCGGGTGGGACATGAAAAACTGCAGCAGATTGAATTCTGTCGGCCCCATATCGAGGGGCTCGTCGTCCAGGAATACGCGGCGACTGCGGCTGTCCAGCACCAGCTTGGCGACCTGCATACGATCGGCGGATTCGCCCCCGCCCGAGCGACGCAGCAACGCCTTGATGCGCGCGATCAGCTCACGCGGAGCGAATGGTTTGGTGATGTAATCGTCAGCACCGACCTCCAGCCCCTGGATGACGTTGTCTTCCGTGGTCTTGGCCGTGAGCATGATCACGGGGATTTCGCGCGTGGCCTCTTCACGCTTGAGGCGACGCAGCAGCTCGATGCCACTGCCACCGGGCAGCATCCAGTCCAGCAGGACAATATCGGGTCGCTTGTCGACCACGATGGCGTGAGCGTCCTGGATGTTGTCGGCTTCCATGCATTTGAAATCAACGATCTCCAGCGCCATACGCAACATATCGCGTATTGCAAATTCATCGTCGACGATCAGTACCGTACGTTCACTCATAACACTTCCACTGCGCTCACCGGGCACGCGCATGGTGCAGTGGGCTTATGACATTTCCATGACAAATCAGGCAAAGAATGACACACAAGCGTCACAATCAGAACCAGTTGAACCAGCCGCCCTGGTCCTCAAGGCGTTCGCGGCAGCCGGCGAGTTGCCGCGTGTAACGCTCGGCCCGCTGATCCACCTTGCGCGCGACACGCACCAGCCAATCCTTGCTGTTGAAGGTTCCCCGGGCATAGCCGCCATGACCTTCGTGATAGGCCAGGTACAGCCGGTACGCGTCATTGCGCGGTATGCCATTGCGTTTGTAGGACTGATAGTTGTACCAGCCGACAAAGTCGATGGCATCAGCAAAGTCATCGCGATCGGCACCGTAGTTACCGGCGGAGCGCTTGTAACTGTCCCAGGTCGACTTCAGAGCCTGGCTGTAGCCATACGAGTCCGAGGGCCGGGGTCCGGGTATGAAGCCCAGAATCTTCTTGCGCGGCGGCTTGGCCTTGGCTTGAAAGCGTGACTCCTGGTGCACAATCGCCATCAGCACCGGAATGGGCGAACCCCAGGATTTTTCTGCGTCGCGGGCGTCGTCGTACCAGCCGTTCTTGTCATCGAAGATCGCACACACGTCATCGACGTTATCCGGCGGACGGGTGGCACAGCCACTGGTGATCACCAGCGCCAGGAGCAATGCGACACGCTCCATCATCCTTCGGCCCCGGCCTGAACACGTCGCAGAAACTCCGCCTCATCGATCACCTCGACACCGAGGGACTCGGCCTTGGCAAGTTTGCTACCGGCGCCGGGTCCGGCCAGCAGCACCGTGGTTTTGCCGGACACGGATTTGGCGGTGCGGGCCCCAAGCCCCCTCAGGCGCTCCTCGGCCTCGTCGCGGGAACAGCTCTCAAGGCGGCCACTCACCACCCAGGTCTGATCCTTGAGCGGTCCGTCGTTGTCCACCGCCCGCTCGACATCGGGCCAGGTGACACCCGCCTCGCGAAGCTGCGCGACCACCTCCTGCTGAGCCGAGGTGAAGAATCCCCACACGTGGGCCGCGACGACCGGGCCCACGTCGGGTATCGCCATGAGCGTGTCTTCGTCGGCGGCCGCGATCGCCTCAAGGCTACCGAGGTGATTGGCCAGAGAGACGGCGGTCGCCTCACCCACTTCGCGAATACCCAGGGCAAAGAGAAACCGCGGCAGGGTGGTCTGGCGACTTTTTTCGATCGCGCCCAACAGTTTCTGCGCGGACTTTTCGCCCATTCGCTCCAGCGCACACAGTTGCTCCTGCGTCAGGTGATAGAGATCGGCAACGTTGCGCACCAGACCCCGGTCCACCAGTTGTTCAATGAGCTTGTCGCCCAGACCGTCGATATCCATGGCCCGGCGAGCGGCAAAGTGGCGCAGGCTGGCCTTGCGCTGCGCGGGGCAAACCAGGCCACCGGTGCAGCGCAAGGCGGCCTCGCCCTCCACGCGCTCAACGGGGGAATCACATACGGGACAACTCTGCGGTGCGATCACCACCGGGGCGTTTTCGCGGCGACGCTCTTCGATCACCGACACCACCTGCGGGATCACGTCACCGGCGCGCCGAACGACGACCGTATCGTCCTCATGCAGATTCAGGCGGGCTATCTCGTCCATGTTATGCAGCGTCGCGTTGCTGACCGTGACGCCCCCAACGAAGACCGGCTTGAGGCGCGCAACGGGGGTGATGGCACCGGTTCGCCCCACCTGAAACTCCACACCCAGCAACGTCGTCATCGCCTCCTGCGCGGGAAATTTGCGCGCGATAGCCCAGCGCGGCGCGCGGGCAACAAAGCCGAGCTCTCGCTGCGCCGCAAACGCGTTGACCTTGTAGACGATGCCGTCGATGTCGAAGGCCAGGCCGTCCCGCCGCGCTTCCATCTCACGATAGTAGGTTTCGCAGGCCTCCAGCGAAGCCACGCGTCGGGCCTCGCGGCTCACCGGCAGTCCCCACCCACGGAACCGCTCCAACACCTCCCAATGCGAGGCAGGCCAGCCGTCGTCGGGATGCTGACCCGCGGCGTAGGCGAAGAAGTCCAACGGGCGTTTTGCCGTAATCGATGAATCCAGCTGTCGCAGGGAACCCGCCGCGGCGTTGCGGGGATTGACGAAGGGCTTCTCACCCGCGCGCCGCGCCTGCTCGTTGAAGGCCTCGAATCCTGCCCGTGGCATAAAGATCTCACCACGCACTTCGAGCTCGGCGGGCCAGTCATCCCCCTGCAGCCGCAGGGGAATCGCGCGAATCGTGCGCACATTCAGCGTGATGTCTTCGCCGCGGGTTCCGTCACCGCGCGTCGCGGCGCGCCACAGACGGCCGTCCCGGTAGATCAGGCTCACCGCAATGCCGTCCAGCTTCGGCTCCGCAACCAGCTCCGGCGTTTCATCGACATCGAGGCGGTCACAGATGCGCCGGACAAACGCGGCCAGTTCATCCTCGCTGAACGCGTTGTCCAGCGACAGCATGGGAATCGGATGCGCCACGCTCTCAAAGACATCCAGGGGGGGTGCACCCACGCGCTGCGTGGGTGATTCAGGGTCGATGAGTTCGGGGAAGCTACGCTCCAATTCCGCCAGTTCGCGCAGCGCGCGATCGTAGTCGGCATCGGGTATCGAGGGGGCGTCGAGCACGTAGTACTCGTGATTCCAGCGCTCCAGATGCTCGCGCAGTTCCCGGGCGCGCGCCGTCGAGGCTTCGTCAGCCACGACGGCGGTCAGGCGCCCTGGGCCAGCAGGCGCCGCTCGAGCTCGCGAATCTGTTGCCGCGAATGCTCGATGGACTGTTGCGTCAGCACACTGCGTGATTCATCGAGGACTTCACCACCGAGATTGCGTGCGACCGCACGGGCCGTCTCGAGCATGTAGTCATAGGCCTGGATCATATTCTCGGGCCCGGGCAGCGTCAGAAAAAACAGCAGCCCGCGCGTGTGCATCGCATCCATGTTGTCGATGTCGAATACACCGGGCTGGAGCATATTGGCCACGCTGAACTGAATCGGTCCCCGTCCCGCCTCGAGCTCGTGACGATGAAAGAAGTCCATATCGCCAAAGCGCAGGTCGCAGGCGAGCAGGATTTCGAGGATGTCCTTGCCAGCAAAGCCCTGCTCAGAGCGCGCCATCACATGCAGCACCAGCACCTTCTCGTTGTCCCGTGGCAACTCACCCGCATCGTCATCGGCGGACTCGCTATCGTGCGCCGGCAGGTCCTCGAGCCAGTCCAGGGTGACCGGTTCATCGGTCGCACGCATGGTAACGAGCGCTTCTTCTTCGTCCACCTCGGGCGCAGGTTTCGCCGGGGTGGGTGACGCCGCGTCGGGCTCGTACTTGGACTGCTGCGGGGCAGCGGACTCTGTCTCTGCCACCTCGGGCTCAGGAGCAGGTTCGGGTATCGATGTCGCTACGGCCGGTGTTTCATCCCCGTCCGGGTCCTCTGCGCCCTGCGAAGACTCCGCATTGACGTCCCGCCGCACGACGCGTGCGCCGCCATTGGGCAATTCACGAAAGCTGCTGATATCATCGAGGGGCGAGCCGTCATCCACGCCACTGGTCGCAATTTTCATGCGTACCTCGCTGCGCTGCTGTCGCATACGTCGCCAGGCATCGATCATCACCGCCAGGATCAGCAGGCTGCCAACGATCACCATACCGTCACGAAGCGTCAGTTCGGGCACTACCGTAATCTCCCCTGCTCAGCTCGCCGCCAGTTCTGCGGCTTCCTCTACGTCCACGGTAACCAGGCGTGACACACCGGGTTCATGCATCGTCACACCCATGAGCTGATCCGCCATTTCCATGGTGATCTTGTTGTGGGTGATGAACACGAACTGCACCTTCTCGGACATCTCTTTGACCATGCGGGCATAGCGCCCAACGTTGGCGTCATCCAGCGGCGCATCCACCTCGTCCAACATACAGAACGGGGCGGGGTTGAGCTGGAAGATCGAGAATACCAGAGCGATGGCTGTCAGAGCCTTCTCACCGCCCGAGAGCAGGTGAATCGTGCTGTTTTTCTTGCCGGGCGGGCGAGCGAGAATCGATACACCCGTATCCAGCAGGTCTTCACCGGTCATCTCGAGGCTCGCCGAACCGCCACCAAAGACCTTCGGGAACAGCTCCTGCAGGCCGCTGTTCACCTGGTCGAAGGTGTCCTTGAAGCGACTGCGGGTCTCGCGATCGATCTTGCGGATTGCCGATTCGAGCGTCTCCAGCGCGGATTCCAGGTCCTCGTTCTGCGCATCCAGATAGTGTTTGCGCTCAGACTGCTGCTTGTACTCGTCCACGGCGGCGAGGTTGATGGGCCCCAGGCGCGTTATGCGGTTGGCATAGCGTTCGAGCTCACGCTCCCAGGCCTGCATATCCACCGTCTCGTCGAGCGCCTCAAGCAGCGCATCCAGGTCACCGTGAATGTCCACCAATTGCGTGGCGAGCGTTGACTGCTCGTGCTCCAGGCCAGACAGCGCCAGGCGCTTGCGTTCGAGCTGCTCGCGCAGGGAGCCGGCCTTCTGCTCCACACGCAGGCGTTCCTGCTCCGCCTCGCGCAGGGCATGCTCCACTTCGGCCAGGGCCTGGCGGGCGCTGGTGAGGTGCGTCTCGGACTCGAGGCGCAGGGCCAACTGGCTCTCAAGCTGGTCCTTAAGACCCGCCAGTGGTGCGTCATTCTCGGTGCGGGCGCTCTCCAGGGACTCCAGGCGTTCGCCAAGGACCTTCACCTGTTCGCGGCTACGCGCCAGAGCGTCGCGAATCGTCTCGCTCTGGGTGACCAGGGACTGGTGCCGCAACGCGCCCTGATGCGCCTCGTCGCGACTGCGGTGGGCGTGGGACCGCGCCTCATCCAATGCGCTGCGCAGCGCCTCGCGCTCCTTCAGGCGTGACTCGCGGGCGGTCTCGTCACCGTCCATGGATTCGATGGCATCGGCAAGGCGAGAGCGCGCCTCGCTCATGGCTGCCGTCTCCTGTTCGAGCTGGGAGGCCGTATCGTTGAGTTCACCGTCAAGACGTTCACGGCGTTTCAGTACCTGCTCCTGACGGGCTTCTTCGGCGCGGAGCTTGGCCAGCGCATCGCCACGCACGGCGCCGGCGCGGTTCGCCGCTGAACGCGCCTCGCGCAGCTCGTTCTCGGCCGTACTGACGTTGCGATCCAGCTCACCCAGCGCAGCGACCGCACGACGCTCGGCCTCAGCGAGCTCCTCGACTTCGCGTTGCAGCGTCTCGAGTTCGCGTTGGCGCCCGATGAGTCCTTCCTCGGACTCGGCACCATTGACGCTACGCACCCAGTTGCGACCAAACCACACTCCCTCGGGCGTTATCAGGGACTCCCCCGGAGCGAGATCCCGGCGCCGGCGATGCGCTTCTTCCGCATTGTCAGCGCAGCGTACGCCCGCCAACAACGCCGCCGCGCGGCTCGTGCCCTGCAGGCGTCGGGCCAGGGAATCCTCGGCAGTAGAGACGGCCGCCCCCGCCTCGATGATCGTCATGTCACCCTTGAGGTGATCCATGGCCTGATCCAGATCCCGCAGGTCATCGACACAGATGGCCTGCAGTGCATTGCCCAGTACCACTTCAACCGCACGCTGCCAGCGCGGCTCGACCTGCAACTCATCGAGCAGGCGCGGGTTATCCGCAAGGCCGCGCTCGCGCAACCACTGCCCTACCTTGCCGCCTTCGGCGCGTTCCTTGGCCGCCTGCTGCAGGGCCTCGAGGGACGCCTGGCGACCGCGTTTCACCTGCAGCCGCGAGCGCTCTTCATTGAGGGATTCCTGCGCGCTGCGACGCTCCTGGCGAAGCGCGGTGAGACGGCCTTCAATGGTTTCAACCTGCTCCGTCGCCGCCGTCGCTCCGGACTCGGCCTCGGCAAGGGTTCGGCGCAGTTCTTCTAGGGTCTGCACGGCCGCGTCATCGCCCTGCGCATCGCGCTCCTGCACCAGCTGATCCCTGCGTCGCTGCAAGCGGCCCAGCGAGTGTTCCAGATGCTGAATACGGGACTGCTGCACCTCGGCCTGCTGACGGGGCACCGCCGCCTTCTGGTTGAACTCGTCCCAGTCCGACTGCCAGGACTGCATGCGCTTTTCTGCCTCTTCGAGCGCCGCGCTCGCGGCGGCGCTGGCCACCTTGTTTGCCTCCAGCGCCGGCGTCAGTTCCGCCAGCTCGCGCTCCCAGCCCGTCAGACGCTCACCATCGTCGGTCACATGGCGCTGGGCCTGCTCGAGCCCGGCCCGAGTACTGTGCAGATCATTCGACAGCTGCTCGGCGCGCTCGCCCTGATAACGGATCTCCTGTTCTATACGACTCACTTCGGCGCCAATGGCATAGAAGCGACCCTGCACCTCGACAAGTGCGTCGTTGCGTTCGCTGTAATTGACGCGGTGCTGCTCCAGCGCGGTGTCGATCGCCTGCTGCTCCGCGTAGACCGCTTCGAGGCGCACTTCTTCTTCGCGGACCTCGTGCGCTGCCACTTCCTGGCGCGCTCTCAATTCGCGAATCCTGGCGGCCAGGAGCCGCTGGCGCAGTTCCCGCTCTTCGCGCTTGAGCGTGCGGTATTTTTCGGCGGCCTGGGACTGGCGCTCCAGGTGCTGGAGCTGGCGCCCCAGTTCGTCACGCAGGTCCGTCAGGCGCTCAAGGTTTTCGAGGGTGCGACGCATACGCGACTCAGTCTCGCGGCGCCGCTCCTTGTACTTGGAGATACCCGCCGCCTCTTCGATGAATACCCGCAGCTCTTCGGGCTTGGATTCGATAAGCCGCGAGATCATGCCCTGCTCGATGATCGCGTAACTACGCGGACCCAGCCCCGTGCCGAGGAAAATATCGGTGATATCGCGACGGCGGCATTTGGTGCCGTTGAGAAAATACTCCGACTGACCGTCACGAGTGACCTGGCGACGGGTCGAGATCTCGCTGTAGCTGGCGTACTCGCCGCCGATCTTGCCCTCGCTGTTGTCAAAGA
Organism: Gammaproteobacteria bacterium; assembly: GCA_030433415.1. GTDB lineage: Bacteria > Pseudomonadota > Gammaproteobacteria > Pseudomonadales > Halieaceae > Congregibacter. Next base: position 103,902 of record JAUIMF010000002.1, on the reverse strand, counting down.
CCAGTTCGATGGACGCCTGACCGACCGGCTGGCGATTGCCCGAGCCATTGAAGATCACGTCGGCCATGGACTCACCGCGCAGGTTTTTCGCCGAGCTTTCGCCCATCACCCAGCGCACAGCGTCGATAATATTGGATTTGCCACAGCCGTTGGGGCCAACGACGGCGCTCATATTGCTCGGAAAATGGGCAGTCGTGGGGTCCACGAAGGACTTGAATCCCGCAAGCTTGATTGACTTAAGTCGCATTCGAGTTTAACTATCTCCCGCAACTTACTGTTTTTATTGAAGTTGCTAGATGTTTTTTTGGGTTTAGCTGAGGTTTTTGGCCTTGCCGACCGAAATTGTCGACCACAAGATGTAGTGTATCTGCTTTAAACAGATAACACTATGCCCGACGCAAATCTTCAGCTTTCGGCGCTGGTCTCGCGCAGCTCGATGCTCACCGCTGCGCTGGCGGAGGCCTCCACGGGGTCACTCTGACCGAGGAACCGGGCGTTCGCCGCACCCGGCTGACCATTGCGCGACAGTTGTGCCGTGACCGTGACCGGACCCGCTTCGCTGAGCTTTTGCCCGGCCATAGCGTCCGCATCTCTGAGTTCAAAACTCATGGGCAGTTGCCCGGCGCTGAGGCGGCGCACGGCCACGGGCATGCCGCCAGTTCCCGCCCGGCGGGCGAAAACGTAGACCGTTGCCTGGGGATCGGCGCTCAGGCCTTCGGCCAGGCGCAGGTCAACGGCGATGCGCGGACCGTCGACGGCGGCCGGCGCACTACCAGCAACCTCGGGCGCGGGTATACCGGCACGCTCGCGCGCCAGCGTCAGCACATCCTCGAGCATGCGATAGCCGGGGGAGTCAGGTGTCTCCATGGCCTGAAGACGACCCCAGTAGGTCACCGCTGCACTGTAGGCCCCCGCCTCGAAGGACGCCATGCCCAGCAGCCCCAGCGCCGTGCGCTGCTGCGGGTCCAGCGCGAGAGCCTGCTCGGCAAACAACTGGGCCTGCTGATCCAACACCCGCCCGGCGGCGAGAAAACGCGCCTGTGCCGCCAGCGCCAGAGCCTGGGGATCCTCGGGAGCCAGTACCGCCAGACGGCCGAAACTGTCGCGTGCTCCCGCGTAGTCCTCGGCGGCCATGTACAGCCGCCCGAGCAGCCCCAGGTACTGCAGGTTGTCCTCCCGATCCCGGCTGCGGGCCTCGATGCGCGCGACCAGGGCATCGCGGGCCTCCTCGCTGTCTTCGGGTGTCAGTTGCCCCAGGGCATCATGGATCAGCACATCTTCCAGGGATCCCGTCTGCTGATAGATCAGTGGTACCGAGATAATCACCACCGCGACGAGGAGCAGCCCCGGCCACCGCGTCGAACGCACGTCAGGTGTATCAGTCGCTGCGTTTGTGCCGCCAGTGCCGTCCTCCAGCAGTCGCAGGCGGGCTTCTTCCATTAGCACCGGGTCTTGGTCAGCAAGCTCGTCGCGCCGTTGCCGGTACCAGCCGAGGTTAGGGTCATCCGCATCCGCCGCCCGTGGCGCACGATCGCGAGGCCACAGCAGCACCGCCGCCAACACCAGTAGCACAAGGGCACCGATCAGGAACACGCTCACTGGTCGTCCTCGGCAATCAGCTTGTCCAGGCGCTCCCGATCTTCATCGGACAGAACCGGCGCCTCGGCCACGGCACCGCCGCGGCGCAGCATCAGTACCAGCACCACCAGCCCGGTTCCCAGCAACGCGACCGGTGCCAACCACAGCCACAGGGCTGCACCCTCGGTATCGGGGCGATAACGGACGAATTCACCATAACGGCGCACCATGTCGTCGAGAATCGCATCGTCCGACGCACCGGCCTCCAACTGCTGGTACACCAACTGGCGCAAATCCTGGGATATGGGCGCGTTGGAGTCGGCAATGTTCTGGTTCTGGCATTTGGGACAGCGCAGTTCCTGGCTGAGACGGTGATAGCGTTTTTCGAGCTCCGGTGAGCTGAATTCGTAGGTTTCGATCACCGCAGACACCGGTGCAACCAGTAAGGTCCATGCCAGCAGACCGGCAAACAATGCACGCAGCGCACTCATCGCCCCGCCTCCGTGCGTAGCTGTTGGTAGATCGGCTGCAGACGCTCGGTCCAGATCCGCTCGTCAATCACGCCCACGTGGCGATAACGGATCACCCCATCTGCATCGACAAAATAGGTCTCCGGTGCGCCGTAAACGCCAAGATCCAGTCCCAGGCTGCCTTCGCGATCGACGATGCTCGCCACATAGGGATCACCCAGCTCCGCCAGCCAGGCACGGGCGGCGGCGCTGTCATCCTTATAATTCACGCCGTAGATCACCACCGCCTCTTCTGCGGCAAGACGCTGCAGATAGGGATGCTCCACCCGGCAGGAGATGCACCAGGTCGCCCAGACGTTCAGCAGAAAAGGCTCTCCAATGAGTCCATCTGGGGTCAGGGTCTTGTCACCGGCCAGGGACGGCAGCGAAAAGGCAGGCAACGGACGATCAATCAGCGCCGACGGCAAAGCCTGGGGATCCAGAGACAATCCCCGAAAGAGCAGCACCGCCAGCAGGGCAAAAATCCCCAGAGGCAAAAAGAGCTTAAGCCGGCGCACGGGGAGCCTCCGTCTGCGCCACGCGCGGCTCGCGGCGGTAGCGTCGATCGAAGGTCGTCAGCAGACCGGCGGCCCCCATGAGCAGCGCACCCAGCCACATCCAGCGCACCATGGGTTTGTAATGCAGGCGTATGGCCCAGGCGCCGTCGGTGCCGACGGGCTCACCCATGGCCACGTAAAGGTCTCGAAACAGCCCCGGATCAATCGCCGCCTCGGTCATGACCGAGCCCGACGCGAGATAGCGCCGTTTTTCGGCCTGCAGTGACGCGACCTCGCGGTCGTTGCGATACACCGAGAAACGCGCCGCATCCGCCAGGTAGTTCGGCCCACGCACGCGCGCCGTCTCATTAAAGACAAACCGGTACCCGGCCAGCGTTTCGCTGTCTCCCGGCGCCATGCGCAAATCGCGCTCGATACTGTACTGACTGGTGGCAACGACACCGACAATCGCGGCGGCAAAGCCCGTATGGGCCAGCACCATCGCCCAGTAACTCGGTGACTGGCGACGCAGGCTGCGCAGTAGACTGGGACTATTGCGCCGCCGCTCGGCGAAATCCTGCCACAGTCCCGCAACCAGCCAGCCCGCCAACAGTATCGCCAGGGCCACCCACAGATTGAATCCCTGATCTGCAATGAACGGCAGCACCACCGCCAGAATCACAACGATGACACCGGGCAGCAGCATACGGCTCTTCCAGCGGTGCAGGCTGTCATCGCGCCAGCGCGACAGCGGCCCCACACCCATAAAGGGCACCAGCAGTGCCATAAGGGGCACGAACACGGCGTTGAAGTACGGCGGCCCGACGGAATACTTGCCCTGCCCCAGGGCATCCATCAGCAGCGGGAACAGCGTGCCGAAGAGCACCGTGAGCGTGGCAACAAGAAAAACGACGTTATTGAGCAGCAACAGCGACTCGCGCGACACGGTGCCAAAGCTGATATGGCTGCGCACTGCGGGCGCGCGCAGGGCGTAGAGCGTGAGTGACCCGCCGACCACAATCGCCAGAAAAATCAGCACAAACAGACCGCGTGCGGGGTCCGCTGCAAACGCATGCACCGAGGTCAGCACGCCGGAGCGTACAAGGAAGGTACCCAGCAGGCTCAGCGAGAAGGCAAATATGGCCAGCAGTACGGTCCAGCTACGAAACAGGCCTCGCTTTTCGGTCACGGCCAGGGAATGGATCAGGGCCGTGCCCGCCAGCCAGGGCATGAACGAAGCGTTCTCCACCGGGTCCCAGAACCACCAGCCACCCCAGCCCAGTTCGTAGTAGGCCCACCAACTGCCGAGCATAATGCCGAGGCTGAGAAAGGCCCAGGCCACATTGGTCCATGGCCGCGACCAGCGCGCCCAGGCGGCATCGAGTCGCCCTCCCAGCAGCGCGGCGACGGCAAAGGCAAAGGCGACGCTGAAGCCGACATACCCCATGTACAGCAGCGGCGGATGGATGATCAATCCCGGGTCCTGCAACAGCGGGTTGAGATCGTTGCCGTCGGCGGGCACGCCGGGCAGGATTCGCTCAAAGGGATTGGACGTGAGCAGGCTGAACGACAGGAACCCCACGGCGATGGCGCCCATCACCGCCAGCACCCGCGCCAACATGATGGTCGGTAGCCCCTGGCTGAAGGCGGCCACCGCCGCCAGCCAGTAGGACAGAATCAGGGCCCAGAGCAGCAGCGAGCCTTCGTGATTCCCCCACACAGCAGAGAACTTGTACATGGGTGGCAGCAGGCTGTTGCTGTTCGCGGCCACCACACGTACAGAAAAATCATCCTGCAAAAAAGCCGTGGCCAGGCACGCGAAACTGATTGAGGTAAACACCGCCACGGCCGTAGCCAGCGTTGGCGCCAGACGCATCGCGGCGTAACGGCCCTGAAAACTGGCCGCCATGGGCACCACCGCCAGCACCACCGCCAGCACCAGGGCCAGCACCAGCGCGAAGTGTCCCAGCTCCGGAATCACGGCGTGACTCCCTTCGCAGCGCTGTTCTCAAGGGCCTCGGCAACCTCGGGAGGCATGTAGTTTTCGTCATGCTTGGCCAGCACTTCATCGGCCTGCAGTGTGCCACTGGCGTCCAGGCGCCCGGAGGCAACGACGCCCTCTCCCTCGGCAAACAGGTCCGGCAGTATGCCCGTGTACACCACCGGCACCGTCGCCTGGTAATCCGTCACCATGAAGCTCACTTCGAGGCTGTCGTCGGCGCGTTTCACGCTGCCATCGACCACCATGCCACCAACACGGATCGGCGTATCGAGGGGCGCGGCACCCGAGGCCACCTCGATCGGGGGGTAGAACAGGTTGATGTTGCCACGCAGGGCGTACACCACCAGGCCGATGGCGGCGGTCGAAAAAATCACGATACTCAGCACAACCCACAGGCGCTGACGACGAACGGGATGCATGGCTCAGGAGGTCTCCACGGAATTCGTTTTTACGGCCTCGCGCCGACGCACCTCACCGCGCAGTTCTCGCCGCAGTCGCTTGAGGCGTCGCGCAGGCCAGAGCAGCAATTGGGCGAGCACAAGCAGCGTAATGCCATAGGCCGCCCACACATAGGGCCCGTGCCCGTCCATGGCCAGCACCGCCGCGACACTGTCAAAGTACATCAGGATTCCTCGACCAGACGACGGACCCAGCCCGTACGCCGCTCACGGTCCAGAATTGTCACGCGCATATTTGCCATCAGTGCACAGGCGAACAGCGCGTAGAACGCGACGATGCACAGCAGCAGCGGATAAAGCATGCTGGGGTCGATGGTGCTGCCGCCGGTGAACTTGATCGAGGCTGGCTGGTGCAGGCTGTACCACCAGTCCACGGACTTGTAGATGATAGGAATGTTCACCGTACCCACCAACGCCAGCACGGCACACGCTCGCGACGCCGCCACCTTGTTGTCGTAGGCCTCATACAACGCCATCACGCCGAGGTACAAAAACAACAGAATCAACATCGAGGTGATACGGGCATCCCACACCCACCAGGTGCCCCAGGTGGGCTTGCCCCATATGGAACCGGTCACCAAAGCGATGAATGTCAGGGCGGCGCCCACGGGAGCCGCGGCCAACATGGCGATGTCGGCCATCTTCATCTTCCAGATCAGGCTGATGGCACCGGCGATGGCCATGATGTAGTAGCCCCCCAGGGCAACCACCGCGGCGGGCACATGAATGTAGATAATGCGATAGCTGTTGCCCTGGCGAAAATCCGGGGCGGTAAAGAGCAAACCCCAGCACATCCCCACGACAAGCGCGAGCAACGCCGCAGGCAGCAGCCAACGAAGTATCTGACCGGAGATGGTGTACAGCCAGGGCGGAGACCCCAGCTTGTGAAAGAAGGTCCACATAGCGGCGGCGATTATACTCGGCGTCTCGGAGCGCTCAAAGCTCGGGCCGGGAAAGTACAACAGACGTTGATCCTCATCAGCTGTCCACACTGATGCGCAGGGCCGCGGCAATGGCCAGCGGGCCAAGGGCGACCGCCAGGCACAGCATCGCCGCCAGTAGCGCCAGATAGGGGCTGCTATCGACGCCCGTGACCGCCGCCTGCACCGCGCCACTGCCGAAAATGAGCACGGGCATGTAAAACGGGGTGACCAGCAATGCGATCAGCATGCCACCGCGGCGCAGGCCAACGGTCAGGGCCGCGCCGATGGCGCCAAGCACGCTCATGACCCCGGAACCTAGCAGCAATGACGCCGCCAGCGCTCCCATGGCGCCCACCGGCAGACCCAGCATGAGTCCAAACAGCGGCGATACCAGGGCGAGCAACACACCGGCGAGGAGCCACTGCGTCAACAGATAGGGCATCACCGAAAAGTACAGCGGCTGCGGAGCCAGCAGCAGCTGATCGACGGAGCCATCCTCAAAGTCGCTGCGAAACAGGGTTTCGACCCCGAGCATGTTGGCCAGCAGGGCCACAATCCACAGGATTCCCGGCGCGAACTCGCCCAGAGTCTCGGGCGAGGGTCCCAGGCCCAGGGGGAACAGCACAATTACCAGCGCAAAGAACAGCAGCGCATTGAACAGTTGCACCGGGCGGCGCAGCGACAGAGCGAGCTGCCGGCGCAACATGGCGCGGTAAAAGCCCTCCCCCGCCATCAGTAGGCAACCGCCTCGAGGTCGAGGGTGCGAACCGCTACGTCCGCGTCCAGCGACTGATGCGACGTGAACAGCACCGCGCCGCCATCGCGACAATGCTGCACCAGGCGGGCCTGGAGACGGGCCACGCCCTGCACATCGATGGCGGTAAAAGGCTCATCAAGGAGCCACAGCGGCTGCCGGCTGAGATATAACCGTGCCAGATTGACTCGCCGCTGCTGCCCTGCGGACAACTGGGCGGCGGGAGTGTCTTCGTAGCCGTAGAGACCCACTGCGGCCAGGGCTTCGTCGATCGTCGCGTCGTCGCCAAAGCGCTCGCCCGCAGGGTGCCAACGCAGGTTCTCTCGAGGTGTCAGCAGGGGCTTCACAGCGCTGTGATGACCGAGAAAAAGGCAGCGCTCGCGGTGCGCCACCTCGCCATCGAAGCCAAAACGAGATAGGCCCGCCAGCACGCGCATCAGCGTCGTTTTGCCGGCGCCGTTGGCGCCGCGAAGGTGTACCAGCTCGCCGGCACACACGGTGATATCGAGGGCATGGAAGAGTTGGCGTCCTCCGCGCTCAACACCCATGCCCCGGGCGTCGAGCAGTACCCGGGCACCGGCGTCAGAGGTTGATGGCACTGATGCGCGCCGCGATGGCGTTGGGCGGATCGTCGGCATTGAGCGCCGTAAAGTCGAAGAGCTCCCGGTCCGTCAGCTGCGACGGCGCCACGTTGCCAATGGCCCGGAAGATGGTTTCGGTACGCCCGGGGTACTCGCGCTCCCAGTCCCGCAGCATGGCCTTGATCGCCTGGCGCTGCAGATTGTCCTGGGAGCCACAGAGGTTGCAGGGAATGATCGGAAACTGCCGAGCCTCAGCGAAGCGCTCCAGATCTTGCTCCTTACAATACGCCAGGGGCCGGATCACCACATTCTCGCCGTCGTCCGAGCGCAGCTTCGGCGGCATCGCCTTGAGACTGCCGCCGAAGAACATGTTCAGAAACAGCGTTTCAACGATGTCATCGCGGTGATGTCCGAGCGCAATCCGCGAGGCCCCAATCTCACGGGCAAAACCATAGAGCGTGCCGCGCCGCAGGCGTGAACACAGACCGCAGGTGGTCTTGCCCTCGGGAATCACAGAGCGCACCACGCTGTAAGTGTCTTTTTCGAGAATGTGGTACTCGATGCCCAGGCTGTCGAGGTAGTCGGGCAGAATCTCCGGCGGGTAGCCGGGCTGCTTCTGGTCCAGATGCACGGCCACGAGCTCAAAGTTGACCGGAGCGCTGGCCTGCAGCGAGCGCAGAATGTCGAGCATGCCGTAGGAATCCTTGCCTCCCGACAGGCACACCATCACCCGCTCGCCATCGCGAATCATGTCGTAATCCGCAATCGCCTGCCCCACCTGGCGGCGCAGGCGTTTCTGCAGTTTGTTGAATTCGGTCTTGGACCGTCGCGGGTCGCGACTCATGGGACGGCCGATCTGGTTAGGGGAACAGGCGCGAATGGTAAAGGCTGGAACCTTGGCAGGTCCAGTTCGGGCAAATCACCGTGGCGCTTGCCCGACCCAAGGCGCTTCGACCCGAGGTTGCTTCGACCTAAGGCCAACTTGTCTTTTGGGCCCCCGTTGCCGACAATGCGCGGCGATTTTCAGCACTTGGACATTTTGCGAGGACCTCCATGAAAGCACCCGTTCGCGTCACCGTTACGGGCGCAGCCGGCCAGATCGGCTACGCACTCCTTTTCCGCATCGCTTCCGGCGCCATGCTCGGCGACGATCAGCCCGTTATCCTGCAGCTGCTGGACATCACTCCCGCCATGGACGCGCTTGAGGGCGTGCGCATGGAACTGGATGACTGCGCCTTCCCGCTGCTCGCGGGCATCGTCTGCACCGACGACCCGAATGTGGGCTTCAAGGACGCGGACTATGCACTGCTCGTGGGTGCCCGGCCCCGCGGCCCCGGCATGGAGCGCAAGGACCTGCTCGAAGCCAATGCCGCGATCTTCTCGGTGCAGGGCAAGGCGATCAACGACAACGCCAGCCGCAACATCAAAGTGCTGGTGGTGGGCAACCCCGCCAATACCAACGCACTGATCACCCAGCGCAACGCGCCAGATATCGATCCGCGCAACTTCACCGCCATGATGCGCCTGGACCACAACCGCGCCAAAACCCAGATCGCCCAGAAGCTGGAGACTCCCGTAACCGCGGTTTCCAACATGACCGTGTGGGGCAACCACTCGGCCACCCAGTACCCCGATCTGCATCACTGCACCGTCAGCGGCGCCGTTGCCGTGGATCAGGTGGAGCAGGACTGGTACGAAGGCGAGTTCATTCCTACCGTGCAGCAGCGTGGCGCGGCCATCATCAAGGCCCGCGGTGCCTCCTCCGCCGCCTCGGCCGCCAATGCCGCCATCGATCACATGCGCGACTGGGCCCTGGGCACGCCCGGCGACGAGTGGGTCTCCATGGGTGTGTATTCCGACGGTTCCTACGGCGTTGCCGAAGGCCTGATCTACTCATTCCCCTGCCGCTGCAGCAACGGCGACTGGGAAATCGTGCAGGGTCTGGATGTGAATGACTTCAGCCGCGGCCGCATGAGCGCGACGGAGCAGGAACTCACGGAAGAGCGGGACGCGGTAGCCCACCTGCTGCCCTGATCGCTCTCAGCGCAACACAGACCCACTGACGACCCCATGACGTCCACGGAGAGCCAGCGGGCCTACCATCACGGCAACCTGCGTGCCGAACTCCTCGAGCAGGCAGTGCTGCAATTGCGGGACACGAGTCCCGAGCAGCTCAGCCTGCGCGCCGTCGCCCGGGCTCTGGGTGTATCACAGACCGCGCCCTATCGGCACTTCAATGACAAAGAGGCCCTGCTCGCCGCCATCGCCACGCGCGGCTACGGCGAGTTACTGGACAACCTGCGCGCGGCCATGGGTGACACCAGCGGCAGCGCCGCCGGGCAACTGCAGCGTCTGGCCCGCGCCTATGTGGATTTTGCCTCGCGTGAGGAACAGCTGTTCAAGCTGATGTTCGGTCCGCTGGTGCAGCCCAGTGCGCGTTACCCGGAGCTGCGTGACGTGAGTCGCGAAACCCTGCTGCTCGTGCAGGCCATTCTTCAGCACGGCATGGAACGTGGCGAGTTCGCCAAGCAGGACACCCTGTATCTGGCCAACGCCGCTTGGGCCGGGATTCACGGCGTGGCCACACTGCGCATCGACGCACCAGCCCTGTTTCGCAAGCACATTGATCTGCTGCGACAGATCGATGTTGCGGTGGGCACCTTCATCGCCGGCATTCGTCCGCCGTCAGTAACGCCGGACGGCGCCCCCTAGAGCTCGCGCAGTACCCTGGCCGGGGGCACGCCAATCACCCGGCGACAACTCCACAGCCCCAATAACCCCACCAGTGCTCCGCCGGCGATGATTGCCGGCAACCACGTTGCGGGACTCGGCTGGTAATCGAGCTCCATGACAAAGCGCTGCAGGGCCCAGAAGGCCACCTCGGCGGAGAACACGGCAAGCACACCCGCGAGCAGGCCCAGCGTCACAAACTCAATCGCCACCGCGCCGAGAATGTGGCCACGCCCCGCGCCGAGGGCCCGCAACAGCGCGCTCTCGCGCAGGCGCTGGTCTGAACTCGACTGCACGCCGGCCACCAGCACGAGCACCCCGGCAAGCAGCACCAGGACCAGCACAAGTTCCACCGCCGCCGATACCTGGGTCAGGGTCGTTCGCAACTGCTCCATGATGGCATCGACCTCGATCACCGTTATCGTGGGATGACTGCGCAGCAGTGTGTTGAGAAACTCCTTGCGCTGGGGCTCCAGGTGAAAGCTGGTCATGTAGGTCACGGGATAGGCGTCGAGCAGGCCCGGTGGGAATACCATGAAGAAATTGGGTTTGAAGGATTGCCAATCCAGAGTCCGCAGGCTGCTGACCGTCACCTCCAGTTCCGCCGCGCCGATCTGCAACGACAGACGGTCTCCCAGCGCCATGCCCAGCCGCTCGGCAAACTCCTGTTCGACAGACACTTCCGCCGCTCCGCTACCACTCCACCATTGTCCGGCGACGAGTTCGTTCCCTTCGGGCAGATCCGCGGACCAGGTGAAGTTGGCCTCACGTTGGCGCGGTGCATCACGCTCTTCAGATTCCACGGGTAATGCCTCACCGGCAACCGCGATCACCCGCCCGCGCAGCATCGGATACAGGCGCTCGGACACCACGCCATGATCATCCAGCAGCGTGCGCACACCGCCGATCTCTTCCGGCGCGATATTCAATAAGAAATGGTTGGGGGCGCGATCGGGCAACTGCTGCTGCCAGCCATCCAGGAGTGATGTGCGCAAAAGAGTCAGCAGTAGCAGCAACATGATCGCCACCGCAAACACCACCAGTTGCAGCGCATTACCCAGCCCGTGGCGCTGCAGGCTCGCCAGGGCCAGGCGCCAGACGCTACCCGCCTGCATACCCAGGCTGCGTCCGCTACGCAACAAAACCAGGGCAAAGGCGACGCCCGCCAGTACCACCGCGACCAGGCCCAGAAGGACCGCCAGGGTGAGCTTCAGATCCTGGCTGTACCACCACATCAACAGCACCACCGCTCCCAGCCCGATCAGGTAGTCGAAGGGTTCGCGCGCACTGTGTATCGGTTCGTCACTGCGCAGCACCTGCAGGGGGCTCACCATCGTCAGACGTCCCAGGGACGGCCACGCAAAGACCACAGCGCAGACCAGTGCGGTGACGGCGCCAATGAGATATGGGCGCGGCGAGAACAGCGAAGGCGCTACTTCCAGCTGCGCCGCAAACGCCTGCAATGCCGCATATTGCAGCCCAAGAGCCAGCAGCCAGCCGAGCAGCAGGGCCACGAGCCAGGTAAACGCCAGACTCGCCGCGTAGAGTCGGCGCACGCGTGGGGAACGCGCCCCCAGGCTTTTGAGCAGCGCGACATAGCGTTGGTGCCGCTGCGCATAGCGGCGCGCAGCCAGGGCCACAGCGACGCCAGCGAGTATCACGGCCAGGCTTCCCGCCAACAACAGAAAACCTTCGGCCCGGCCCAGTGCGTTGCCAATACCCGGCTGACTGCCGTCGATGCTCTGCAGGCGTTGCCCTTCGTTCAACTGGGACTCGAGCACGGCGGTGAAAGCGGCGACGGCATCGGGATCACCAGCGAACAATCGCCGATGGGACACACGACTGCCGGGTTGCACAACGCCCGTCGCCGGCACGTCGTCCACGTGCATCATCACCCGCGGCCCCACGCCGAGAAAACCGCCCGAACGATCCGGTTCGCCCCGAATCGAGGCGGCTACCGTGAACTCCCGGTTGCCAACGGCCACGTTATCGCCAATCGCAATGTCGAGCAGTGAAAACAGGCGCGGATCGATCCACACGCTGCCTCTCGGTGGTGCTCCCGTGTGCGTATACAGCGGGCCGAACGGCTCATCGCTGAGACGGAGCTGGCCGCGCAGTGGGTAGGCATCGCTGACGGCCTTGACCGATGCCAGCACCATGCCCTCGTCACCAGCAAACACCATGGAGTTAAAGCTCATGATACGGGCGGTTTTCAGGCCCGAAGCCTCGGCCTGAGTAACCCAGTCGCCGGGCATGGGCCGCGAGTCGCGCACCGCCAGGTCCGCCGCAAGAAAGCTGTGACTCTCCTGGCGCAGTGCGCCCTTGAGGGCAGCGGCAAAACCACTGATGCCCGAGACCATGGTCACCGCCAGCACCAGCGCCGCCAGCAGTACGCCGAGCTCTCCGCCCCGCCAGTCCCTCAGGAGCATGCGCATAAGAAGCGTCATGTCAGCTACGCTCCCTTTCCTCGAGCTCCCCACGCTCCATGTGCAGTTGCCGCTGGCAGCGCGCCGCAAGTTTCAAATCGTGCGTCACCAGCACCAGCGTGGTGCCCTCTTCGCGATTGAGGGCAAACAACAGGTCCGCAATACGCTCGCCGGTCGCGCTATCCAGATTCCCTGTCGGCTCGTCTGCCAGCAGGATGCGCGGCGACCCGGCAAAAGCACGGGCGATGGCAACGCGCTGCTGCTCGCCGCCAGACAATTGCCTTGGGTAGTGACCGCTGCGGTCATCCAGACCGACGCGTTGCAGGTAGTCCTCGCCGCGCTCGCGGGCGCTGGCATCACCCAGAAGTTCCATCGGCAACATCACGTTCTCGAGCGCCGTGAGTGCGGGTAGAAGCTGAAAAGACTGGAACACAAAGCCGAGCTCACGTCCTCGCAGAGCCGCCCGACCATCTTCATCCAGGGCCTGAAGATTCACACCGTCGATGGTCACGTACCCCTCAGAAGCCGTATCGAGACCCGCCAGCAGCCCCAACAGGGTGGATTTTCCCGAGCCCGAGGCACCGATAATGGCGACGGTCTCCCCCGACTTGATTTCGAGGTTGATCCCTTTCAGTATCGCAAGCTCCTCGTCCACCAGCGGGACCCGCTTGCCGAGATTGGTTGCCGTAATCATCAGATTCCCGTTATTTGTTGTGCTGCTGTTGAGTCTCGCGGCGTCGCCGACAAGAGGCAACTCCACTGATTCTGCGTCGGCGTCACCGCCGACGGTACTCGTGCTCGGTGACAGTATCAGCGCAGCCTATGGCATGTCGCTGGAACAGGGCTGGGTTGCCCTCCTCGCGCGACAATTGGCTGCTGAATTTTCGGCCATCGAGGTCGTCAACGCGAGCATATCCGGCGACACCTCCGGCGGTGGTCTGCGTCGGCTGCCGGCTCTGCTCGACGAACATGCGCCGCAACTGGTCGTGCTGGAACTCGGTGGTAACGACGGCCTGCGCGGCTATCCGACCCGTAAGCTCCACGACAACCTGGTATCCATGACTTCCCTTGCCCAGGAACAGGGCGCGAAGGTGCTGATACTGCCCATGGAAATTCCGCCGAACTACGGACCGCGCTATACCAGCGCCTTTCGCGACAGTTTTCGCGAGGCGGCCCAGACCACGGGAGCCACGCTGGGACCTTTTCTCCTCGAGAACATCGCCACCCAGCCAGCGCTGATGCAGGAAGACGGAATTCACCCGACGGTCGCCGCGCAGACGTTGATCGCAGAGAATCTGCTGCCCTCGTTCCGCGCGCTGCTGGACACCACCCCATGAGTCCCCCTGCATTGAGGCATACCCCATGAGTCCCCGCCAGCAAAGTCCGCTGCAGGAACGGCTGTACACCATCGTTTTTGGCACCGACACGTCATCCGGCAAGTGGTTCGACATACTACTCATCTGGGCAATTCTGGTGAGTGTGGCCGTCATCGTGATGGACTCCATGGCCTCGATCCACGCCACCTGGGGCACCGCGCTCAAGTATGCCGAGTGGGGCTTCACCGCCCTATTCACCCTTGAATACGCGATGCGTATCTGGATCGCGAAGAACCGTCGTGCCTACCTCACCAGCGTCTACGGCATTATCGATCTGCTGGCGATCCTGCCCAGCTACCTGGCGATCCTGGTACCTCAGACCGCGCCGCTGTTGATTGTGCGCCTGCTTCGCGTCCTGCGCGTATTTCGTGTACTGCGCCTGCTCAATTATCTGCAGGAGGCAAACCAGGTCGCCGGAGCGCTGCGCGCATCGGCGCGGCAGATCTTCGTGTTCTTCTCGATGGTTATCACCATCATGGTGGTCTTTGGCTGTCTGATGTACGTACTCGAAGGCCCCGAAAACGGCTTCGAGAACATACCCGTCAGCGTTTACTGGGCAATCGTGACAATCACCACCGTCGGCTACGGCGACGTCGTACCCGTCACCACGGCGGGCCGCGCGATTTCGGCCATGGCCATGCTCGTGGGCTACGCCATCATCGCTGTACCGACGGGCATATTCACCTCGAACATGATCCAGTCGGTACCGAATCGCACGCGCCGCAGCGCGCTGAACTGCCCGCAGTGTGCCCGCGCGGGCCATGAGGTGGATGCGATCTACTGCCGCTTCTGCAGCGCCGCCCTTTACACCGGCAGTGCGCCGGAGCCCCCTGAACTGAAAAGCCCTTCCGAAGACGACTGAAGCGATTGTCTGATACACGCCTTGGCGTCTTCACCACATCCGGATAGCGACGAGTTGTTCACGACGACTTCTGATGCTCGATGATGTAATCGCCCAGCAGCCTGAACTCGGTCAGCCGAGGCGTCTTGCGCCGCCACATCAGGCCGATCTCCCGCGACACATCTTTCTCGCTGAATGGGGTTACGGTGACATCCGAAGTGCTGATAGCCGTCGTGCCTGCCGCCATTCCGGGTAGCAGCGTGATACCAATGCCGCTGGCCACCATCTGGATCACGGTGGTCAGGCTGGTTGCCTGATAGGGAACCTTATATTCGGCGCCCCGCAACTTGCAGGCTTCCAGTGCGTGGTCGCGTAGACAGTGTCCGTCCTCAAGCAACAGCAATTCCTGACCCTTGAGCGCGTCCGTGCACAAACCCTGCTCCTTCGCCAGGGGGTGATCCGGCGGCGACGCCAGGAGGAACGGATCATCAAAGAGGTGCATGGTCTCGACCCCATCCGCCGAAACGGGTAAGGCGAGCAACAGCAGATCGAGTTCGCCACGATGCAGGGCCTCGATCAACGCCTCGGTCAGATCCTCCCGAATGAAGGGTTTGAAGTCCGGATAGTCCTTGCGCAGGGCCTTCAGTAAGCCCGGCAGCAGGAATGGAGCGATCGTGGGAATCACACCCAGACGCAGGCGTCCGCTCAAAGGCTCCGCCGAGGCCTGACAAAGAGCCATCAGGTCCTCTACGTCCCTGAGAAGCGCCCGCGATCGCGCCACCACTTCTTCTCCCAGTCCCGTCAAAACGAGGTTTCGGTTGTTGCGCTCGAGCAGGGAGGCGCTCAGCACCTCCTCGAGTTCAAGAATTCCTGCGCTCAGGGTGGACTGGGACACATGACAGGCGCGGGCCGCGCGGCCAAAATGTCCGTGCTCCACTACAGCGCAGAGGTAGCGCAACTGTTTGATTGTAGGATGTCGGCTCATCGGCACACCGTACAGTACAGGCCTCAACCTTAGCAGAACTTCTCTGTAATTCCCGCACCGGCTATGCGCTGCAGGCGCTATACTCGCGCCATGGTATTAATCGTCTTCGATCTCGACGGTACGCTGCTCAACCGATCGTCGAAAATCACACCCTATACGCGCGAAACGCTCCGTCGACTCACCGAGCGCGGCATTGCCTACACCGTTGCCACCGGCCGCGCGCTGCACGGCGCTGTAGACATACTGCAGGGCCACGGTTTTGACCTGCCCCAGATCTTCAAAAATGGCGTCATGATCTGGGATCCGGCCCAGTCCTGCTACAGCAGTCGCCACCTGCTCACGGTCGACGAGGTCGGGCATGTCGCCGAAGCCTTCATGACCCGAGACATCACACCGTTCTTCTTCACGCTCGAACCCGGTGACCGTCACGCGGTGTACCACCCTCCCCTGCGCCAGAAGGTCGAGTACAAGCTTATGAAGAGTTTTCGCCGGGAGCGGGACCTGCCAATCAAGCCCATCGCCGAACTTCCCGCCGATGCCGATATCACCAATATCAGCGCCGTTGGTGAGGAATCAGAGGTTCGGGCGGTAGCGGATTTGATCCGGGACGAGGAGCACCTTGTCGCCTACATGGGCACGGCCATTGAGGATCGTCGCCTGAGCTGGATCGATATCCACCACGGCGCTGGCAGTAAGGGCGGCGCCGTGGAGTCGCTCAAACAGGAGCTCGGTATTGAACAGGTCATCTGCTTCGGAGACAGCGACAACGACCTGTCGATGTTCGCCCTGGCGGACGAAGCCTACGCCCCCGAAAATGCCAAGGACGAAGTCAAAGCCGCGGCAACGGCGGTAATCGGTCACCACGATGCAGACGGGATTGCCCGTTTTCTGAGGGAGCGCTTTGAGCTATGAGCATGATGATTGCGGGGCTGTTGCTCTTCACGGGAACCCACCTCTTTTTGCCCCTGGCATCGGATTGCGTCGAGGGACTTCGCCGTCGCTTCGGGCCCCTCGTGGTGAAGGCTGGGGTCTCAATACTCAGCTTGGCAGGACTTACCCTGATCGTGCTCGGCTGGAAGAGTACGCAACCGCAGTGGCTGTACCTGCCGCCGACAGGGCTGCGCCATTTCGCCACGACCCTTATTGTTGTCGCCATTTACCTGTTTGTTGTCGCCCAGCGCCCCAGTCGTATCAAACGTGTTCTGCGCCATCCGCAGCTCACGGGGGTACTGCTGTGGGCCATCGGTCATCTCATGCTCAATGGCGATTCACGCTCGCTGTTGCTGTTTGGTGTACTCGCGCTGTGGGCTGTGCTGGAGATCATGCTGCTCAATGCGCGCGACGGTGCGTGGGTACGAGCTGAGGCCCCACCCCTCGCGACGGATGTCTTCACGGCAGTGGTCGCCGTGGCGGTGGTCGCCGGCCTGATCTGGGCGCACCCCTGGTTCACCGGCATGGCAGTGCTGCCAGGCTGACTACGACGCTATTCGAGGCGCAGGTCCACGCGCCGGGCTTCATCCATAGCGCAGTTCATGGAATCCTCTTCACAGGCCTGCAGTAGATCAGCCTTGTCTCTGGACGAAAACAGGGCCTCGCCCCCGAATACTACACCGGGCAGCACGAAGAACACGGCGCCGATATAACCGAAAGCCCACCCGCGATGGACGTCAACCAGAGCCCCCAGCCATTCGCTTGAACGCACCGGCAGCTCCCGAAGGAACGGAATCGCCATAAACAGGACGACGCCGAACACGTTGTACAGCAGGTGAACGAGGGCGATCTGCAACGCTACGTACTCACTGCCCCCCGAGATCGACGTGGCCGCCAGAAGCGCGGTCACGCAAGTACCAATGTTAGCGCCAAGGGTAAAGGGATAAATCTGCCGGGTGGCAAGTACGCCGGCGCCCGCCAGCGGCACCACGAGGCTCGTGGTGGTCGACGAGGACTGCACCAGTACCGTCACCGCGGTGCCTGATGCAATGCCAGCCAAGGGGCCTCGGCCAATCGCGGCATCAACAAGCCCTTTGGCGCGACCGGTCATTACGGCCCGCAGTAGTTTGCCCAGCGACAGCACCGACACAATGATCATGGCGATGCCTGCGGCGATGGTGAGCAGTGCGCCAAGCGTATCGGGCATTGCTTTGAACAAGCTCACCAGCGTGGTGCTGACGGGTTTGGTCAGCGCCGAGACGACGTTGAATCCGCCCATGGATGCCTCGGCCCCGCCGCTCATGAATCCCGCCAGATAGGCGCCACTTTTCTCCAGCGGATGAAAGACGATCTCCAGCGGCAGAAAAAGCACGATGCTGTAGAGATTGAAAAAATCGTGCACCGTCGCCGCTTCGAAGGATTTTCTGAAAGCGCCGCGCTCACGCAGGTTACCGAGACTGACGATGGTGTTGGTGATGGTGGTGCCCATGTTCGCACCCATGATCATGGGCACGGCAATACTGACCGGTACACCGCCCGCGACGAGGCCAACGATCACCGATGTGACAGTGCTCGAAGACTGCACAAGTGCGGTCGCAAGCGTGCCCAGCACCACGCCCACTATGGGGTTACTGGCGAAGGCAAAGATCGCCGCCGCTCCCTCGGCACCACCGGATATCCACTTGAAGCCGGCACCAATCGTGGCGACGCCCACAAGAAGCAGGTAAACAAAGGCCAGCACCTGTAGCCACGCCAGAGAGGAAGTCGGGGCTACGCTATCCACGGGCGATCTGGGACTGTCGATCATGGCTGGAGCTCCCGACCTGTTAGAGCCGTGAGTTTGCTGACACCAGATGACAGTTCCGTTGCGAAGACATGACAGAGAGATGACGCCATTACGACGATCTGTCGCGCCTTGATTCAAATCAACAGGACTCCCGCGCCGACGATCAATAATCAACAGTGACCGAAGAGTGCCCGCACGATCCGGACACCTCGCCACACACGGGAGAAAACGCATGTCCATCCATCCCTGGATCGGGGGCGCCCTGCTCGTCGCCGGACTGATATCCCTGCCCTCTGCGGCCATCGCCCAGGACACCAGCACCCTGCGCGCCATCGAGACCGAAGGCCAGGAACGCAGCGCCGAGCGCCGAGAGAATCAGGTCACGGTGGACGATGTGCACGAAGCAACGCGACGCCTGGTGGATGACTACCGCGCGGAGCTGAAAATCGTGGAGGGCCTGGAAACCTACATTCGCATGCTGGACCAGCAGATCAGCTCCCAGAAGAGCGAGATCGCTACACTGCAAACCTCCATCACCGATGTCGCGGTCATCGAGCGACAGATTCTGCCGCTGATGTCGCGCATGATCGACGGCCTTGAAAAATTCGTTGCCCTGGACGTGCCCTTCCTTCCCGATGAGCGCGGCAAACGCATCGATGACCTGCGCGAACTGCTGTCCCGATCGGACGTCACGGTGGCAGAAAAATCCCGCCGCGTATTCGAGGCCTACCAGATTGAAAGCGATTACGGTCGTACGATCGAGGCCTACCGCGCCAAGCTCGACGTCGACGCCGCCAGTTTCGATGCGGATTTTCTCCGTATCGGTCGCGTTGCGCTGATGTACCGAACAGTTGGTGATGAACGCCTGGGCTACTGGGATGTGGCAGCGGGGCGCTGGGAGTCGCTGCCCAATTCGCCCTACCGGCGCCTGATGGACCAGGGTCTCAAGGTGGCGCGACAGGAGATTGCACCGGAGCTGCTGACGATCCCGCTCAATCTGTCGAACGTGGAGGCCGCACAATGAACGCTGTGATACTCCTGAACGGACTTCGCCGCCGCGCTACCGCCCTGGCCGCCATTGGATTACTGGCGCTGGCACCCACCACCTTCGCGCAGGACGAAGCGGCAGACACGGCTTCAGAGACTGACCCCGGCCTGACCCTGCAATCCCTGCTCGACGCCGTACGCGAGGGTCGAAGCCTGGACCAGCGCGATGACGCCCAGCGCATTCGCCGCTTCGAACAGGAGCGGGAGCGCCAGGACGAGCTGCTGGCAGAAATCCGCAACCGCCGCGCGGAGCTTGAGGCCACCAGCGCCCGCCGCGAGACCACCTACGAAGAAAACGATCAGATGATCGGTGAACTCGAAGAGCGCCTGCAGGAACGCATGGGCTCGCTGAAAGAGCTGTTTGGCGTACTGCAGCAGGTCGCGAGCGATGCCCAGGCCCAGTTCCACGTATCCCTTACAGAGCTGGAACATCCCGGGCGCAGCGATTTTCTCATCGACTTTGCCGGACGCATGGGCCAGGCCAACCGCCTTCCCGCCATCAACGAAATCGAACGCCTGTGGTTTGAACTGCAGCGCGAGATGACCGAGTCCGGGCGCGTGGTGCGCGCAAACCACACCGTCGTGAGCCGCGCTGGTGTAGAAGAACAACGCCCCGTTACCCGTGTGGGACTGTTCAATGCCGTCGCCGATGGCAAATACCTGCAGTTCATTCCCGAAACGCAGCGGCTGGTGGAGTTCTCACGCCAACCGGCGGGTCGCTACATGGCCGGCCCCGCCGCTGTGGCCGATGGTGGATCGGGCACGGTGCCCTTCGCCATCGACCCCGTGCGGGGCCAGCTGCTCGAAATCCTGACCCAGGCGCCGAACCTGCGCGAGCGCGTCGCCCAGGGTGGTGCCATCGGCTACACGATCATCGCCCTTGGCGTGGCCGGCGTGCTGCTGGCACTGTGGCGGCTGTTCGTTCTTGGCCGTGAGGATCATGTGATCCGCCGGCAGCTCAAGAATCTGGGCAACATCCGCGATGACAACGCGGTCGGACGCATCGTCTGGGCAGCCCGCGAAGACGAGAAGCTCGATGTAGAAACCCTGGAGCTGCGCCTGGGCGAAGCGGTGCTGGCGGAAGTACCGCGCATCAACAAACACCTGCCGCTGCTGAAAATCATTGCCGCGGTAGCCCCGTTGATGGGGCTGCTGGGGACGGTGACGGGCATGATCGTCACGTTCCAGGCCATCACGTTATTCGGTGCCGGTGACCCACGCCTGATGGCCGGCGGTATTTCCCAGGCCCTGATCACCACGGTGCTGGGCCTGTGCGTCGCCATCCCCATGCTGCTGCTGCACAACCTTGTACAGGGCCGCGCCCGGGGCATTACCGAGATTCTGCAGCAACGCGCCGTGGCCCTGGTTGCCGAGCGCGCCGAATTGCAGCGTGAACGTGACGCGGCGCAGGCCAGCAGCTGATTATGAGTGCGCTCATCGACAGGCTGTTTCCGTGGCTGGGGGACCTGTTGGAACTGGGTGGCCCCATCCTCGGCCTGATCCTGATCATCGCCTTCATCATGTGGTGGCTGTTGTTCGAACGCCTGAATTACCTGCTGCGGGAGTATCCCCGGGAACTCACAGAGGCCAAGGCAAGCTGGGAGGCTCGTGGGGATCATCGGTCCTGGTATGCCGAGCAGTTCCGTACAGAACTGGCGGGACGTCTCGCGAGCCATCTGACCAAACACTTTTCGCTGATCGGCACGTTGATCAAGATCTGTCCCCTGTTGGGTCTGCTCGGGACCGTCGTGGGCATGCTCGAAGTGTTTGACGCCCTCGCCGCCACGGGGTCCAACAACCCCCGCTCCATGGCTGCTGGCGTATCCAAGGCCACCGTATCCACCCTGGCCGGCATGGTTGTGGCCATCGTCGGCCTTCTGGCAGCCACGCTGAGCGAGCGCCGCGCCATGGCAATCCGCGAAAGCCTGCCCGCCCACTTCCCCCAGACGGAGGGACCGCGCCGTGCGTAATTTTCTGACGGACCTGAACACCGACAACGAAGAGAGCAGCGTGGATATCACGCCGATGCTCGACGTGGTGTTCATCATGCTTATCTTCTTCATTGTTACCGCGACCTTCATCAAGGAAGCCGGTATCGACGTGGACAAACCCGAAGCGGCAACCGCGGTGGTACAGGAAAAAGCCAGCATTCTGATCGCCATAGACGCGAACGATGCGGTCTGGATCAATCGGCGCCAGGTGGATGTGCGGTCCGTGCGCTCCATCATCGAGCGTCTGCACGCCGAGAACCCCAAAGGCACCGTGGTGATCCAGGCGGATCGGGAGTCGCGCAATGACACGCTGGTGCGGGTGATGGACGCCTCCCGGCGCGCCGGCGTCTACGACATCGCCCTGGCGGCGAACTGATCGCCGTGACCACCTGGCTTCGACCGCTACTGGGCTTTGCCACGGCCAGCATCATGGCCCTGGCCCTGGCCTGGTTCATGTATTTTCTGACCCATTCCTCAGAGATGCGCCTGTCGGCGACGGATCGCGTGCAGATGCTGGATTTTGTGCGCCTCAAGCGCAATGAAGTTGCCGAGCGCAAGGACCGCAAGCCTGAACGCCCCGAGATCAACGAAGTACCCGACGCACCGCCTAACGCCGACCAGAGCAATAGCTCGGCCAACACCCTTGCCGTCAGCGCACCCATGACCGTCGATGCCAACCTGAGCATTGGCCGCGGCATAGGCCTGGGCTCGGGCGATGGCGAATATCTGCCCATCGTGAAAGTAGCGCCCATTTATCCACGGCGCGCCGCCGAGCGCGGTATTACCGGCACCTGCATGGTGACTTACACGGTTACCACTGCCGGTACGGTCAAGGATGTATCCGTGGTCGAGGGCCAGTGTGAGAACTACCTGTTTGCCCGTCCCTCCATCGATGCGGCCTACCGCTTCAAGTACAAGCCGCGGGTGATCGACGGCCAGGCTGTTGAGGTGACCGGTATCTACAACCGCTTCTATTACGAGCAGGACAACTGATGGAACGCGCACTGAAAGTCCTGCTCGCCGCCTTGCTGCTCACCATCGCTGCATTCCACACCAGCGCCGCCAAGGAGCAGGTGCTGGGCATGAGTGAGCGGGCATTCAAGGTGCTCGAAGAGGCGCAGTTATTCATCGATGCCGAAGACTACGACAGTGCCCGCGCGGTGATGGCCGAGGCGATGACGCGCAAACTCTCGTCCTACGAACGGGCCCACATGCTCAATGTCACGGGCTACACCTGGTACGAGCAGAATGACCTGGAGCGGGCCCTGGCCACCTACCGCGACGCGCTGGCCCTTGAGGAGCTACCGGACTCCATGATCGTGACTCTGCGGCTATCGCTGGGCCAACTCAACCTGATCAAGGAAGACTACGTCGAAGCCGAGAAACACCTGCGGGCTCTGCTACTGCTCCCGGACCAGAATACCTCCAGCAATCAGGTCCTGCTCGCCGCCGCGCTCGTGGGCCAGGAGCGCTATGCGGATGCGCTGGAGCCCCTGCTCAGCGCGATAAAAGAAAAAGAAACCGAAGGCGAAGTGCCGCGGGAAAACTGGCTGTCGATGCTCTCATCGATTTACTACGAACTCGATGACTACCCCAAGATGCTGGCCGTCGTGGAACAACTGGCCGTGCACTACACCCGCGAGCAGTACCTGATGAACCTCGCGGCGCTCCATGGCCAGCTCGGCGACACCCAACGCCAGTTGGCGCTGATCGAATCCCTGTTGGACAAGGAACTCCTGCGCCAGCCGACGCATCTGCAGATGATTGCCAATCTGTTTCTGGGTGAAGCCATGCCCTACAAGGCCGCAACGCTACTGGAGCGCGAGATGGCCGCCGGGCGGATTGAGAGCACGGTCCGCAATCTCGAACTGCTCAGCCAGGCCTGGTACATGAGCGCCGAAACCGAAAAGGCGATCGCGCCCCTCGCCCGAGCCGCCGAACTATCTGAGAGTGGAGAGCTCTACCTGCGCCTGGCCCGCCTGCATATGGACGCCTATCGCTGGGAAGAGGCCCGGGACACATCGCGCTCGGCGCTCGAGAAAGGCGGTCTGCGCCAGGAAGGGCAAGCCTGGCTGCTACAGGGTATGGCCGAAGTCCGCCTCAAGCAGTTTGGCGGCGCGCGCAAACGCTTCAGAAAAGCAGCGGACTTCGACGATACGCGCAAGTATGCGAAGCAATGGCTGAACTACGTCGACGCTGAAGAAACCCGCATTGCTGCCGCCAATTAAGCCTTCGGCCAAGGCCGTGCGCGGTCGCCTCAGCGCGCCGGCTCAATCAGATACTTTTCACCGGTGGCCTGCCGGCCATAGACAGCCATAGCCGCCGGCGTCAATGCCTCGGCCAGTCCCACGCGGGAACTGTAGTGGCTGGCAAAGGTCGTATCGATTTCGTCCGCCACGCGCTGCCGCATACGTCCCATACGCTCTCCACCGGCCTTCGCCAGGAAATTGGGCAGCAGCCAGCCGCTGACATTCCAGGCAAAACCGAAATTCCGCATCAGTGTGATCGGACCGATATCCAGGGCACCGTAGATATAGACCTGCTTGAGCACCGTGGAACCGTAGCGGCTGTACTCGTCCATGCCCCTTACGGCAACGGCTTCCATGGCCGAGAGTATCTGGCTGGCCAGGCGTCCACCGCCGATCGCATCGAAGGCAAGCGTTGCACCCGTGGCTTCGATCGCGGCGACGAGATTGTCGCCAAAGCCTTCAGCACTCGAGTTGACAACATATTTGGCACCGAGGTCCCGAAGCAGGGTTTCCTGCTCATCTTTGCGCACAATGTTCACGAGATCGATGCCATCGGCAATGCAGATGCGATTGAGCATCTGCCCCAGATTGGAGGCGGCGGCGGTATGCACCAGAGCCGTGTGGCCCTCCATATCCATCGTTTCGGTCATACCTAGCGCCGTCATGGGATTGACGAAGCAGGACGCGCCCTGCTCCGCTGTGGTTCCGTCTTTCAGGGGCAGGCAAAACGCGGCGGGTAGACAGCGGTAATCCGCGTACATATCACCGCCGAACATGCCAACGGTCTTGCCCAATAACGCCTGGGCCTCGTCGGACTCACCGGCCGCGACCACGGTTCCGGCACCCTCGTTACCGACCGCCAGGGACTGACCGACTCGCCCCTCCATCAGGCGCATCCCCGCGGCCGGCACATCCGCCTCGACCACCGGAGAATCCGGCGTACCACTGAATCGCGCGGTGGTCATATCGGCCAGTCCAAACAGCAGACCCAGATCCGAGGGATTGATGGGAGCAGCCTCTACACGCACCACGACTTCGTGGGCCGCAGGCGTGGGTATGTCTGTTTCAACCAGGGAGATGCGCAGAACGGCGTCCTGCGAAACTTCGGATCGGATCTGGCGAGAAGTCGTGCTCATCGGTGATGCTCCGGACAGGTAATTGGTCGGGGAGTATACGACGCAGCAACGTTGAATGCAGGAAGGTCGAATGCAGGAAGGTCGAATGCAGGAAAGTCGAATGAAAGACACTCCAATGCAGGACCCTGGACTGGCGGGGTTATAATCATGGTTTTGCACCTTACCGTTATGGCAATCAACGACCTGCTGTCGAGCAACAACGACCCCCTGAACGACGAGGCCGCGCTGCGTGAGCACATCAATCGCGCGCTGCGGGTTTCACCGCCACGGGGTGTCGAAGAAAAACTGTTATATCGGCTGGCCAAGTTCTGGTTTCGTCCGCGCATCTTCAATGCGGATCGGCTGCCCGATCGGCCCTGCCTCTTCATCGGCAACCACGCCCTGTTCGGTCTCGATGGCCTGGTGATCCTGCCGGTGCTTCTTGAGGAATATGGACGTTTTTTACGCCCCATGGGCGACAAGTTCCGGTTCACACAAAACGCCGTGGCAAAAACCCTGCTCGCGCGCGGAGCCACCATGGGACACCCGGAAGTCGCCCGGGCGCTCATGGCCCATGACCAGGACATTCTGGTGTTTCCCGGCGGCGCCCACGAAGCAGTAAAACCCAGCCGTGAACGCTACCGCCTGCAGTGGAAGGATCGACTGGGCTTTGTTCGCCTCGCCGCCGAATTCGGCTACACGATTGTGCCCTTCGGCCTGGTGGGACCCGACGAGTTCTATGAATACCTGCTGGACAGCGAAGAGGTGATCGGCCTGTTGCAGCGCCTGGGGTTGTGGTCCGGCAAGCTGCGCAAGGACGCTGTTCCGCCGCTGTTACGCGGAGCGCTGGGCACGCCGATTCCCCGTCCCCAGGCCAGCTATCTGAGCTTCGGTGAGCCGCTGGAACTTCCGCCTGCCAGCAGGGCTCCGAGCAGGAAACGGCTCATGGCGTGGCGTGACACCGTTGCGCAGCGCATCGACGAAGAGATCGCCGCCATGTTGCTTGAGCGCGAGCAGAGTCGCCACGAATTGGGACTTCTTCGACGCATCGCTACGCTTTGAGCACCCGCTTTTATTCAACCATCACCCGCGCCAGGCGCTCCTCAGCACGCCAACGACTGCCGAAGGTGCGCCACAGGTAGATCAGGGCGTTGGTGATCAGCGTCGCAACAAACACCCACCAGCTGGTCAACGCGCCCAGCTCCCACACGCTGATCACCAGAATCTGCAATACCAACATCACCACGTGAATCGTCACCGACGTCACCATCAACCACTGGGTATCACCGGCGCCGCGCAGCACCCCGGAGCAAACCAGGATAAACGCGTCGGCTACCACGTACGTCGCCATACCGACCATCATGGGTGCACCGATCGCCAAAATCGGCGAGAAATCCTGTCCCGGCGTGGCAAACAACAACAGCAGCGGTTCTCGATACACCACAAAGAGAACGCCCATGGCAGCCGCGTAGAGGCCACCGATAAAAAATCCGGCCGCAATCACTTCATTGGTGCGAGACATATCGCCGGCACCCACGGTCCGGCCAATCATGCCCATGATCGCAATATTGAGTCCCATCAGCGGCACGAACGACAACATGTCCCAGTTAAAGACAATAGCCATGGCGGCACCCTCAGTGACGCCATAGGACTGGAACAACAGCAGGAAAACGTTGAACGTTCCCATGCCAATAAAGACCTCAAGACCCGAAGGCAGGCCAAGGCGCAAATACCGCCGCATGATCCCCGGCGCATAGCGAAAGGACTCCCGCACCTTGAAACGCGCCGCATGAATAGCGTTGAAGTAAAACAACAGATACACGCCGATGGTCAGCACCGCCGCAACCACGGTGCCCAGCGCCGCGCCCACGATACCCAGCTCGGGCAGGCCGAAGCGGCCGAAGATCAGGGCATAGCTCAGGGGGACGTTGAGCAACACTCCGATCACGTCAGCAATCATCACCACGCGCGTACGGCTGATTCCGGAAAAATACGATGCCAGCACCGTCTTGATCAGAAAGAACAAACCGCCGGCCACCAGCATCAGAAAATAGGGTCGCTCCAGCGCCACCTGTTCCGGTGCGT
The DNA here is from genome assembly GCA_030433415.1 of Gammaproteobacteria bacterium. Lineage (GTDB taxonomy): Bacteria > Pseudomonadota > Gammaproteobacteria > Pseudomonadales > Halieaceae > Congregibacter. Next base: position 77,039 of record JAUIMF010000002.1, on the reverse strand, counting down.
GTCCCATCCAGACGAACGCGTCCTTGAGCCACCACGCCAGACCCACCAGCGCAGGCTGGGCAACAACCGCGAGTATCACACCCTGGCTTACCACCCGTGGGCACTTATGCAGTTCCCGCCGACCGAAGTACTGGGCCACCAACGCATTGCCATAGGCGGCGATGCCGTTAAAAAAGCACAGGCACACCCAGAACGACACGCCCCCGCCGAGGGCGGCGGCAACGTGCACGGGAGAAATACGAGAGAGAAAAAAACGGTCAGCAAAAAACATCAGGGCGAGCGCGCCCTGGGACACTACCATTGGTAGCGCCAGCCGAAACAGTTCGCTCAGCGTTGTTCTGGAAAGCCACATGCGCCCGTCCTGAAGGGGGCGCGTATTCTACTCTCACCGACCAGCGTGTGCGGTGTCGGCAGCAAGAATTTTTTGCGTCGGCGCTCGCGAAGCACCGCTGAGAGCATTGACTCAAGAGTCCCGGCGAGGAACCCCGAGGCGATTGAGGTGTTCGATCATGTCCTCGGCAGAACTACTGGGACGCACCACACGGTCGATGTGACTGATCACGCCGTCACGGTCGATGTAAAACGTATGCCGGCGAGCAAAGCCCATGGTGTAAACACCATAGGCCCTGGCGACCTGGCCCTCGGGGTCACTGAGCAGCGGAAAGTCGGCTCCTGTGTCCTGGGCAAACGCTTCGTTCTTTTCAACGGGATCGGTGCTCGCCATAAAGTAGCTCACGTCAAAACTGCGAATGCGATCTCCGTTCTTCGCAAGGCTACGGCACTCGACGGTGCAGCCCGAGGTGAATGCACGGGGAAACCACGCGACAACCACTGCCTGCTTGCCCCGGTAGTCCGCCAGAGAATAAAGACGCCCGTCCGACCCCTGCAGAGAAAAATCGGGCGCCTTGTCGCCGACATTCAACTCAGCCTTTACGCTGGGGACAAACAGCAACATGAGCAGCAGCCACAGAAAACCAGAACGACGAAAATGACCCATAGCTGACTCCTGTTCAGATGTGCGGATTGTACGCGCTGTGCTGTGTCGCGGATTAGTAGATGTGGCTAAACGCCTAATCGTAGCGATAAACAAATGGCGTCTTTACCCTTTACCTGCGCGTCTCATGGGGTTAGCCTCGACTTCGGTATCGATAGAGTGAAGGAAGTCGCAGCAGGATTGCGATTTTGCGGCGAGACTCACACTCTGGTTGAACCCGTGCAGGTCATGCGCCCGCACTGTACTAACGAACCGTACCAGCAAGACAACTCAGTAAAGGACAGGTATCCCATGGGACTGAAAGCACTGACCGGCGTCGTCGCCGCAACCGCCCTTCTCGCCGCACTCGGAGGCTGCAGTAAGGAAGATATCGAGCAGGCCAAAAACTCGGCGGAAGAAGCGGCAAAATCCGCCGCCGAAATGACCGAAAATGCCATGGACAAAGCAGGTGACATGGCCGACAGCGCCATGGATTCCACCAGTGAAGCGATGGACTCCGTTGGTGATGCCGCCAAGGGCGCGATGGACAAGGCCGGCGACATGGCTGACGACGCCATGGACAAAGCAGGTGAGATGGCTGACTCCATGGGCGACAAAGCCGACGCCATGATGGACGACGCGGCTGACGCTGCCGACGACATGAAAGGCAAAGCGGAAGATGCTGCCGATGACGCAGCGAAGAAAATGAAGAAGATGGGCGAGTAACCCACAGCATTTTTTAGCTTCGGCTATCGTTCAAGCCGGGCGGACTGGGGACGCCAGTTCCGTCCGGTTTCTTCCGTTCTCCTTGGCGGTGTAAAGCGCTCGATCCGCCGCGGCCAGCAGGTCGTCTACGCCCATTCCCCGCTCCAGCTCCGCTACGCCAGCGCTGATGGTGATGCGATGTTTGCCCCCGAGCGTGGTCTCGGCAATTCTGGTGCGTAACCGCTCGGCACGTGTTCTTGCTCCTGTCAGATTGGTATCCGGCAATATCAGCAAAAACTCCTCTCCTCCCCAGCGAGCCAACATGTCGGTCTCACGCAGGTCCCGGTCAGCCAGTGAGGACAGATCGCGCAAAACCGCATCCCCCGCCGCGTGACCGTGATTGTCGTTTACCTCCTTGAACAGGTCGATATCGAAGAGGACCACCGAGAGAGGTGTTGCGTAGCGTACGGCGCGGGCAAGCTCCTTCTCGAGCCTCGGTATGCCACTGCGCCGGTTCCACAACCCGGTAAGCGCGTCATGCGTAGCCTCTTCCGTTGCCCGGCGCAGCATCTCGCGCTGCTGCCACAACAGAGCCCCCACGACCAGAACAGACGCGACGTTGACGGCAATCAGCAATTGCAGCACGAAGGGTGTCATATCCATCGACAGTCCCAGCGCTTCGTGTCTATTCAGCAGAATCAGGTGGACCGCAACAAGGCAAACCGGCGCTAACAGACCCGCACGCAAACCCGCACGCAGCAGCACTACCAACAGCAGTGGCGCCACCATAAAATCCATTCGAAATTCGATATCGATGGTGCGAAGCAGCGGAGTCACCATAGGAACGGCGAGCACCACCACCAACAGACCCAGGCGCTCCAAAATGCCGGCCCCACCCTCAGGAAACTCCTGTTCACTGACGGTAAAGCTCAGCATAAGCGGCGCTAGCAGCATCACACCCACCGCATCTCCAAGCACCCAGAAAGTAAATCCAGAAAACAAGGCCGATGCTGGCACGGCGCCCTCCAGATACATGCCACTCATGCCGAATACCGCGCTGATCACCGAACCGCCCAGTGCACCGAATCCAAGAAACGTCGCCAATTGTCGGATCGAGCGAAAAACGCCAACGATGCCGCCGCTGCGATCAAGGGCCCACACACCGACCAGCACGCACAGCGTGTCACCGACGCCGTTCATGACCGCCGCCAGCACGCCGGGCAACGCCGCGGTCAGAGAACCGAGATCGGTATAGGCCCAGCCATTGCCCAGCATCGCACCAAGAAAAACTCCGGGCAGCAGGTGATGGCCGCGCAGCACCACCAGCGCAAGAAATACGCCGGACGGCAACCAAACCGGGGTGATATTGCCGGGCTCCATGGCAAAGAGCTGCCCGAGACGCGCGAGCACTACGTACAGCACTGCGGCCGCGAAGGCGTCGAGAATCTTGCGTGGTCCCGGAGTCGAATCCATCAACGAAGGCGTCCGAATCGCATCAGCCTTGCTAGTATGTCACGTACTCGTGCACTTTTTCAGGAGAGCTCCATGGCCGACTGGCCGTTCCGCTGGGATCATCTGCTGCGCTATCGCTACATCGAAATCATCAGTCTGTGGGAGGGTCGGCTAACCACGGGCCACCTGACCCGCTGCTTCGGCATCGGCCGCCAGCAGGCGAGTAAAGACATTAATCTCTACGCTCGAGAGATCGCACCCGGCAATATCGAATACGACAAGTTCCTCAAGGGCTATCGGCCGACCCCGGATTTCGTGCCTCGCGTGACGCGAGGAACTGCTGATGAATACCTGCACCTGATGACGCGAGACGAACAGCTCATGGGTGTGTTCGAATCCCTCCCCCTGACAACGGCTGGCGTCGAGCAACTTACGCTACCTGTGCGCGATGTCGCCCCGGCGGTGCTACGCCCCATGATCCAGGCTGCCCGGCAGGGACTGCGCCTTGAGGTCGACTACGTGTCGCTGCACAACCCGGACCGCGAAGGTCGCATTATTGTGCCGCACACCCTGGTCTACACCGGTTTTCGGTGGCATGTGCGGGCCTGGTGTGAAAAAAACCGGGACTACCGGGATTTTGTGCTCAGCCGGTTCCGCGGCGAAGGCGAACTGCTGGACAAGTCATCGCAGAGTGCGGATGACGATGTTCAGTGGAACACCTCGGTGACGATTAACGTCGCTCCCGACCCACGCCTGAGCGCTGCGCAACAGGAAGTCGTGGCGCGGGATTACGGTATGGAAAATGGCATCTTGAGCCTGCAGACCCGGGCAACGCTGGTGAACTATCTTCTGCGCCTGCTGCCGCTGGATGCGCAGCATGTGCACGACAATCCCCTGGCCCAGCAGGTCGTGATCGAAAACCTTTCGGAAATCGAGCCTTGGCTATTTGGCTGACGGCGACGTGTTGGTAGCGAATCCGGGGCTCAGCGTAATGGGCTGGCTGCGAAGGCGACCGGCGTAAAGTCCGAAGACGCCCCGGGCGCCACCGTGCTATGACTACAGCCACCCAATACGAGATTGGGTGACGGAGCAAGATTAAGCGTCAGTGGTGCGGCCTGAGCGAGGGCGTTCATACCCAGTAGATTTCGTCCCTCTCCGGGAACCACAATGGCCTCTACAGCCCCCAGGTCGCAGCCCGAAACCGACAGGGCGGGCAGCCGGTAGACCGACATCTGACGAATGCGACCATCTGCAAGCCGCACTCCCACTTCGCGGAGGTGCGTTACCCCACCGTGGCGCTCCAGTCGACGAAACAAATCGCTGCTGATGGTGACCATACCGGCTCCCGTGTCCAGCAAAAGCCGCACGGTCTCACCGCCGATCCGGGCATCCAGTTCCAGCGCACCTCCTGAACCGCTGAAGAGCGGCGCACGGGTCGACCCGGCGGGGGCTGCCAGCGTCGGCATGGACAGCGCCAGTCCCACGAGCAAACCCACAGTGAAGCGAACAGTATTCATGCTGCGAAAGCAGCAACAGCTGTGCCACGCACTGGAAAGTTACATCAATTCAATAAGTCTCGAAACTGGCCGCCCTTAGATAAGCGCAAATTAAGCGCATAAAGCACCAATCTATTGCGCTATTTGCACCACTTTTGAGCGTTTTCTCCTATTCATATAGCAATAGAATTTGTTGCTGTATTTTTAGATTGCTATTTTCTATATAAAAGTATCTCAAAACGCTGTCGGGCTGCTGCACTGCAAACTTCTAGAATTGATCCATGGCGGACGAATAACCGCCAACTTCAACCAACCGCAAGGATGAACACTGCTATGAAAAAAACTTTGCTACTTGCCGCAACGGTAGTGGCCAGCGCACAAATGGGAATGCCAGCACTGGCTGCTGACTCGGTGCTCGAAGCCGCCAGCCCCGACTACGTATGGCGCGTAGACATGCGTGGGCGTCCGCCCTTCAAGCGCGAACGCGTGCCGGTAGAAACGGTGGATGTTGCGGCCATAGAAACTATGGTGACCGAAACCGTGACAATCCGTGATCGCGACTACAGCGGTCGTCCGCCTTTTAAGCGTCGCACTGTCGAAGTACCGGTCATTGATGCCGCATCGATGGAGGTCGAGGCCGTGGAACCGCGCACGGATTTTCGCGGACGTCCACCTTTCCGTCGCCATCGGTAATCGCTTGCCCATCGGACCCAGACCACCAGGCCTGGGTCCATCGACTTCTTCTGGCAACATCGGTTCCTTCTGACACCAGCGGCACCTGCTGACAGGGAGTCCGCTGTGCGACGCCGTGTCACAGGCCAACGCTAGGCGAGAACGCTAAACTGCCTGCCTGTTTGCTGAAGAAGTAACGCCAATGACACAACACCGACAGCTTGCCTGGATCGCAGTGCCACTGATCTTATGGGCTACGGGCGTCAACGCCCAACAGCAACCGCTGCCCGCCCCCATCGCCGCCGACGCCAGAACCACGGTCAAAGCCTTTGTAGGACAGATGAAGCCGCTACTGGTCAGTCAGGTGCAGGCACTGGGCCCCGCTGGAGCAATTGAGGTCTGTGCCACCGAGGCCCCGGCGTTATCGAAATCCCTGACCGAAACCTCCGGCTGGTCCATAACACGGGTCAGTGATAAACCCCGAAACGAACGCCGAGCCATACCTGACGAGTGGGAGGCATCGGTACTGAGGGACTTTGAACAACGTCTTCACGATGGCGCGCAAGCACCGCAGCTCAATCATGGCGAGGTCATCGACGGCGAGTATCGCTACATGCAGGCACAACTCGTGGGCGGTGTCTGCCTGCTCTGCCACGGAGAAAACATCGCAGACGATGTGCGCTCGGCGCTCAACGCCCGCTATCCCCACGACCGGGCAACGGGGTACACCCCCGGTCAATTGCGCGGCGCTATCAGTCTGCGCCGCCCCGTGAGTGACCGCTGAGGACTACCGCGCCCCACCTCCCGTGAGTTCCCGAATGATCACGGACCAGTGGTCGAGGCCATCGTAGAACGCCTTGATGGGCACGCGCTCGTTCAATCCGTGCGCGAACATCTCGTCGGGGTTCATAAAGACACCCGAAATACCCCAGGTCGGAATACCCGCTTTGCGAAAATGCATGCCATCGGTACCACCGGACTCCATGTAGGTAATGAGGTCCAGTCCGGGATAGCGCGCGTGCACCGCTTTGCTTAAAGCCGCCAATACATCCTGGCGAATTTCTGAGATGGGGCTTTCTGTGGGGTCGCCGAGCAGCACGAATTCAGCGTCCGCATTACCCACAACTTTCTTCAGCTCCGCTTCGATCTGTTCCACCGGGACCCCGGGAAAGATGCGACAGTTCACGGTAGCGGTCGCCGATTGGGGCAGCGCGTTCTCGGCGTGGCCCGCTCGCAGCATGGTAACCACGCAGGTCGTACGTGTTGTACCTACGTACGAAGGTTCCCGCCGCAGGCGCTCCGCTGCATGTTCATCTTCGGGGTTATAGGCAAACTGCAGCATGGCATCACCGAGCTCCCCACCCATCTTCTGTCCGACTTTCTGAAAGTACGACAGCGTCATTTCGCTCCACTGCACAGGAAAACGGTGGGCCTCAATGGCCTTGATCGCATCGGCGAGATCGTAGATCGCGTTGTCATCGCGGGGTCGACTACTGTGGCCCCCGGGGTTGCGCATGGTGACCTCCCAGGTGGCGTAGGTCTTTTCTGCCGCCTGGATGTTATAGCTCACCGCCACCCCATCAGCGGTCAGGTCGCCGCCACCCGCATCGGAGTTCAGTGCAAACTCCGCTTCGGCCAACGCAGGGGTTTCGTAGGCCATCATGCGCGTGGTGGTCATGCCACTCTCTTCGTCACCCGAGAACGCCAGGATCAGATCACGGTCCGGCACGAAGCCTTCTTTTTTCAGGCGGATAAACGTGCTCGTCAACTGCGCCACGCCGAACTTGTTGTCGATGGTGCCGCGGGCGTAAAAATTCACGTCATCCTGGGTCAGCTTGAACGGCGGTCGTTCCCAGTCGGCATCCAGCGCCTCCACCACGTCCATATGCCCAAGGAATAGAATCGGTTTGCGACCGCTGCTGCCATCGCCATGGTAGGTCGCGATTAGTGTGGCGAAGTCACCCTTGGGCAATATGCGAACATCTTCCTCGGCAAAACCGGCGGCGATCAATTCGTCGGCCAGGTAACGGGCCACGCGCGGCGTATTGCCCGTGTTCTTGGACGTGTCGACTTCGAGAATGGTGCGATAGATTTCCAACGTCTTTTCCGCATGCTCGGAGCGAATGTCTGCAGCGACACTCCCCACACAAAAGCCCAACATGGCTAACGCCGCGACAACTCGTTTCATGGGAGACCCCCAAAAATTCAAAGCCGCAGTGTAGAGCGATGGGAGCTGCCCGTCACGGGCCAGGGGAAACATTTACGGGGTCTCTTACATCGCCGCTACAAAGGATTTAGCATGCACGGGTTAGTAAGGAGACACACAATGCGACGACTGGACCTGACAAGCGCCGGCTTCCTGCTGATGGAAAAGCGGGAGACCCCCATGCACGTGGGCGGTATCAATCTTTTCAGCTATCCCGAAGGCGTAAACGAGCAGGAGTTTATCGCCAGCGCCATGGACCAGCTCCAGGGGTGCAGCGAGTTACGCAAGCCCTTCGGCGACTACGTGGTCACGGGCAAGACAGGATTGTTCTGGGCCACGGACCAGCACATAGACATGGATTACCACGTGCGCCACTCCGCGCTCCCCGCTCCCGGGCGTTATCGCGAGCTGTTTGCCCTCGCTTCGCGCCTGCATACCACTTTGCTGGACCGCACTCGCCCCCTGTGGGAACTCCACGTTATCGAAGGGCTGCAGAACCGGCAGTTCGCCGTCTACAACAAGATCCATCACGCGGCGATCGACGGCGTGGGTGCCATGCACATCACTCAGGGTATGTGCACGGACGATCCGACGGCGATGACCGGCTTCGCCCCGTTCTCTCTTGAAGCCTACGAAGCGTACAAGGCTCGCTACGTCAGCAGGCCCAAGCCGGTGAAAACTCCTGACAAGCGCACGCTGCGCAATGTGCTCGAAGCCCTCAAGCAGCAATACGACTCCAGCCTGCATCTGGCCACGGCAATGCGCCGCTTTGGAATGGCGTTTGTGGGACGTGGCGGCAACCTCGCCGTACCCTGGCACAACGTGCCGCGAACCTCGATCAATACCCGCGTGTCCGGTGCCCGGCGGTTCGTGGCCCAGACCTTTGCCTTTGATCGCGTCAAGGCGGTATGCAAGGCAATGGATGGCACCGTGAACGATGTCGTCCTCGCCATGTGCGCCGGGGCCTTAAGGCGCTATCTGCTGTCGCGGGACGAGTTGCCCGTGCACTCACTCAAGGCCATGGCACCGGTGTCGCTGCGCAATGAAGATGATCTCGATTCCACCAATGCCGTCGGCTTTATCACTGCGGATCTGGCGACCAATGTTTACGACCCTGAAAAGCGTCTTCGCACAATTCAGGAATCCATGCGTGCGGGCAAAGAACTGCTACAGGAGCTATCGGCGGCCGAGGCCGCGCTCTTTATGCAGCTGACGCAACTCCCGGCTCTGCTCACATCGATTCTGGGCCTGGGTGCAAAGCTCCCGGCGTTCAGCACGGTGGTGTCGAATGTACCCGGCCCACGCAAACCGCTTTACTGGAACGGCGCCCGCCTTGACGGGATCTACCCCGCCTCGATTGTGTTCGATGGCTTTGCCATGAACATCACCCTGGTGAGCTACCACGATCAGTTGGACTTCGGCATTGTCGCCTGTCGCCGCTCCATGCCTCAGATCCAGCGCATCATCGATCACTTGGAGGATGCGCTACAGGAGCTCGAAGACGTGGCGGGCATCAGTGGTCCGCAGCGACGCTCCAGCGATCGTCGATCCGGCGTGCGTGCACGTAAGCCCGCTGAGACCTCGCCAGCATCAGCGTCTCGTGCCGGCGCCGCGCCGCCGGCAAAGAAGGCTCCTGCGAAAAAGAAGGCACCTGCCAGAAAGAAGGCCGTTGCAAAAACTAAAGCAAAGGCCAAAGCCAAAACCAGCACCGCTAAAACGGGAGCCAACCCGAAAGCAAAAACACCGGCCAAAGGGCGTCGCAAGAAGGCCCCCGCAGCCGCAAAAGCTCGCCGAAAGACCGGCACTACCGTCAAACCCAAACTGAGTAATAGCTGACCCACGCCATGAACGATACCACTCCCAAGAGTATTCTCATCGGCGGCTCCGACGCCGGCCAGATAAGTCTTGCGGCAGGCTTTGCCAACCGCCACGGACTGATTGCCGGCGCCACCGGCACGGGTAAAACCGTTACGCTGCAGTGCCTGGCAGAGGGTTTCTCTGATATCGGCGTGCCCGTTTTTCTCGCCGATGTAAAAGGCGATATCTCGGGCATGAGTCAGCCGGGCAAGCCTCACCCGAAGATCGACGAGCGTATCGAGCGCATCGGTATTTCTGACTACAGTCAACAGGGGTACCCCATTGCCTTCTGGGACCTGTTCGGTAAAAAAGGTACGCCGATCCGTACGACCCTGACAGAAATGGGCCCCCAGTTGATGTCCCGCCTGCTGGGGCTGAACGAAACTCAGGAAGGCGTGCTGACCCTGGTGTTTCAGTACGCAGACGACAATGGTCTGTTGATGCTGGACCTCGCGGACCTGCGCACCACATTGCAGTTCCTGGCCGATAATCGCCAGGACCTGGGCAGTACCTACCGCGTAGCCACCGCCTCGGTTAACGCCATTCTTCGCCGTCTGCTGATGCTCGAGCGCGAAGGCGGCAAACATTTCTTTGGCGAACCCGCACTGGAATTGCGCGATCTGATGCAACGTACCCGCGACGGACGCGGTGTGGTCAATGTGCTGGCGGCTGACACGCTGATCCGCAGCCCCCAGGTGTACAGTACATTTCTGCTCTGGCTGCTGTCGGAGCTGTTCGAACAGCTCCCCGAGGTCGGCGATCCAGAGAAGCCTGAACTGGTGTTCTTCTTTGACGAAGCACATCTGCTGTTTCAGGACACTCCCAAGGTGCTGCTGCAGACCATCGAGCAGGTTGTGCGACTTATCCGCTCCAAAGGAGTCGGCATCTACTTTGTCACGCAGAGCCCCGCGGATATTCCCGACAGCGTGCTGGGCCAGCTGGGTAATCGCATCCAGCACGCGCTGCGCGCCTACACCCCCAAGGAGCGCAAAGCGGTACGCGTGGCAGCGCAGAGTTTTCGCAGCAATCCGGCACTCGATACCGAAACGGTCATCTCGGAACTGGGCGTGGGTGAAGCCCTGGTCTCTACGCTGCAGAAAAAGGGCGTGCCGTCGGTGGTCCAGCGTACGCTGATTCGCCCGCCCTCCTCTCGTATGGGTAAAGCCACGGCTGCCGAACGCAAAGCCGTGCTGGACAATGATCCCAACCTGCGTCGCTACAGCACATCCATCGATCGCGAGAGTGCTCACGAAGCGCTGTTGAAACGGGCCGAAGAGCAGCAGGCGGACCGGGACGAAAAGGCAATGAAGCGTCGCGAAACCTCAGCGCGCAAGCGTACCGGCAGAAGTCGCCAGAGCAGCAGCGAGGCCTTTGTAAAAAGCATGGCGCGCAGCCTCGGGTCGGCCGCAGGACGATCCCTGGGGCAAAAACTCTTTCGGGGAATTCTGGGCTCGCTGCTACGCTGAGCGTCGGGGCACCAGTTTGAGCAGCATCAGTACCACGGCGCCGGCGATCATGCCGGCGACCGCATTGTAAAGCTGCTCCAGAAGCGCCGGGCCGAGGCCACCACCCCAAAGCTGAGCAACCCACTGGGCGCCGTGGTGCAACTGGGGAATCCCGTGGACCAATATCCCCCCGCCCACAAGAAACATGGCCAGGGTGCCGAAGATCGTCAGAAACTGCATGAGACGGGGCGCGAAGGCCAGCAGACCCCGCCCCAAACCCTGCCCAATACGAGTCAGTAACCCTGCTCCATCCCGCTGTATAAGGTGAAGCCCCAGGTCATCGACCTTCACGATCGCCGCCACGATTCCGTACACACCAAACGTCATGATCAGCGCAATCGATGAAAGCACCGTGGCACGGACCGCCAGCGTCGCCTCACCGACAATACCCAGCGTAATCACAATGATTTCGGCAGACAGAATGAAGTCGGTACGAATCGCACCGCGAATGCGTCGGTGCTCGAGCTTGACCGGATCCGTATCCGGATCCTCCAGCTGCTCGCGCAACTCCTCATGCTCGGCGTGACGCTCTTCGCGACTGTGGCTCAGAAAATGCCAGACTTTCTCAAAGCCCTCGTAGCAGAGATACAAGCCTCCGGCCATAAGTAATGGCGCAATAAGCCACTCGGCAACCTGGGCTATGATTATCGCCGCGGGCACCAGAATCGCCTTGTTGAGCAGCGAGCCACGGAATACGGCAAACACCACGGGCAGCTCCCGGTCCGCCGCCACCCCCGTCACCTTCTCTGCATTCACCGCCAGATCATCGCCGAGCACGCCCGCGGTTTTCCGCGCCGCGACCTTGGTCATGACAGAAACATCATCCATCAGCGCAGCGATGTCATCCAGCAGTGAAAGAAGGGTGGCTCCAGCCATTGAAATCAGTCCTTACGCGACTTTTTGGTCTTGCTGCGCTGCTTTGCAGGCAGTGTCATGTTCGAGCGTGGCAAACGGGGTTTGCGCCCGGATTGCAGGTAGCTGTGAATTGCCTCCTGCGAACGAATGGCGGCGGCTTTGCCCTTGCGCGGCACCATGCGGTTGCTCTGGGCCCGGTCCAGCACCCGGGCTTTGACGTTGTCATGCCACTGGATATCCAGCACCGACTGGATCATGGCCTGGCTTGCCTTGTCCTTCACGGGACACAGCACCTCAACGCGAAAATCCAGATTGCGCGTCATCAGATCGGCTGAGCCGATGTAATACTCGGGATCGCCCGCATTGTAGAAAACATAGACGCGCGGATGCTCCAGGTACCGATCCACTACGCTGATCGCCTCAATGTTCTCGGAAATACCTTTGACCCCGGGCTGCAGAGAACACATGCCGCGCACGATCAGGCGTATCTCAACGCCCGCATCGCTGGCTTCGTAGAGTTTCATCGCCACTTCGCGGTCAACAAGATTGTTGCACTTGAGCGTCATGGCTGCCCGCAGACCCTTGCGCGCATTGGCGATTTCACGCTCGATCCTGGCGATGATGCCATCGCGGGAGCTATGGGGTGACACCAGCAACTGCTCGTAATCGTAGCGTCGATAGTTGTACTGCAGAAACTCGAACACATCCCGGACCTCACGACCCAACTTCTGATCGTAGGTCAGCAGCGAGAAATCTGTGTACAGGCGTGCGGTTTTTTCGTTGAAGTTACCTGTGCCGATATGACTGTAGTAGCGCTTTTGCCCGTCTTCGCGACGCTGGATAAGCAGGAGCTTACTGTGGACCTTGAGGCCCGGAACACCAAACTTCACCTCGATACCACCCTCGGTGAGGCGCTGAGCCCAACTGATGTTCGCCGCTTCGTCAAAGCGTGCCGCCAGTTCCACGACCGCCAGTACTTTCTTGCCATTCTGTACCGCGTTGAGCAATGCATCGATGATTCGTGACTCTTTGGCCACGCGGTAAAGACAGATTTTGATACTCTCAACGGCCGGATCTACCGCGGCGGTCTTCAGCAGATCGATGACATAGTCGAAGCTGTGGTACGGGTAATAAAGCAGTACGTCCCGCTCCCGCAGGGCCGCGAGCATGTTGTCGGCAGAGTCCAGGTCCGCCAGGGGAATCGGTGCGAGAGGCTTCAGGTCAAGGTAACGGGGGCCGACGCTGGGAAAGCCCATGAAGTCCTTGGAGTTGTGATAGCGCCCACCGGGAATCAGGCTGTCGTATTTGCCCAGCGAGAAGCGACTGGCGAGAAAATCAAGCAGCCGCTGAGGCATGTGTGCATCGTAGACAAAACGCACCGCGTCGGCCTTGCGTCGTTGCTTGAGGCTCGTTGCCATCTTCTCGATGAGGCTTTCCATGATGCTGGCATCCAGCTCCAGTTCCGCGTCGCGGGAAAACTTGAAGCAGTAGGCACTCGCCTTGTCGATGGGCAGCACACCTCGGAACATCTGCGGCAGGCAGGCACGGATCATGTTATCCAGCGAGATGATGTAGCGACCGCGCTTGCCCTTGGGCCGGGGAATCTCAAGAAATCGCTGCAGGCGATCCGTGGGTACCTCGACCACGGCCACGTGGTGTTCGTCTCCGGACTCGATATCTACCGCCAGGTAGAGTGATTCATCATTGAGTACGGGAATCAGCGAGCCGTCATTGAAAAGAATCGGCTCGAGCTCAGGCAGCAGTGTCGAGGTGAAGTAACTCTGCACAAATGCGGCCTGTCCCTCATCGATCTCCCGTTCGTTGACCATGTAGATTTTGCGGTCCTGCAGCGCATTCATGACGGACTTTTTCACCCGTTCGAAATCGTGCTGGAGTGACACCACCTCGGCCTGAATGGCCGCCAGCAGTTCCTTGGCCTGCTGACGCTGCGCGCCGCGCGAAACCGAGATCAGGCGTCGCACCTCGGCGACTCGCACGCGAAAAAATTCATCCAGGTTGTTCGAGAAAATACCCAGATACCGCAGGCGCTGGATCTCGGGGACGCTGTTGTCGGCCGCCTCCTGTAGTACGCGAGCGTTGAACGAGAGCCAGCTCAGCTCCCGAGGCACAAACAGGCTTTCATCCAGGTCGGCGAGGCGAGTCTTGATGGGGCTGTTCAAAACGGTAGCTCCAAAAGAAGGAACGGGCCAGCAGGCCCGAGTCGTGATTGCGTCAGTTCAGCTGTCCGGTTTCAGAGCCAACACGTCGGTACGCATGTCCTGAAGTACGGATTCGGCGGTATTGCCCACCAGTTGCGCCTTGATGCCACGGCGAGCCACGGTGCCCATTACTACCACCTGGGCACGCACCTTGGCGGCCTGAGAATGGATCACCTTGTCGACGGGTCCACGTTTGAGCACGAAGGCTTTTTGGGGCAACCCATGCTCCGCCGCCAGAGCCTTCACCTGCGGCATCATTTCTTCTTTGCGTTCTTTGGCATAGGTCGCCGGATCGACGATATCCAGGTCGGCGAGCAAGGTCGGTACTACGACGGCAGAGATGATCTTCAGTTCCACGCCCAGGCTGTCAGCCAAATGTTTTGCGTGGCGTATCACCTTGCTGTTGAGCTGCTTCTTCGAGCGCTTGCGGGTATCCAGATCCACCGCCGCGAGCACCGGGCGCGTGCGCGACCATTTATCTTCGGCGGCAATGAAGATCGGCGCTGGGCATTCGCGCAGCAAATGCCAATCCGTTGATGTGTGCGTCATACCCCCGGTGGAAGCGCCGGTCTTGACCACAAGGTCAAAGTTGGTGGCGTTGGTACGCTTGATGATCCAGGGGTAGATGGTTTTGAGCCAGACCACCTTCAGCGCCACCTTCTGGCCCTCGGCAGCAAAGCGGTCGATGCGCTCCTGCACCTGTGCCGTGCGGCGGTCGAGCAGTTTCTGGCGCATTTCGGCCTTCTGTACTTTGTCCCGAGCCAGGCGATCAAGCGGTGCGTAGGCAAACGCCACCACTTCAACGTCATGGCCCAGGCGCTGCGCCAATTCCAGACCCCGCGAAGTGGCTACACAGCCATCTTCCTGGTCTGCGACGATCAGAATCTTCCCCATAACGTCCCTCCTCTGCACAGAGGGTAATTATAGGCATAGGCGGCGTCGGCAAAATAGCGCGAGACGCCCTAAGGCGAAAAAATAAGACCTTCGATGGCTTTAGCGGTGTCGTGAGGGTTTTCCAAAGGGAACAGATGACCTCCAGTCACCTCGGCAAAGCGCCCTCCAGACTGCCAGTGCTGCAGGCGCTGCCACATCGTGGCGTTGAGCGTATCGCTGTCGCGACCCCGAATCGCCACCATATCCACCGACAATCGTTTCAGCATGCGGCTGACGCTGGGCGCGCTGGCATAGATTGCCGCCTCCCAGGCCGGTGAAAAACGCAGCTGCACCCTGCCGTCATCCACGGGCTGTTTGGCCGCTTCAACATAATGGCGCAACGCGGTGTCAGACAGGCCGCGAAAAGCGCGTTTGCCGCGATAGAACTCAAAAGCTTCTTCATGGCTGGAAAAATACTCGGGCCGGCCCAGGGTCCGCCGGATCATGGGCATTTTTTCGATGCGCGAACGGGGCATCACGCGATTCATCAACGCAAAGCGCTCCTGCAGAAGCACCGGATCCAGCAGCACCACGCCCCGGAATCGCTCCGGCTGACGCGCCGCCGCGAGCGCCGCTACGGTGCCTCCCATGCTGTGCCCCATGACCCAGATCGGCTCATCAAACCGTGTCTGCATCAGCGTCAGCAAGTCGTCGGCGAACAGCGTCCAGTTGAGCTTTCGCGGTGGCTGCCGTCCGGCCCACAGGGGGCGGTGTTCCATCGCACTGATGCAGAAACGCTGCTCCAGGGCCTGAAAGAGTTCCCGGTAGCTACCGGGCGGGTATCCATTAGCGTGGGCAAAAAGTAGGGGCTCTCCCCTGCCCCCAAATGACTCAAGTACAGCCTGTGTCACGTTATCCTCCCAAATTCCAGCGCGCACCCTACGCCACTCTGCGCTGCGGCAAAAGCCCCATTGCATATACCTCTGCTATGCTGGCCCCATGGATGAACACGAAGCACCCCACGGCCTGGACTGGCGCATTCTCTTTGGTCTGACGGTCACCAGCATCTGGATCGGCGGCGGCCTGGTATACCTCTCAGCCATCGTGGGCTGGGAGAACTTTCTGGCACTGCCCACCGCCGATATCGGCAGCTTTTTCGAAGGCGCCTTCGCCCCGCTGGCTTTTCTCTGGCTGGTGATCGGCCATTTCATGCAACAAAAAGAGATCACGGCCAACACTCGGGCCATCAGCATGCAAGAGCGCAGCACGCGCCGCCTGGAACTCCATTCCCGCCGGGACTCCTATTTCAAACTGCTCAATCTGATTCAGGATCAATTGGGCAGCGTTGCGGCGTTTCACTATGTCTCAGTGTTTGGCCCGACCGGCACCGGAGAAGTCGATCTGGATGAATTCTCGCAGCTACGCTCCGAGGCCAGCACCGGTGATCACTCGCTGTTTATTCGTCGCATGATCGCCGCGGCGGCGGACCGACGTGAAGACGAAGCGGCGCTCCAGGAGATTCTCTATGGAACGGCGATTCGTAAACGCCACAGCGAAAATTTCAAACGCATCTTTCGCAGACTCTTGAATGCCGCCGAGTCCGTCGATACCGACGGCATGGTGGTCGAGGCACTGCTTGAAGGCTCCGCCGCTGGCATTTATTACGGCATTCTCCGTTATACAGGTGGCGAAGACGCGATCAATCCGCTGACCGGTGTGCGGCGCCCCTAGAAACGCCAGTTCACCTGCGCAAACAGATAGCGACTGTTCGACGGTGCCGCCGGATTCAGAGTCGCATCGGGATTGGTGCCACTGAAATAGGCTCCCTTGTCCAGATAGGCTGCGCCGATTTCCGTAGCCCAGGACTGCGCGGCAGGTTGCCACCGCCACCGCAACTCCCACTGCCGACCCAGATCGCGCCCCGAAAGACCGGACGCATCAACACGCAGGGCACTGGGTGCCTGATCCCGGGCACTGTCCAATGAGAGCTGGCGCAGGGACACCAGAAACTGATGCTCGGTGCCAGGCCGCCAGCGCAGACGCACCGCCGGGGAGCGCAGATTACTGCGTATTCCCGCACCGAATATGCCGCTGGGTCCGAGCTCAAAAGCCCGCGCTCCGTACAGGCGATCAAATCGCTGATTTTTGCTGTCCTGCGGATTGCGATCGCCGCTGGCACCGTCCCAGACCAGTTGCAGACTTAGTCCGTCGCGTAGCGTCAGACCCGCATGAGCGTGGACAAACCACGCCTCGTGATCCAGCGGGCTTGCGGTATCCACCGCACTTTTGCGCGATCGCCCCCATTGGTAGGCGCCTTCGAATTCCCATTCCCAGCGGGGGGACGAGTCCAGCAACCGGGCACCCAGGGTGCGGAGTCGGCGGTCAGCGACGGGGCGACCGGGGCGGTCCGACAGCTCGCTCGCAAAGAAATAGACCGCCATGTCGGCACCCCCATCCGGGAGCTGCCAGTCGTGACTGAACCCCCAGAAGCGCTCGGACCGCCCCGCTTTGTCCAGCGTGAACTCATTTTCCCGCAGCTTGTCTCCATCCAGAAGCGTCGGCTGTCGCTGCAATGGATAGGTATAAAAAACCTCGCTCTGCGATGCCTCGCGTTCAAAACTCACACGCACGCCCTGGAACGCGTTGCTGGTATTGCGAAAGCGATTGCGCGCCAGCAGTCGCCGGCTACCGTAATCGATGGTCATG
The DNA here is from genome assembly GCA_030433415.1 of Gammaproteobacteria bacterium. GTDB lineage: Bacteria > Pseudomonadota > Gammaproteobacteria > Pseudomonadales > Halieaceae > Congregibacter. The sequence continues at coordinate 59,520 of JAUIMF010000002.1, read as the reverse complement.
CGCCCGGCGCGAAGTATCCAGGCCCCGTTTAGCATCCCTTCGCTCGCCCAGCGTAGGCCCAGGTGCGCCGCAACGGGTTCGAGGGTGTTGACGTCGTCGGTGCCCAGTGGTGACAGCATCTTGTCGCCCCAGGCACGCGAGTCCTGGACTTCGACACGACCAAACCAGCGCTGCGCATCGTACTGCAGTGCCAGATCCAGGCGCGTGAGCATCAACTCATCGCGATCCGGAGCGGCCAGGCGAAACGAATCTTCCAGGGTCTCCCAACGCACGCGCAGATTGCCGTCGAACTGCCAGCGAGGATCGTTGCTCGCCTCAGCCTGCGCAACGGCCGCGGGAACGCCAACCAGATACAGCAATACTGCACAGGCGATGCAAAGCCCATGGCCCGTGGCAAGCCTCAGGATTGGTGGAATAGAACTATCCATCGATGGGAAACCCCCACCCGATAATGGGACAGGGTACCTCAGTGATGGCGTGGCAACAGCACCTTTGCCACACCGTCAGCCGTAAACGGCTTCCAGTCATCCAGCGCCTGCCGGAGCCGGTCCGCCAGAATGTACCAGACCGTGGGATTGAGGGTCATACCGCAATGACTGCCGCGCACGCGAATGTTTTGCACAGGGGCATGGGCAAAGTCCTCGCTCTGCACCGCTGTTCGCCAGTTCACGATGCCATCGCCTTTGGAATACACCGCGGTCGTAGGTACGGGAGGCGACCAGTGCAACTCGTCCAGGGCGATGGGGATTTCGTCCATGGGGTTCAGGGCCTCGAATAACCGCGCGGGGTACGACGCACTGTTGCGGCCTCGCCCGAAGGGACTGCCCAGCGACACAACCTGGCGTACCTGCTCCGGCGTCTCTCGAGCCAGTTCCCGGGCAAAAATACCGCCCAGACTATGGCCGATCAACGACAGGGGCTCGCCGTAACGGTCCACAAGAAACGCCAGCCGGTCCTGCAGTTTGGTCAGCGCGTCATCGCGCGGCCCCAGGTTCCGCCCCAGACCCCAGCCGTGCACCTTGTAGCCCAGGCGCGTGAGAAATCGTCGTAATGCCGCGTTGTAAGAGTCCGACCCCAGAAACCCCGGCAGCACCATCACCGGGTGCCCGTCTCCTCGGGGCAGCGCGTGCAGCAATCGACCCAGCGTCGCCAGGGAAACCACCTCGAGACTGACACGGTGAAACTCCGTCAGCGCCAGAATCGGCGCGGGGGGTGGCAGATAGAAGGGATCGACAGCATCGCTGCCAGGCACTACCACATCGTCGAAAAAGGCCATGCGACGAACGGCCATCAAACCTCCAGAGCCGACGACACTGCGGAATGCCGTAGGCGCAACTGTATTTATAGCTCTGGAGGATACAGCGCGTGGCAGGCGGCACAAGCCCCCTGCCGGACCCCTGTCACAGACGGGAGAACTCGCGATTGAGCTTGAAGCGGCGTGAGGTCACATAGCTTTCCATGTTTTCGACACGACGCACCGCGGCGTCAAGGCGCTCCCGAGCCCGGGCAAGGCGCACACTGGCGCTGTCGCTGTACCGGAACATGCGCCGGGGGCGATAGTCGTGATACCGCTCGTCGTACTCCATTTCGGGACCAAAGGCCTCCTCGTTCGCAGAGCGGATGTCCACCTTGACCTCTACGGAATCCTCATCAGCGGTATCCTTGCGGCGGCGGCGTGAACTTCGATCCTCGGGCCGGGGGCTGAGCAGAAAGAAACCCGCCACGTAGGCCCAGATCGCCAGGGTACCGGTGAACAGAAAGGCACCGATAAACAGCAGGCGCGGCACCCAGTCCGCCACATCCCAGTAGTCCGCCAGGCCCGCAGCCACGCCGCAGATCTTGCCGTCGCGGCGATTGCGGTACAGGCCCATGCCCCAGCCGTGCTGCCGGCGCTCGCGGAACTGACTCAGCTTGCGCTGCTTGCGATGGCGACGGCGGCGGTCTTCGCGATAGTACTCAGTCATGACGTGCTCCCTTCACTACGGCCCTTGTCGTCCGATTCGCGCCAGTCACCGTGATCGGCGTCCAGAATCGACTCCAGGGCCTGGATTCGTTCCGTCAAGCGATCGACGGTCACCAGGATCTGCTCCACGTTCTCGCGATCCTCGGCACTCAGGCTGCGACTGGAGCGGTTCACGCTCTTGTAGTGCATCGCGAGCCACATGGGCGCAACGATGACCATAAAGAGGATCGTCGGTACGAATATGAACTCAAAAAAATCCATGGGTGACTCCCTGTCTCAGAGGGTGATAACGCCATCCTGCCCGAAGGCGGATGGCAGGGGAATGATCGCGCGATTTCAATCCCGCTTCTCTTCCCCGGCACCCACCTCGGCCTTCAGCCGTTCCAGCTCCGCCGAAATCTTTTCGTCCTCTTCGAGAGCGCTGATTTCTGCGGCCAGCGACGGAGCGACATCCTTCCCCATATCCATGACCTCGAGCTGGCTCTCGAGATTGTCCATGCGGCGCTCAAAGTGCTCGAAGCGGGAGAAGGCATCATCCAGCGCCTCGCGGTTCACCTGGCGCTTGACCTTGATGCGCGACTCGACGGTCTTGGAGCGCATGACCAGGGCCTTCTTCTTGGCCTTGGCGTCGTTGAGCTTGCTCTGCAGCTTGGTGATCTCGTCATTCAGCTGCTCGATGTGTTCGTCGGTTGCGGCAAGTTCCGCGTTCACGGACTCCAGTTCGTCCTCAATCTCGCGCTTTTCCTGCAGCGCGGCGCGGGCCAGGTCTTCACGACCCTTGCTGATCGCCAGCTTCGCTTTTTCTTCCCAGCCGTTGGCTTCGCTTTGCAGTTGCTCAACGCGCCGTGCGGCGGCTTTGCGGTCCGCCAGGACGCGGGCAGAGGAACTACGCACCTCAACCAGAGTGTCCTCCATCTCCTGAATGATCAGGCGGATCATCTTTTCTGGATCTTCCGCCTGGTCCAGCAGCGAATTGATGTTTGAGTTAATGATGTCGCTCATGCGCGAAAAAATACCCATCTCTACTCTCCTTGCGAGTTACTCAGGGTGTCTGCTGGCCGGCCGATGTCATCGCCCGGAGCCGAAATCAGATTCACCAGTTCCACTACCAACACGACCTGAAACAGGGTGAGAAGCGCGGGTGATGGCCCCGTGACCGCTGCTATCCCGCTGGCGACGATGCCCAGGGCGAGGTAGATGATTAGTCGGTCCGGTTGCATTGTTGCGTTCCCGTGTGCTGCGTTGCGTTCACGGTAACTGTTCCAATAAGCGGGCCAGAAAATCCTTTATGCGTTACAAAACAATGGGTTAGCCGTTTATATTGGACAATTTTTCGGTAAAATCCACCAATTAAAGGCTATATTTGCCTTATACAGTTGGATTTATCACCATATAACAGGTATTTTTCACCTATGCGTTCGCAACCTGACAACATGCTGGGTGAATCCCTGGCGCTCGCCGAAGCCCTGGATCACCTGTCCCAGCTCGCTGGCGTGGATCGCCCGGTCCTCGTGTTGGGCGAGCGCGGTACCGGCAAGGAACTCGCAGCTGAACGCCTGCACTACCTGTCGCCGCGCTGGGACGAACCCTTCGTGCGGGTCAACTGCGCAGCCATGGCCGAAACCCTGCTCGAGACAGAACTCTTCGGCCACGAAGCCGGAGCCTTCACCGGCGCCACGCGCCAGCACATCGGGCGTTTCGAGCGCGCCGACGGCGGCACGCTGCTACTGGACGAAATCGGCACCATGTCGCTCCCGCTGCAGGAGAAGCTACTGCGTCTGATCGAATACGGAGAATTCGAACGCGTGGGCGGCCAGGAAACGCTACGCGTGAACGTGCGCGTGATCGGCGCCACCAACGCTGACCTGCGCACCATGGCCCTTGAAAACAGCTTTCGGGCGGACCTGCTGGATCGTCTGAGCTTTGATGTGGTGCACATGCCACCACTGCGCGAGCGGGACCGCGACGCCCTGCTGCTGGCCGACCACTTTGCCGTGCAGATGAGCGCCGAACTGGGCTGGGAACTGTTCCCGGGCTTTGCACCGTCGGCGCTGGAGCAGATTCAGGATCACCCGTGGCCGGGCAACGTCCGGGAGCTTAAAAACGTGGTGGAGCGCTCCCTGCACCGCTGGGGTGACGCAGATCATCCCGTGGCCGAACTCATCGTGGACCCCTTCGCCACGCCCTGGGCCCTGGAACAACCCGCGCGGGACTCGGGTAAGGAACCATCCAGCACTCGTGCGCCTCAAGAAATTGGCGACACGCCACCCGTCACGCTGGTGTCAGATCTGCGATCAGCCGTGGACGACTATGAGCGCGCCCTGCTGCTCAAGGCCCTCGCGGCGAACGATCACAACCAGCGACGGGCCGCCGAGGCCCTGGGTCTGAGCTATGACCAGATTCGCGGCCTCGTGCGCAAACACGGTGTAACGGGACGACGCAAAGGCGCCGCCTGGCAACCCGGCGGCGTCGCCACGCCAGGCATGTAGACGCCTACCCATCGAGGGGCGTTTTCTCGTTGGCCCTCAAGCGGTAAGTTAGGCGTTTAACCAGCCAGGGATCATCACCATGACCAGCACCCAGACCCTCACGCTCAGCGATCCAACGCTTCTGCGCACTCAGGCCTACATCGGCGGTATCTGGGTCGACGCCGACGATGGCAAGACCCTGGCGGTAAGTAACCCCGCGACGGGCGCGACAATCTGCGAGATCGCCAGCGTGGGTGACGCTGAGACCCGCCGCGCCATCGATGCCGCCGCGACCGCCATGCGGGACTGGAAGCACCAGAGCGCCAAGGCCCGGGCCCAGGTCCTGCGCCGCTGGTTTGACCTGATCATGGCGAACCAGGAAGACCTGGCGCAGATCATGACCGCCGAACAGGGCAAGCCTCTGGCGGAATCCCGCGGCGAAGTTGCCTATGGCGCTAGCTACGTTGAGTGGTTCGGCGAAGAAGCCAAGCGCCTGTATGGCGACGTCATCCCCTCCCCCGGCCAGGACAAGCGCATCGTCTGCATACGCCAGCCCGTTGGCGTCGTCGCCGCAATCACCCCATGGAACTTCCCCATTGCCATGATCACGCGTAAAGCCGCGCCCGCCCTTGCCGCCGGCTGCAGCATCGTGATCAAGCCCGCGAGCGAAACACCGCTGAGCGCGCTGGCGATTGCGGAGCTCGGTGCTCGCGCGGGCATACCCGACGGCGTCATCAACGTGGTCGCCGGTTCAGCCCGCGTGATCGGCGCGGAGCTCACGGGCAATCCCCTGGTGCGCAAACTGACCTTCACCGGGTCCACACCAATCGGCAAAGTACTGCAGGCCCAGTGCGCCGAGACCATGAAAAAGACCTCGATGGAACTGGGTGGCAACGCACCGTTCATTGTTTTTGATGACGCCGACCTCGACGCCGCCGTCGACGGTGCCCTGATTTCCAAGTACCGCAACGCCGGTCAGACCTGCGTCTGCTCCAATCGTCTGTTCGTACAGCGCGGCATCTACGATGCATTTGTCGAAAAACTGGTCGCCAAAACCGCGGCCATGAGTGTTGGCAACGGCGCCGATGACGGCGTGGTGGTCGGCCCCCTGGTCAACGCCAAGGCGGTAGAGGACGTGGATGCGCTCGTACAGGCCTCGGTGCAGGCCGGCGCATCCGTCGCCCTCGGCGGTGGGCGCCATGAACTCGGCGGCAACTTCTACGCGCCCACAGTGCTCACCAACGTCGACAGCTCCATGGCGGTCTTTCGCAATGAAATCTTCGGCCCCGTCGCGCCGGTCATTCCCTTCGATACAGAAGAAGAAGTCATCGCCATGGCCAACGACACGGAATTCGGTCTGGCCTCGTATTTCTACGCCCGTGACCTCGGCCGCGTCTGGCGCGTCGCGGAGGCACTGGAATACGGCATCGTCGGCATCAACGAAGGCATCATCTCCAACGAGATGGCGCCCTTTGGTGGCATCAAGGAATCCGGCTCCGGACGCGAAGGATCCAAGTACGGCATGGATGACTACACCGAGATCAAGTACATGCTGATGGGCGGGATATAACCTGCCCTCGGCGCTTTCACGCTTCGTCCACGGCGGAGCAGATGCTTCGGCGCTCTACCACTCCGTCCACGGCGGAGCAGACGAGGTTACTTTGAGCTGCTCGCGCATCTCCATCGGCGCCACGACACGGATTGACCGCGCTCGACGGACGCTCAAAGCAACCTCGCCCGCCCCGCCTCGCACCAGCAAGATCGCTAGGCCGCTCTGCCCAGCAGTGTGGACGCGGGGCGACACGGCGATATCCGGGCGTCCGTCGAGCGCGGTGAGCAGTGCGCTGACGCCGATGGAGATGCGCGAGCAGCCCGGGTAGCGTCGGGTCGCCCCGCACCCGGCCTACTACGGAGCAAGCGCCCAAGCAGTCTGGACGCAAAAAAGCCCCGACCGGCATCACCGATCGGGGCTCTTAAGCACTGGGCCGCGCCGAGCGCGGCCAGGTTACGCGTTTGTTTAGAACGCGTAGTTCACACCGAAGCGCATGCTCCAGAGCGACGTTTCACCGATACGCTGCTGGGCCTGACCATTGGCCTGCTGCTCGGCAGTCACACCGTAGGGGAACGACGGCTGACGCTGCACGCCCCACTCGTCGTTGATCAGGTTGGTCAGGTTGTCGACCACCAGGAATACGCTACCGCGATGCTCGGGCATAAAGCCGGGCACTTCCTGAGTGATGCGCAGATCGATCTTGCCGAAGGAAGAACCTTCTTTGCTATTACGCTTGCCATCGACGGGCAGAACGTTCTGGATGAAATCCAGGTACGGCTGGAAGTTGTACGCGCCAATGGTGCCATCCGCGCCGCTCAGCGTGATGCTGTAAGGCAGGCCGGAATTATACTGACCGAATACCGAGAATCGCGTCTCGTAACCACCAAAGAAATCGGCGGTGTAATTCAGAACCGTGGTGAAGCGGTGCTCAATCGCCCAGTTTGAAGGCGCGAGGACCTCTGCCTGCGGGTCAACGAAGGACCGGTTCCAGTAGTTTGACGCGGCAACCGAAGACGTCATGGGGTTAACGTCATCAGCCTGGGTCCAGGCGTAACCAACGCGCAGATCAAGGCCGTTGTCCCAGCTCTTGAAGGCGCTGAACGCGATGGATTCTGACTCGTTGCCATTTTTGGAATTGGTCAGCACGAACGCGGGGGTGCGCACACTGTCGTAAATCGGGTAGCCCAGGTCATTCGTACCGACCTGCTCAAGGTCACCGCGCTTGTAGATGGCCGTATCTTCACCGCGACTGATCTGCAGGTCGGCGGTTACGGTCCAATCCATGGGGGCATACCACGTGAGGCCTGCAGTGTATTTCCATTCGCTGGGCGCATCGAAGTTGGGGTCCAGGTACACCATTTCGAAGTTGGAGCCGTCGCCGGCACCGACGATGTCAGCCACTTCCTGAGGCACACCATAGCCGGGGCCGCATACGGGAACCGTGGGCTCACAGTTCACATAGTTCTGCTCAAACAGCGCTACGTCATCGATGCGTGCCTGCACCGCCGTCGTGTTCGTGTTGCTGTAGGTATTGGACAGCCAGACGTTGGGATTACCACCCGAGAACAGGCCAATGCCGCCACGGAACGACAGATCCTCAGAGAAGTCGTAGGTGAAGCCAACGCGGGGCTGAATCAGGTCAACCCCGTCGAGCGTTGCGTTGTTACCAAAACCATAGCTGTCCAGGAACTCCTGGTTCAGGTTCGGCGCATCGTCGGTCTCGTAGTAGTCGTAGCGCAGACCGTAGGTCACCGTCAGTTTGTCGTTCACCTGCCATTCGTCCTGCAGGTAAAAATAGTTGATCGCGTAGCTGAAGGACTCGGCGATATCGTTCTGGTCGTTGGAGATCGCGTTGCCGTAGTAAACGCGATCAGCCAGGCCATTGCGGAAATTCTCGATGCCGTCGAAGCGAATCTCAGTGTCTACGTGCTGGTAGAACAGATTGAAGATGTCGTACTCCTCACGCTCGATACCGCCAGTGATCGTGTGGGCACCGAGCTGGTAGCGACCGCGGAACACAAACTGATCAATTGTGTAGTCGAGGGCGTTGGCATGACGGCTGTCGTCACCACCGAGGTAGACGTCGACGTTTTCGAGCTCTACGCGAATTTCACCAAAATCGTTGCCGGCACGGGGTGCCTGCAGGAATTCCACATCGGTACGGGCGATACGCAATTCCGTAGAGAAGTTCGGCGTCCAGTCCGAGTACAGGCTGGCGATGGTCGAGGTCATCTCGGCACCGCGGTTGTACCAGTGGTCAGAAAATTCAAACTCAACCAGTTCGTCGTCCGAGGCCGTCGCATTGAAGGAATCGTTGTACATGTAGGTCAGCGCCAGACGCTGCGTGTCTGTGGCGTACCAGTCCAGCTTGACGATGTACTTCTCGTCTTCGTAGTCAAAGGTGCCGGGAGAGCTGGTGCCGGGATCAAATCCGTAAACGTCGCGAGAGATCTGAGCGATTTCATCCAGTTCTGCCTGAGAGACGAGAACTTCGTTGATCGCGCCGCTACCGATCGCACCGCGGTTGTTGAAGTCTACGCCTTCCCATTTTTCGTAGGCGCCGTAGAAGAACAGCTTGTCCTTGATGAGCGCGCCACCCAGCTCAAAGCCGTAGCGCTTTTCGTCGTAATCCGCGACGGCGACATCGTCACCTTCGAGGGAGTCGCCCTGCATGGAGTCGTCGGTGTAGTCGAAGAACACGGAGCCAAACAGCTCATTGCCACCGGACTTGGTTACGGCGTTGATGTTACAGGCAGAGAATCCGCCGTAGGTCACGCTCATGGGGGCCATTTCGACTGCCACGCTGGAGATCGCATCGAAGGGGAACGGCATGCGCTGCGTGGGGTAACCGTTGGAGTTCAGACCAAAGCCGTCGTTCAGGCGTACACCGTCAACGGTAAGGCTGTTGAAGCGGGGGTTCGCGCCGTTACACTGAATCGAGTCTTCACCGCCGGACTGTTCGACGTAGATACGCGGATCCTGCTGAATAACGTCGTTGATGTTGCGGTTAATCGCCGGAGAATCCTGCAACGACGAAAGGTCGAATACCGCGGTCGGGCCGATGGCCGTGTCCGCCACTGCCACCTGGGTGCCAACGACGATCACTTCTTCAAGCGTACTCAACCGGTAGTTCATCTGCGCCTGCTGACCTACCGCCAGGCTCAGGCGCTCGGTGCTCGCCCCACCCTCAGAAGATGAAACCGCAATGCTGTAATCCGTACCCGCGGGCAACTGGCGTACAAAGTAGTTGCCCGAGGCATCGGTAGTCGCAGAGCGGGAAAGCCCCGTGCTCAGGCTGGTAATCGTGACCATGGCACCAGAAACCGGCGAACCACTGGAACTGGTCACAACGCCGCGAACCGCCGCGGTGGTTTCCTGGGCAAAAGCCTGTGTTGTGATGCCGAGACCGCCGACAACGGTGGCACCGGCGATGGCACGAACGAGGGCCTTGCGTACAAATACCTGAGAAATGGATTTCTTCACAGCAATGTGCTCCTGAGAGGATGTTGAGTGTGCGTAAGAATAAAAACGCGCGCAGACTAAGGCTCTGACGTTACGCGTTTGTTACAAAAAGTGCACAAGATAGTGATTGGTAATATCACCAAATTACGAGATTTCATAAAAATCAGGTGGACAATTTCGCGTCGCTATAACAGCGCGCCAACGAGGTGCGTTCCGCTACGCCCACGGCTCACAAACAGGGCGAATTACGGAAGCTGGCAGCTGACGTTGTGCTGGTGACAGGCGGCCACGACGGTATTGCGTAACAGGCATGCAATGGTCATCGGGCCAACACCCCCAGGGACGGGTGTGATGGCCGCCGCAACCGTTGCGGCCTCGGCGAATGCCACGTCCCCCAGAAGCCGGGCCTTGTCCTGCCCCGCAACCCCCACGCGATTGATACCCACGTCGATCACCGTGGCTCCGGGCTTTACCCAGTCACCGCGAACCATTTCGGGTCGCCCCACCGCTGCCACCAGAATATCGGCACTGCGGCACAGTTCAGGCAGGTCACGGGTCCTGGAATGAGCAATGGTTACGGTGCAGTGGTTCTGCAGCAGCAACTGAGCCATTGGTTTACCAACAATATTGCTGCGCCCCACCACCACCGCGTGCTGTCCGCTGAGATCCCCGTCAAACTGATCCTTGAGCATCATCAGGCACCCCAGGGGCGTACAGGGCACCATGGCGCGGGGGTCGCCATTGGACAGAGCACCGGTATTCATCGGATGAAAACCATCAACGTCCTTGGCCGGATCAATGGCATTGATAACGCGCTGTTCATCCACGTGATCAGGCAGGGGTAGCTGCACAAGAATGCCGTGAACGAGGGGATCGCTGTTGAGCTGCTCCACCAGGTCAAGAATCTCTACTTCAGAGGTGTTCGCCGGAAGCTTGTGCTCAAAGCTGCGCATGCCCGCCTCCAGCGTCTGGCGCCCCTTGTTGCGAACGTAAACCTGACTAGCGGGGTCTTCTCCTACAAGCACAACGGCCAATCCCGGCTGCAGATTGTGCTGCGCCACCAGTCGCTCGACTTCGGCAGCAACCAGCTCGCGCAGGTTCTGGGCAGTGGCTTTTCCGTCAATCACTCGTGCGTTCATAGTCTCCGGTCTTTAGTGCAGGTGAGCCTGTCTGGTTCAGGATGTCTGGCTCGAGTTAGGCTCGATCAAACAGGCGCGGTATTCTACATGGTCCGCGCCTTCACGAAAAAACATTCGGCGCCTGCCGGGGTTATACCGATGACAACTAACCGTTCGTACGGCGACTGGATCACCGAGCGCACTCGCACCCTGTTGCTGCTCGTGAGTCTTTTCTGCACCGGCTCAGGTATGCACGTGCAAGCTGACGATTCACCCGCGTTTGACTACTTCGCGGCAAACCGTCAGATGATTACTCATGGGGTTCAGGCGGTGCTGACCTGCAATGGTCTGTTCACGTCAAATCGCAGCTTGGAACAAGTACTGGCCAAGGAGCTTGCCTATCTTGACGATGCCCGGCGCGGCCTGGGCAAGGTGGCGCCCTATAACGTGCACACCCCGCAGCGCGCTGTCAGCGTCGGCGGAGGGTCGGCGGGACCGCGTATTACTGCGGCCTTTCGTACCGGCCTCGGCTGTGTGGTGCTCGCCCCCAACGCGGAGCTCACCACCATTGAGGATCTGCCAGAGATAACGCTGACTCCACTGCCCGGCGACCCCAGCCAGATCACCTGGCCCAATGGCGATGGCGACGCCGTGTCGACGCCAGATAAGGACGTGGATCAAAGCGCGCTGCAGGCGGCCGCCACCTGGGCCTTTGAGCGCGACACGCCAGAGCAACACACGATCAGCCTGCTCGTCGTGCATCGCGGCCGCATTATCCTCGAACGCTATGCCGACGGCTTTGACTACCTCACGCGCACCCGCACCTGGTCCACGGCAAAGAGTATTGCGGCCACGCTGATCGGGATGCAGGTGGACGCCGGAAACCTCGAACTGGACGCGCCACTACCCTTTGCCTGGGAACCTGAACTGACCAGCCCAGAGACCGACCCCCGAGCCAGCATCACGCTTCGCCATGTGCTCAACATGTCCAGCGGACTCTATCCCGTCGACAGCCTGGGCAAGGAATACGCCACGGGCTCGGGACTGGCCTACTGGGCCGGCGCCAGTTCCATCAGTGGCATGCGCGACCGCGGTCTCGTGCGCAAGCCGGGCACTCACTGGGACTACGAGAACTACGACACGCTGCTGGCAGTCTACGCCCTCAAACAGGCCCTGGGCAGCGAGCGCGCCTATCACGAATACCCACGCAAAGCGCTGCTGGATCGCATCGGCATGCGCAACACACTGCTGTCGACGGACCGATTCGGCGACTTCATCCTGAGCAGCCAGGTCTACACCAACGCAAGGGACCTGGCGCGCTTTGGCCTGCTCTACCTGAATGATGGTGTATGGGACGGCGAGCGGCTTGTCTCGTCCGAGTGGATCGACTTTGTACGCACCCCGGCTCCCGCAACGGCCTTGCGTGGTAATGAGTACGGTGGGCAGTTCTGGCTGGTTCCGGACGACCGCAAGAACGACGTGCCCGCCGACGCTTACACGACCGCGGGCAATCGCGGTCAGTACGTGATTATCGCTCCGTCACACGATCTGGTAATCGTGAGGCGTGGTCTGGACTATGGCCGCCAGGGATTTGATCCCTGGGATCTGCTGCGCGAGGTGGTCAGGGCTGTCCCAGCCGTGGACGAAGAATGAACTTCAAGAACCCGATGCATCCGGTGCGCGGCGCACGAGTGGTGTGAGCACCAGAGCAACGCCTGTAGACCATGTGCCCGGAATGCACCATTTGAAAATGGTGCCGACGAGAGGATTTGAACCTCCGACCCACGCATTACGAATGCGTTGCTCTACCAGCTGAGCTACGTCGGCAAAATAAGGCTGTTTATCAACCGGTTAAGGCGAGCCAGAGCCGATTGAAAACGCGCCGGCTGGAGCCTAATCAACAACCACTCCCACCCGCGAGGCCGCGCATTTTAAGGGTCCAGACCGTCGGGCACAAGCGTCTTCATGAACGAGCGTCTTCATGAACGAGAACGCATAAGGATCTGTTGGAGCATAAGCGCCAACTGCAATGAGCGAGCTCGATCAGGTAAGCTACGGCAAAGCCCCCAGTTCTTACAGGGGCATATAAGTTATCTGAGCGACTGTTAGGTTATCTGGTGAGCGTTCACAATAAAAACGTCATCAAGCTCGCACGTCTTCTGGCTTGGGTAGTCCTGTCAGGGCTTGTCTGTATTCCGGCATGGTCGGACTCCTCGACCACCGCGCGAGGCATCGAGCTGGCCGTACAACGCGTGGCCGAAGCCTGCCCGGCGGAGACCTTGGCACCGGGGGTGGATGGTCACACGTCCCTGGCGAGTGCCGAGCTTTACGAAATCATCATCGAGAAGCCCCTGGGGAGTATCGAGCGGCCGGTCCTGCTGCTGAAAAACCCGTTCTACGCCACCATTGCCCTACGGCTTCCCGCGTCTGATGGTTGGCTCTTCACTACCCCACCGGGTCAGTCCAACGAGCGGGTATGGCCTGCGGCGATGACCATCGTGCCGACGTCGCACCTGGCGCTGGGTGACCGAATCCTCATGTGCATTCGTGGTGTCTTACCGCTGGGTACAGAGGCCCGCCTGCTGCCAGAGCACGATCTGCCGGCCTATGTGCTGCGGGGCGTACGCCTTTCTTCTACGATCCAAGGCAGCATGCTGGCGCTGGTGCTGGTCGCGTTTGGCATGGCCTTCACCTTCAGAACCAAGGTTTTTCTGGGGATGGCCGGAGGCCTGGGGTGCACGCTGGTGTACCTGCTGGCAACCAGCGGTGATCTGTTGGATTACTCCTTTGGCGCCTACCTTGCACGTACGCTGCCAGTGCAGCGCCTGGGTGGCATTGGTGCGAGCATACTGTTGCTCTGGAGCCTGGCCCACTACATTGACCTGAAGGACCGGCATCAGCGCATCTGTCGCTTTCTGCATCTTTGCCTCGGTCTGCTCGGCGTGATCTTTGTCGTATCGATGCTACCGACGCCCCTCAGGTTTATGCCACTGAGCATCGTGAGCAATGGATTGATGGTGATCGGGCTCTTCACTGTGTTGCTGATCGCTATCAAAGATGCCCGCTTAGGTCACACTCCCTCGCGCTTACTGCTGTGGTCGTGGACTCCCCTGACGTTCGTCGCAACCTGGGCGAGCCTGGTACTGAGCGTGCCCCAACTCGAAGCCAGATTTCTCGGCGGGCTGGACTCCCTGTACCTGGCACTGTCGTTGTCAATCATCTACTCCTGCAGCTTTTTGCTGGCCGGCATGGGCACTCAGGTATCGGAGCTGAGCGCACAGCGAGATTTTGCGACGCGCCAGGCGCGGACAGATGCGCTGACCGGCGTGCTCAGCCGCGGGGCATTGCTGGAACGCGTGGGCAAGGTCTGGGACGAGCGACTCGGCTACCAGCGCCCCCCTTCCCTGCTCTTTATCGATCTGGATCACTTTAAAAAAATCAACGATAACTTCGGCCACGCCATCGGTGATCGGGCCCTGAAGATCAGCGCTCAGCGCATTGAGAAAAACCTGCGTGAGCAGGATTTCGTGGGACGCTATGGCGGAGAGGAGTTTGTGGCCATTGTAGAGAACCTTGACCGGAGTGCGGCCTGCGACATTGCCGAGCGAATACGCAAAGACATCGAAAACAGCGGCCAGCCACTGGAAGCAGGGCTACCACCCCTCACGTTGTCGATCGGCGTGGCGGTACTTGATCCCAAAGTCGACGGGTCTCACGAATCATGGCTCCGACGGGCTGACGCCGTTCTGTACCGGGCCAAATCTGCCGGACGGAACTGCATTGATTGCGACGGAAGTACCGTCGCCACCGCCTGACTCCCCCCTAGGAAGCCTCTGACAGTCGCTGCAGCTCCTGCGCAAGTGTCAGCAACTTCTCGGTGTCAGCGCCCCTGGCGAGCGTTTGAGCCTCCTCAGGAATTGTCACCGGATCCACGACGAAACGGCGACCCGATGGGAATCGCTGCTTCGCCGTCTGCGCGTCATACAGCGTTTGCGCCGTGAGCCAGAACACGGCAGGGAACGCGCCCCGGGTGACCTGATCAAACAGCAGCGCCATTTTTGGCGTAAATCCGCGTTTGCCGTTAATCAGCTCGTTAACCGGTTGTGGCTGATTGAAGCCCAGCCGCCGGGACAACTCCGATTGAGAGATACCCGACGGGTCCAGCACCAGCGGCTTGATCAACTTGCCTGGATGAAGCGGTTCCATCAGCTGGCTCCGGCGGTCTCACCCGACGCCACCGGCCCGCTTTCGATCAGCTTCTTGAAGCCGCCGATCATGGCGCCAACCTCAGTCGCAGAGTGCGGCATCCACACGACGTTCTCGTTTTTCGCCATGTTGTCGAGTGTTTCCATATATCGCAGCGCGACCAGGTAATCCGCCGTACCCTGCTGGCCCAGATGCGCCGCGAGTATCTGCAGCTCTTCGCCCTTTGCTTTCGCGACGGCGCGGATCGCGTCGGCCTCACCCTCGGCTTCACGCAGTTGGGCAATCTTTTCACCCTCGGCTTCGGCAATACGCGCATCGCGCTGACCCTCGGCCCGCAACACCTCAGCTTTTTTGAAGCCTTCGGCCTCGGTGACGTTGGCCCGGCGTTCACGCTCGGCCTTCATCACCTGCTCCATCGCCTGCGTGACATCCTGGGGCGGTGTAATGTCCTGCACCTCGACCCGGTTGACCTTAACGCCCCAGCCGTTGGCCGCCTGGTCAATGGTCTCGACGAGCTTGGCATTGATTGTGTCGCGGGATGAGAGCGTGTCATCCAGATCCATCTCGCCGATCACGTTACGCAGCGTGGTCTGGGTCAGGGTTTCTAGCGCCAGGGGCAGGTTCGCAATCTCGTAGGTCGCTCGCTTGGGATCCATGATGGCGAAGTACACCACGGCGTCCACCAGTATTCCCACGTTGTCCCGGGTGATGACCTGCTGCGCAGGAAAATCATAGACCTGCTCGCGCAGATCCAGGTTCGTCTCCATGGATACCTGGTGGTACTTGTTACCCGCTGAGTCACGAATCGTGGTTCGCACCGGCACCTTGCGCGGTGCATCGATGATGGGAATGATCAGGTTCAAACCGGCGTTCAGCTGGCGGCTGAACTTGCCCAGGCGCTCGATCATCATCACGGAGCGCTCCGGCACGACCCGGATGCCCTTGACCGTGAGAACAATGACGAAAAGGGCGACAAACCCGACGATTATCGTAATGGCATCAATCATGGACTTTTACTCCTGGTGAGGTTTGACGACGAGGGTGCCGCCTTCGACGGCAACGATCTCTGCACGGTCGCCCTCGAAAAGATCATCGTCGCAACGCAACGACCACGTGGTATCGCGATAGCGGGCCTTCAGGCTGCCACCGAGGTCGCTACCATCGATCACCACAATTACATCGCCGATCATGCCGTCGACCCCAAAGTGTGACTCCTCTTCGGGGCCCAGGGCATTGGCAAGATAGGGACGAATCAGTGCGAGCGATGCGCCAGCGCCGATCACGAAGCCGCCAATGGCAAAGGCCAGGCCGTCGGTCAGATAGTGCGCGAGCGCGGCCACAAAACAGCCTATCGCGAGGCTGGCCAGCAGAAACCCGGGAATGAACACTTCCCCGATGAACAGACAAACCCCGGCAATGATCCAGAAGTGCCAAGGCTCAAATGCAACATTCATACAAAGCCCTTACATACACAATATGTAAGGGCATAGTATGCCAGCATTCAGCGGTAAGCAATACCCCTGCTTATCAGACTCAAAGCCGGGTTTTGATCGAAGCCGCCAGCGACCTCGGCACCGCAGCTCCCAACTCCACCGACTCACACCCCTGGAACGCGGCAAACCCTTGGAGTGCTGTCGCCAGTGCGGTCAGGCAGGCTTCGTTCTGTTGCCAGGGTTTGTCCAAATACAGACCGCGCACCTCGAGCTGCGCGGACTTTCGATGGGCTTTGCAATCCATACGCCCGACAAAGACGTCACGAAACAGTAGCGGCAGACTGAAATAACCGTAGCGACGCTTCGCCTCGGGAACATAGCACTCCAGTTGGTAATCGAAACCAAAGAGCGCGCTCAGGCGTTCACGCTGAATCACCACATTGTCAAAGGGCGAGAGGATTCGTACGCGATCCCGGACTCGGGGCAGCGGTCGCTCCAGTGTCCCGGCCTCGCACAAAAACACGGCTCCGGATTCCGCGCGAAGCTGCTCCAGCTCGCCGGCGGCCAGCTTCGCTTTCACCAACGCGTGGGAGGCCTCACGTAATCCGGGCACGCGGCGCTGGTAAACGAGCCCCTTCAGGGAGACAAAGGCATGGGTACGCAATTGCTGATCGAGCAGGTGCGTCGCCATCTCGCGAGGCTCGGGTGCCGTGGTATCGACATCCGCAGGCAGCACCCGCTCCGTCAGATCGTAGCTCTTTTCGAAACCCTCGCGATCCGAGATCATCAGATCACCCTGCATGTACAGCTGCTCGATGGCTTTCTTTGCGGGCTTCCAGTCCCACCACCCTGCCCCCGTGCTGCGTCGCTGCTCGAGATCGCGGGACCGCAGGGGGCCGTCACTGCGAATCCGCGCCAGCAATCGCTTCATCAGCTTTTTGTCGGGGTCCCGATACCAGTGCACCTGACCATCGCGAATCGCTCGCTTGTAAGGCAGGGAGAAGCGGAACTCATTTATGGGTAAAAATGCCGCCGCGTGGGACCAGTATTCGTAGATTGCGCCGCTGCGCAGCAGGTCATTGGTCATGGCGGACACAAAGCGCGGCACACGGGAATACAGCACGTGATGATGCGCACGCTCGATCACCGAGATCGAATCGATCTGCAGGTAGCCCAGGTGCTGGATGGCCGTACGCGCGCCATCAAGACCACTGCCGAAACGCTCTCGCAACAAGCCCTGAGCGGCCAAAGCCTGCCGGCGGATACGGGCCCGATCCCGATCGCCCCGTATCTCGATCATGGAGCTGCCATGAAACGAAGCAGCCTTCAGGCCTTCTTAACAAACTCTGACTTGAGCTTCATGGCGCCGATGCCGGCGATTTTGCAGTCGATATTGTGATCGCCTTCGACCAGCCGGATGCTTTTGACTTTGGTGCCGACCTTGACCACCGACGACGAGCCCTTGACCTTGAGATCCTTGATCACCAACACCGCATCGCCATCGGCAAGGGGCGTGCCGTTGGCATCCCTGACCGACGCAGCTTCTTCCGACGAGGTCGCAACCTCAGCCTTCGCCCACTCGTGGCCACACTCCGGGCATACGAACATCTCGCCGTCTTCGTAGGTATAGGCCGAGTTGCACTGGGGGCACGGCGGTAGCGTTTCCATAATCATTCAGCTCTCGTCATAGCTGGAACTCAGTTCAGATTGGCCTCGATCGCGTCGAGGAAGCCATACATATCCACGATCGTTTCCGAACCGGGATCCATAGTCTTGCCCTTCAGGTCACCGGTGATCGTACCCTGGGCGACGGTCTCGATCAGCGCGGTTTTGAGGTTCCTGGCGTAGGTGCGCAGCGCATCATTGTCTTCGCGCGCCCCGAGCTCATCCAGCGCGTTGGCCACCGCAAAGATCAGCGCCGAGGAATTGAAGTTGGCTTCTTTGCCATCGGTATCGAGGTAGCGCAGGTACAGGTCGTGCGCCGTGCCATGGGGCGCCTCGTAGAGCATGGTGCCGTCCTTGCTCTTGATGATCGAGCTCGCGGTCGCCAGGCTGCCGCCCAAGGCGGCGGAGATATCCGAGAAAATGTCGCCGTCCAGGTTCTGCGCGGGATACAGTCCCCAGCGCGGCGGATCACAGATCATTTTGCTCAGCTGGCGCGACGGACGCATGATCATGAACGACGGCGGGGGCGTATCCAGCGCCGCCAGTTCCTTGCGGATCTCGAGAATGATGGAACTGTAGACTTCGTCGTAGTTGACGAACTCGCGCTTAAGGCCGAAGTACACTTCTTTTTTGTTGATCGAGGCGTCCTTGAAGACCTGCTTCACCCAGTCCTTGATCGCGTCCCGATGATTGGACATAAACAGGATGGGGTCGCTGGCCTTGACCTTGCGGGCATGTTTTTCTTCGCCGTCGACGATCACCTTGATGATGCCGTCCTCGGGAGCCGGTGTGTTGTAGCTGCCGTACTGGTCGCCGCCACCGGCGCTCATGCGCGAGATCGACACGTGCGCCTTGCGTTCGGGCAGACCGTAGTGCTTGAGCTGCTGCACCAGTTTGTAGAGCTTCATGCCACTGACGTTGTCGGGCACACCCCACAGGGCCCGCTCCGGCGGATTGGAGACTACGCGCGCCGCCTGGGCATCGATCAGTTCGTAGTGATACGCCAGACCCGCCGCGGCCACTTTGTCTTTGTAGTCACTCTCGTAGATATCTTCGATCGCCTTGCGCATCACACCGTCGTAGCCGGGTATCACCGTGTCCTTCAGGCCAAGGTAGATATCGCGTTTTTCATCGAGGGCTCGCTGAAAAAAGCGATGGGCCCAGGCCTGCACGTCTTCCAGACTGTTGGTCGCCAGCATCCACGGGTCACCCTTGTCGAGGGTGCGCCGGTGCAGTTCTACCGGATCGCCGCTGCTGCCCACGAACATGACCTTGGCCACGCCAGTGGCGTTGGACAGCTCGCTGTAGCTGAAGTCCAGGCCTCCGCTGTCCATGGTGTCGACTTCTATATCGCGGCCGATCCAGTCCGGACGCACGCTGCGCAGATTGCGAAACTCGATGTCTTCGCGCGTGATGTTGCCGCCGATACCCTTGCGAATCGCGCCATTGGGGGACTTGGTGGCGAGCTTGTCCAGCTCGGCTTCTTTGATGTGGGGGTGGCGCGCCAGCAGTTCATCGAGCTGGCTGCGGTTGACGGTCATGCCGGCATTCTTGATGCCAACGCCGTGCTCCTTCAGGGCATCGATGGCTTCAGTGACGACGCTGCCGTTGGAAATCAGGCGCTTCTCGGCCGAGAGGTCAACCTCTACCAGATTGATATCGAGACGCGAGGTGACGAACTGCTCCAGAATACGCTCGAAGGCGATCTGCGCCATCTCGTCACCATGCAGTATGACCAGCGGCTTGCCTACCTTGATCTTGTCGCTCACGCTCAACGCTCCCGGAACCGATTTGAAAGAATTGTCCATGTTACCCGCCCTCGCGAGAAAGGAACATTCGACGAAACGGGAATTGAATCTGCGCTAACCACTAATGGGTAGAGAGGCGCCGAAGTCCCCGCCGATTTGCTAGGCTTCGCCCGATCAGTCATACAGGAATTGCACCATGACCGCCGGCAGCAGCAAATGGGCCCGCATGCAGTGGGACGACCCCTTCCACCTCGAACGTCAGCTCAGTGACGAGCAGCGCATGGTGATGGAAAGCGCCCGTGCCTATGCGAACGACAAGCTCGCACCCCGCGTTCTCGAGGCCTTTCGTCACGAGCACACCGACACCGCGATTTTTCGCGAAATGGGTGGGTTGGGCTTTCTCGGCTCCACGATCCACGGCTACGGCTGCCCCGGTGTGGATTACATCTCCTACGGTCTGGTTGCGCGCGAAGTAGAACGCGTGGACTCGGGCTACCGCTCCATGATGAGTGTGCAGTCCTCACTGGTGATGTACCCCATCTACGCCTACGGCTCCGAAGAACAGCGTGAGCGCTTTTTGCCTGGCCTGGCCAGCGGGGAACTGATCGGCTGCTTCGGCCTCACCGAGCCCGATCATGGTTCAGACCCCGGCAGTATGGTGACCCGGGCGCGCAGCTGCGAAGGCGGCTATCGCCTGAGCGGCGCCAAGATGTGGATCACCAACAGTCCCATCGCCGACGTTTTTGTGGTCTGGGCCAAGACCGACGACGACAAGATCCGCGGGTTTATCCTGACGAAAGAGATGGACGGTCTGACCGCGCCAAAAATCGAAGGCAAGCATGCCCTGCGCAGCTCTGTGACCGGCGAGATCGTCATGGACGAAGTGTTTGTCCCCGAAGAGAACCTGCTGCCCAACGTGACGGGGCTCAAGGGCCCCTTCGGCTGTTTGAACAACGCCCGCTACGGCATAGCCTGGGGCGCGATGGGCGCTGCCGAAACCTGCTGGCACACTGCGCGGCAATACACCCTGGAGCGAACCCAGTTCGGGCGCCCCCTGGCGGCCAACCAGATCATCCAGCTCAAGCTCGCCGACATGCAAACCGAAATATCCCTGGCCCTGCAGGGCTGCTACCGCGCGGGCGAGCTGATGAGCGGCGACGGTATCGCACCGGAGCTTATTTCGCTTATCAAGCGCAACTCCTGTGGCAAGGCCCTGGCTATCGCCCGCACCGCGCGGGACATGCTGGGCGGCAATGGCATCTCGGACGAATACCCCGTGATGCGTCACATGGTGAATCTCGAAGTGGTGAACACCTACGAAGGTACCCATGACATTCACGCCCTGATCCTCGGGCGTACCCAGACCGACATCCCCGCGTTCTGATGGGCGCCCTGAGCGGTGTCAAGGTGCTGGACCTGTCCCGGGTGCTGGCAGGGCCCTGGTGCAGCCAGACCCTGGCGGATCTCGGCGCCGAGGTGACCAAGATCGAGCGTCCGGAACACGGCGACGACACCCGCAGCTGGGGGCCGCCCTTCGCCCCAAGCAAGGTGGGAGGCACGGGAGAATCGGCCTATTTTCTGTGTGCCAACCGGGGCAAGCGCTCCGTCACCCTCGACCTGAAAGACGAGCAGGACCGGCAGCGACTGCTCGCCATGGTCGATGACAGCGATGTGCTGATCGAGAACTTCAAGGTCGGCACCCTCGCCCGCCTCGGCCTGGACTACGACACCCTGGCATCCCGGAACCCCCGCCTGGTCTACTGCTCGATCACCGGCTTTGGACAAACCGGCCCCTACCGCGACCGGCCGGGCTATGATTTTCTGATCCAGGCCATGGGCGGCCTCATGAGCATCACGGGGGAAGCCGACGAAAACCCCGGCGGTGGTCCGCAAAAAATTGGCGTCGCGCTCACCGACATCATGACCGGCCTGTACGCCAGCATCGGCATCCTCGCAGCGCTACAGGAACGCGAGCGCTCTGGCCTTGGCCAATACGTGGACCTGGCGCTGCTCGATGTCACCGCTGCGACGCTGGCCAACCAGGCCACAAATTATCTGGTCGGCGGTCAGCTACCGCGACGTCTGGGCAACGCCCACCCGAACATCGTGCCCTACCAGGCCTTTCGCTGTGCTGATGCGCATATCATTGTCACCGTGGGTAACGACGGTCAGTTCCAGCGCTTTGCCGACGTACTGCACAAGCCCGACCTGGCCCGGAACCCACGCTTTGCCACGAATGCCGCGCGGGTGGAACACCGCCACGAGTTACTGTCGATCATCGAGCCCCTGCTCGCGGCGCGCGATGCCCAAGACTGGCTGCAAGACTTCGAGACGGCCGGTGTGCCCGCCGGTCCCATCAACGGTGTAGACCAGGTGTTTGCCGATCCGCAGATCGCCGCGCGGGATATGCTCATCACCATGGAACATCCCGATGCCGGGGCCACGCGGCTCGTGGGCAATCCCATTCATCTGTCTCGCACTCCCGTAACGTATCAACGTCCACCGCCCCTGCTGGGCGAGCACAACGACTGAAAACATCAGATGGACATGAGTATGATCACTTCCACACTCCTGCGTTGCAGCCTTGCGGGCCTGGCTTCCGGCTTCGCCGCAATCCACACCGTCGCCGCAGCGCCACTGCCGCTGGAACGCCTCTCACTGCCCGAGGGCTTTTCCATCAGCATCTACGGGCATGCCGAGAATGCCCGGCAACTCGCGCTGGGTGCCACCGGCGCGGTCTATACTGGCAGTCGCAAAGCGGGCAAGGTCCACGCCATCGCCGACCTCGATGGCGACGGCATCGCTGAACATACCTATCTCATAGACGAAGACCTCAACCTGCCCTCGGGCGTGGCTTATCGCGACGGTGATCTCTATGTGGCCGCGGTCTCCACCATCTACCGCTACCGCAATATCGATGAGCACCTCGATACACCGCCGGAGCCCGAAGTCGTGCTGGACGACCTACCCACAGAACACCACCACGGCTGGAAGCACATCGAGTTTGGACCCGATGGCTACCTGTACGTACCCGTCGGCGCTCCGTGCAACATCTGCGATCGCGAAGCGCCCTATGCCACGATCCTCAAAATCGACGTGGACAACCCGGTGGATCGGACCATCGTCGCCCGCGGTGTCCGCAACAGCGTCGGCTTTGACTGGGACCCCACAACGGGGGACCTCTGGTTCACCGACAACGGTCGCGATCGCCTGGGCGACGAGGTGCCACCCTGCGAACTCAACCACGTCAGCGAACCCGGCCAGCATTTTGGCTATCCCTATGTGCACGGCGATGGCATTCGCGATCCCGAGTTTGGCGATGCCGGTACGGGCAGCTACCGGTCTCCCGCCTTGAGCCTTGGGCCGCACACCGCCCCCCTGGGCATGCTGTTCTATACCGGCGGGCAGTATCCCGAGCGCTATCACAGTGATGTGCTGCTCGCCGAGCATGGCAGTTGGAATCGCAGCGACGAAGCCGGCCCCATCGGCTACCGCCTGATCCACGCCAGACGGGACGACGCCGGGACTCTGCACTACGACGTGTTCGTGGACGGGTGGTTGAATGAGGACGGAAGCCGCTGGGGGCGCCCCGTCGACCTGCTCCAGCTACCTGACGGCAGCCTGCTGGTCTCAGATGACGAGGCGGACGTTGTCTACCGCCTGCACTACGAACAACGCAGCCACTGATTGGCAAGAGGCGAGCGCAGCGCCCGCCATAGTTACAACTCAAGGTGAAAGTCGTCTGCATCCAGATGCGCCGGGAATGCCTCCCGATAGGCCTGTAGCGCCTTACCATCGAGGGTCACGGTCTGCAGGGCCTCACGATCCTCGAGATCGGCGATAAGCTCGCCTCGCGCATCCACCGCCAGACTGTCGCCGCTGTAACTCAGGCCATTGGCATCGCTACCGATACGGTTCACGCCCACCACCGCTGCCAGATTCTCGATGGCCCGCGCGCGCAGCAGGGTACGCCAGTGCATGGCCCGCGGTGCGGGCCAGTTGGCGACGAACAGCAGTAGGTCATAGTCATTGCGATTGCGCGAAAATACGGGAAAACGCAGGTCGTAGCAGACCTCGGGCTTGATCCGCCAGCCTCGCCATTCGAGCACGACCCGCTCATCGCCCATGGCGTAGCGTTTGTGTTCGCCAGCCATGCGAAACAGATGGCGCTTGTCGTAGTGATGGGTGATGTCCGGCGTCACAAACAGAAAGCGATTGAACACCTGCCCCTCGCTGCGTATCGCGACGCTGCCGCCCAGGGCACAGTCGTGCTTGCGAGCCATGGCGCGCATCCACTGTTCCGTCGCGCCGCCGGGTTCTTCGGCGTTGGCCAGGGCATTCATCGAAAACCCCGTGGTAAACATCTCTGGCAGCAGCACAAGGTCTGTTTCGGGCGCGGCGGCGTCGAGCAGTGACTCGAATTGCCGGCGGTTGTCCTCGGGGTCTTCCCAGGCCAGGGCATGCTGCACCAGGGTGACCCTGAGATCGTTCAGCTCGGTATCGCGCATAATCGCTCCGCTGCCTGCAGCAGCACCTCGTCAGATTTTGCGAAACAAAAGCGTAGCAATTTTTGCTCCGGCGGCTCGGCGTAAAAATACGATACGGGTATGGACGCCACCCCATGCTCCCGCGTCCAGCGCTCGCAGAGCTGCAAATCCACGTCGTCGGTAATGGCGCTGTAATCCAGCAACTGAAAGTAGCTGCCGGACGCTGGCTTCCAGGTGAAGCGCGATTCACCCAGGGCGCCAAGAAAGTAGTCGCGTCGCCGCTGATAGCTTGCCGCTAGACTCAGGGGGTAATCCGGGTCCTCGTGCATAAAGTCCGCAAGCGCGTGTTGCACCGGCGTCACCGCCACATAGGTCACGTACTGGTGCACCTTGCGGAACTCCTCGGTCAGCCGCGGACTGGCGACGCAATAGCCCGTTTTCCATCCCGTAACGCTGAAGGTTTTGCCAAAGGAATAATGCGCAAAACTGCGCTCACGCAGCACCGGGTGCGAAAGCACGCTGCAGTGCTCCGCGCCATCGAATACCAGGTATTCATAAACCTCGTCGCTACATACCAGCAGATCGTGACGCTCCACCAGCGACGCCAACTCGTCGAGATCGTTCCTGGTGATAACGCTGCCACTGGGATTGTGCGGACTGTTCAGCATCAGCACACGCGTGCGCGGTGTCACCGCCTCGCTTATGCGCTGCCAGTCGATGGCAAAATCCGTGTCTAGCGGCACGTGTATCGCCCGCCCTCCCGCCAGCTCGATGGCTGGCTCGTAGCTGTCGTAGACCGGATCGAGCACGACGACTTCGTCACCCGGTCGTACCACCGCCTGAATCGCGCAGAAGATACCCTCGGTAGCACCGGGTACGATCGTAACCTCAGTCTCGGGGTCGACATCTACTCGGCGGTGTCGCAGCAATTGCGCGGCAACCGCTTCTCGCAGCCGAGGCAGACCCGCCATCGGTGCGTACTGATTGTTCCCCGCCAACGCGTGCTCCCCCAGCGCCTGGGCCAGTCGCTGGGGAGGATTGAAATCGGGAAATCCCTGCGACAGGTTCAGCGCCCCAGTTTCCGTTGCCAGGGCCGACATGCGCGTAAAAATCGTCGTGCCCACCTGCGGCAACTTGCTGTGCAGCATGTCAGTAATCCACCGGCTTACCGTTTTCATCGGTGAGATTGTCTATGACCACCGGCGGCAATTCATCGGCGGGGATGAAGCCGAGCACAAGTGCATAGAAGTACAGCTCGGCCTCGCGCGAGGCGATCTGGTTTTCGGCCTTGCGAAACCCGTGGGACTCGCCTTCAAAAGCCAGATAAGCCGTAGGTATACCCCGATCGCGCAATGCTGTGTAGATCATCTCGGACTGGTTCGGCGGCACGATCGGGTCATCCAGCCCCTGGAGCAGAATCAGTGGCGCCTTGAAACCGTCTAGATGATGAATGGGCGATCGTTCCAGGTAGAGGTCTCGCCGCTCGGGATAGGGACCAATTAACTGGTCGAGATAACGCGATTCGAACTTGTGCGTCTCTTTTGCGAGCGCTTCGATATCCGACACGCCAAAGTAGGACGCACCCGCGGCGAAGGCACCGTGAAAGGCATGCGCTGCCAGCGTGGTGAAACCCCCGGCGCTGCCGCCGCGGATAACCAGCCTTCGGGGGTCCGCAAGCCCCTGCTCTGCAAGCCACTGCGCACCGGCCACCGCATCTTCCACGTCAGCAATACCCCAGGTGCCGTACAGCGCCCGGCGGTACTCGCGACCGAAACCGGTACTGCCGCGGTAGTTGAGGTCCAGCACCGCAAAGCCCCGACTCGTCCAGTAGTAGTGCCCCGGACGATAGCTCACTCCCGCCACCGAGGTGGGCCCGCCATGCACCGTCACAATAAGCGGCGGCGCCTCGTCAGCAGGCCCCGTGGCATCGGGGTTTGTCGGCGGAAAATACACCCCATGGGCCTCACCCCCGCCGGGCAGTGGAAAGCTCAGCTGCTCATAGGCAGGAACCCACTGCGGATCCAGGGCAGCATCGCGGGTGGCGCGAAGCGTACGCCGCAATTCCCCATCCGGTGACAGCTCCACGAGCGCCCCGGGGCGATCGGCAAAACCAGCCGAGAGAAACAGGGCGTCGTCATCGACCACAAGGGAACCAATGCTCACCGCGCCCGTATCGATGAATCGGTGACCGCCTTTACCATCGAGGTATACCAGGTGTTCCACGCTGCCCTGCCGGGCGATCGCCAGCATCCCGTCGGCGGCGGGATAGTAGTAACGCGTATTGATGCTCCAGTCCGGCCCGCCGATTTCCATGGCCTCCAGGCCCGTTTCGACCGCGCTGAAGGACTCACCGCTGATGCGGTAGGGTCGCCACCAGTTGTCCCGGTCCGAGAGCGCCAGCAGCTCACCCGTAGAGGTCCACTGGGGGTCGATAACGGACTCGCGGGACTCGGGGTTGTGTACCTGCAGTGCCGTCAGCGAGCCATCGTCGGCGAAGCTGGCCGTGTGCAGCGTTGTGCTGTCCCACGGCATATTGGGGTGCATCCAGGTCGTGAAGGCTATCCGCTCACCATCCGCCGACAGGCGCGGCGCCGACACAAAGTCCGTGCCCGAAAACAGCACATCGCCCTCTTCTTCATCGCGACCATCCAGGGCAACGAGGGTGTTGACCGGCTCATCCAGGCCACGATGATCCTCGCGAATACACAACAGGCGTTGCCGTGACGACTGATAGCTGCAGCCGGCGTAGCGCAGGGACGCCTCTGGTGTAACGGCGACAGGTTCAGTGCCGGGGGTAAATCGATACAGGCGCTGGTCCGCAAAATTGGAGAACCAGAGTACTCCGTCCGCCACCAGCAACGCGCCACCACCGTATTCCTGAACCCGGGTACGAACGTTCCAGGGCGCGTCCAGCAGCTCCTCGGGTTCACCACCTTCACGCCAACGCATCACGGTCGTCCGTCCACCTTCTTTGGGACGCGACTCCAGCCAGTACAGATAGTCGCCGTCGCGACGCAGGCCCCAGATACCCCGGGCGCCCTCCACCAGTGACGCGGCGCTGATCGGCGACGGCCAGCTGCCGTAGGGCAACACCGTCGGTTGTGCGGACTGGGCCGCCTGCGAGGACTCGGTCGCGGATTTATCGCTGCAGGCAATGACCAGCAGCGGTGCCATCACCGCGATCAGGTAGCGACGAACAGGTGCCATGAAACTCTCCTTGCAATACTCGCTGACGCCCGCCGACAGACGAACCCCAATGAGAATTTTCGGGGTACTGGCGAACTCTGTGGAGCGCAGTATGGCCTTCTGCTCTTCAGTTTAGAACCTTGGCCCGCGCATCGCGTACACTAACCGCCAGATCACCGAGGAACACACATGGCTCAAGTCGATATTCGTACCGAAGGTTCGGTACTGCACCTGCACGTCACCCGTCCCGAGAAGTACAACGCGCTCAGTCTGGAAATGTACGCCGCCCTGGGTGAAGGGCTGCACCGCCTCAACGAAGATCCCGGCTTGCGGGTGGCCGTAGTCTCTGCCGAGGGCAAGCACTTTACCGCTGGTGTCGAACTTGACCAGTGGGCGCCGTATTTCGGTGGCGGCGAGGGCTGGCCGACACACGAGGGACACATCGACCCCATGGGGGTGCACGGTCCACAGCATCAGAAACCCATCGTGATGGCCGTGCAGGGGTACTGCTTCACCTGGGGTGTCGAAATGCTGCTGAACACCGAAATCCGCGTGGCTGCAACCGACACCCAGTTCCAGATGCTGGAGGTACAGCGCGGCCTGTTTCCCTGCGGCGGCGCCACCTATCGCCTGCCGCGCGAAGTGGGCTGGTCCAACGCCCAGAAGGTACTGCTCACCGGCGACCGCTGGAGCGCAGAGGAAGCCCATCGCTGGGGCATGATCCAGGAGCTTACCGAACCGGGTGAGCAGATCGATCGTGCCATGGAAATCGCTGGACGTGTCGCCGATGGCGCGCCGATGGCGGTGCAGGCGCTGCTTGAAGCGAGCCGGTATTCGATACCCGAGGATCGCGATGCGTTCTCGCAGCAGATATTCGCATCACTGGTACCGATCATGAAAAGCGAGGATGCCGCCGAAGGAGTGAAATCCTTCATGGAGCGCCGCAAGGCCGTTTTTCAGGGGCGCTGAGTCCCAAAAACTAAAGCCACGAAATAGCCCTGATACAGCCAGGAGGTACAGGTGCCCCAGGTAACGGTCAATGGAGTCTCTCTGGAGTATGTCTCTGAGGGTGACCCGTCAAACACAACCATTCTCCTGGTCATGGGACTGGGAACGCAACTGACGGGCTGGCCCGATGCGTTCTGCCAGCATCTCGTGGACCTGGGCTATCACGTGCTGCGCTTTGACAATCGGGATATCGGTTTGTCGACACGCCTGACGGATCACGGCACGCCCAATATACCCGCCCTGGTACTGCGCAAAACCCTGCGCCTGCCGGTGCGCGTGGGTTATGAGCTCACCGACATGGCGGAGGATGCCGTGGCGCTGCTGGATGCGCTGGATATTCCCGCTGCCCATGTGGTGGGCGCGTCGATGGGCGGCATGATTGCCCAGTTAATGGCCGCCAATCATCCCGAGCGGGTGCTCAGCCTCACGTCTATCATGTCGACCACGGGCCATCGCAGCCTGCCCCACGGCGAGCGGGAGGCGATGAAAGCGCTGACGCTGCGTCCAGACGATCCCGACTGCATGGACTCGGTACTGGAGCGCAACACCCGCGTACGCAAGGCGCTGCAGAGCCGCAGCTATCCCAAGGATGACGACGAAATCCGCGCCACGGCAAAAGCGGCACTGGATCGCGGCGGCTACGACCCCGATGGCGTGGCGCGCCAGCTCGCGGCGATTATTGCGGCACCCCATCGACGCCGACTGCTTGAGCAGGTGCAACAGCCTTCACTGGTGATCCACGGTGACGAGGATCCGCTGGTCAGGGTGGAGTGCGGCATCGATACCGCAGAGTGCCTGCCGCGGGCCGAACTGCTGGTGCTGCCGGGCATGGCCCACGATTTTCCCACCCACCTGCTTGAACGCATCGCCCGGGCGATTCACGACACGGCCCAGCGAGCGACCACCGCTTGACGACAACTGGCCTAACGCTTCGCGCCCCGTATCTGCTGTTCGTGGGCGAAGAACATCGCCCCACCTATGCCAAGACCGCCCGTGGCATCGCCGACTGGCGGCGGAAGCTGTGCATGGGGCAGTTGCGTCTGACCGATAATGCCGTCGACCTGGGCCTTGAGGACTGTGATGTTTCAGCAGCCGTGCGCGCTGGTGCCGGCTCCCTGATTGTCGGCACGGCCCCGGTTGGTGGACGCATACCCGACAACTGGATTCCCATCCTCGCAGAGGCCGCCCGAGCGGGCCTGGATATCGTGGCGGGGCTGCATACGCGCCTCAGTAGTATTCCTGACCTGGTGCAGGCCGCCAGCGAAGGGGGCGTTGCGCTGGTGGATGTGCGCGTTCCCCCGGCCGAGCTCCCCGTCGGCAGTGGTCGCAAGCGGTCGGGGAATCGAGTACTGACCGTTGGCACGGACTGCGCCCTGGGCAAGAAGTACACGGCATTGCAACTCGAACGCGATCTCAGGGACGCCGGCGTCAAAGCCACGTTTCGCGCCTCGGGGCAGACCGGCATTATGATCGCCGGCAGTGGCATACCGATGGACTGCGTCGTAGCCGACTTCATCAGTGGCGCGGCGGAACTGCTGTCTCCCGACAACGACGAGGATCACTGGGATGTGATCGAAGGCCAGGGCGGCATCTTCCACCCAGGCTATGCGGCGGTGTCCCACGGTCTGCTGCTGGGCTCCCAACCCGACGCGTTCGTCGTTTGCCACGCGACCGGTCGCCGCCATATCGAAGGCTGGGACGGCTTCGCCCTGCCAACGATCGACGACGTGATTGAACGCACCATCGCCATTGGCCGCCTCACCAATCCCGCTATTCGTTGTGTCGGCATCAGCATCAATACGCAAAGCATGGACGAGCGCGGACGCTGGCGTTACCAGCAGTCCCTGAGCGACAAATATGGCCTGCCCTGCGTTGACCCCCTGCGCGACGGCACCGGTGCCATTGTGCAAGCGTTGCAGACCATGGGAGGCTGACCGCTATGCGCATACACAGCGAGATCGTATCGTTCCCCCTCAAGACGCCCTTTGCCATTACCGGCCACGTCTGGACGCATACCGACACGCTGCGCGTCACCGTCGAACACGGAGAGCATCGAGGTGTTGGCGAGGCCGTGGGCAGCTACTACCTGAACGAGACCGCCGGGACGATGCAGCAGGACCTGCAGGCGGCCCTCGATACCCTGCCCCATGACCTGAATCCCGAATCACTGCAATCGGCGATGCCGGCCTGTGGCGTTCGCAATGCGCTGGACTGCGCCCTGTGGGATCTGCGCGCCAAGCAACAGGGCAAACGCATCTGGCAGCTGCTGGATCTGGCACCTGCCCCCCTCACCACCGTATTCACCATCGGCCTGGAGTCGGCAGCGGTCATGGCAGAGCGTGCGGCCGCCGCGAGACCATTCCCCCACCTGAAGATCAAGCTCGACGGCGACGACCCCATAACGCGCCTCGAAGCGATTCGCGCGGCGCGCCCCGACGCCTCGCTGGTCATCGACGTGAATCAGGGCTGGAGCTTTGACGAACTGCGCGAGTATCTTCCCTGCTGCGAGCGTCTGGGCATCGCCATGATCGAACAGCCCCTGCCCCGGGGTGAAGACGAGGTCCTCGAGGGCTTTGAGTCCCCCGTGCTGCTGGGTGCCGATGAATCCTGTTTACATCTGGGTGAATTCGACGCCGCGGCCCGGCGTTACCAGGTGCTCAACATCAAGCTGGACAAGTGTGGTGGGCTGACAGAAGGCCTCGCGCTGGCAATGGCTGCCCGCGCCAGCGGTATGGAGGTGATGGTGGGCAATATGACCGGCACCTCGCTGTCGATGGCGCCGAGCTATGTGATCGGGCAGTTATGCCGGTTCGTGGATATCGACGGACCGCTACTGCTGGCCGACGACCTGCCCCATGGCCTGAACTACCGCGACGGAGGGATCGTCGATCCCCCCACCGCAGCGCTCTGGGGCTAGCGCGAATTCAGACGATTCAGCCGTCCACACGCTCGATGATGATCGCGGGGGCCATACCACCGGCTGCGCACATGGTGACCAGACCGTAGCGACCACCGCGGCGTTCCAGTTCATCCAGCACCGTGCCTATCAGTACTGAGCCTGTCGCGCCGATGGGGTGACCCAGGGCCATGGCACCACCGTTCACATTCACTTTGTCACGATCCAGATCCAGATCACGCACGAACTTTTCGGCGACCACGGCAAAGGCTTCGTTGATCTCGAAGAGGTCGATATCCCCAAGCTCGAGTCCAGCCTTGGCCAGCACCTTCTTCGCCGCCGGCACAGGGGCGTTGAGCATCAGCGTCGGCGAATCCCCCATATTAGCCATGGCGACAATGCGTCCACGGGGCTTCATGTCATGGGCCTGGGCGTAGTCCGGTGATGCAAGCAGAAGCGCCGCCGCTCCGTCCACGACGCCAGAGCTGTTCCCCGCGTGATGAACGTGGTTGATCACCAGGTCCGGGTACGCCTGCGTCACCAGTTGCCGATAGGTACCACCCTGTTCGTTAAGGGGGTAATCAGCGAGCGCGCCGAACGAGGCTTTGAGCTCCGCCAATCCCTCAAGGGTGGTTTCGGACCGGGGAAACTCCTCGCGATCCAGCGCCACGGAGCCATCCGCATTGAGTACGGGTACCAGAGAGCGGTCAAAGTACCCGCCGGCAATTGCCGCCGCGGCACGCTGTTGGGATTCATAAGCCAGGGCATCGAGGGCTTCGCGCGAAATGTTCTCGATCGTGGCGATGGCGTCGGCGCAGACCCCCTGGTGTGGTTGGGGATGCAGCTCCCGCAGGTGCAGGTTGTCATTGTCCATGAACGGCGACTGGGACGGGTCCGAACCATACAGCGACATCATTTCGCAGCCGCCGGCGATCACCAGATCTTCCATGCCACTCATAATCGAGGCTGCGGCGATATTCACAGAAGTAATGCCCGATCCGCAGAAGCGATCCAGCGTGACCCCAGAGGCCTTGATGTCATAACCCGCATCCAACGCTGCCATGCGCGCCAGGTCTCCGCCCTGCGTGCCGCGCTGCCAACTGGTACCGAAGACAATATCGTCAACCTCGGCCGTGTTGAGATTATTGCGCTCCGCCAGGGCCGCAAGCACCGTCGATCCCAGGTGTTGCGGATGCAGATGAGCAAGCGCCCCCTTACCTTTTTTGCCGATACCGCGGGGAGTGCGGCAGGCATCGATAATCCATGCTTCGGGCATCGTTATGTCCTCTTATTTACCTTTCCAATTCGGCGCACGTTTCTCCGCGAAGGCCGTCGCACCCTCAATGGCATCTTCGCTGGTGAATACGGGACCGACGACTTCCTGCTGTTTGCCAAAGGCTTCGGCACTGTTCCAGTCCTGCGCACTCGCCACGACCTTCAGGCTGGCGGCCACCGCCAGCGGTCCATTGGCCGCAATGGTCGCAGCCAGCTCCATGGCACCATCAAGCGCTGCTCCCGCTTCGCAAACGCGATTGATAAGGCCCAGATCATAGGCTCGCTGGGCACTGATGAACTCGCCAGTCAGGGCCATTTCCATGGCGATGCGCGAGGGAATCTGCTTGGGTAGTTTGACGAGACCACCCGCCGCCGCCGCCAGACCCCGCTTGACCTCGGGAATACCAAACTTGCTGTTGTCCGCCGCGACCACCAGATCACAGCTGATGGCCAGTTCAAAGCCACCGGCCAGTGCGTAGCCTTCTACCGCAGCAATGATCGGCTTGCTGGCCCGATACTCGGTCAGGCCTGCAAATCCACGGCCCTCAACGAAGGGGACCTCACCGCTTACAAAGGCTTTCAGATCCATTCCCGAGCAGAAGGTGCCCCCACTGCCGGTGAGGATCGCAACACGCAGATCATCGCTGCCCTCGAGTTCGTCGATGGCCGCGGCCAGGCCCTCGGCAAGGGCCCGGTTCGCCGCGTTCTTCGCCTCGGGACGGTTCAGGGTAATGATGAGAACGCCGTCGCGCTTTTCTGTCAGTACTTCGTTGCCCATGCTGAGCTCCTTGCGTTGGATTTGCGGTAGTTTTGTTCTAGCTGTGATTTCGTTACGGGGTGACGTTAGCGCCACAAAACCCGTCGATTCTGCCCCGCTTCAGTTCTTCAGGCCATGGCGACAGCGCCCGAAAAAATTGGCCCAAGGTAACAGCGCGCCTCAGCACTCCACAACGCTGACGGGCATCTCCAGCACATGGACGGCAAGACCGCCGCGGGCCGTTTCCTTGTACTTGTCCTGCATATCCCTCCCGGTTTCGCGCATGGTGCGAATCACCTGATCCAGTGACACGTAGTGTTCGCCGGAGCCACGCAGGGCCATGCGGGCCGCCGAAATCGCCTTGATGGCACCCATGGCGTTGCGTTCAATACACGGTACCTGCACCAGGCCCCCGATGGGGTCGCAGGTCAGGCCGAGGTTATGTTCCATGGCAATTTCGGCGGCATTTTCCACCTGTGCCGGCGTGCCACCAAGGGCGTCGGCAAGGGCACCCGCCGCCATGGAACAGGCGGAACCCACCTCGCCCTGACAGCCGACTTCGGCGCCCGAGATCGAGGCATTGATCTTGTAGAGAATGCCGATCGCCCCGGCAGTCAGCAGAAAACGGCAGATATCGTCCTCCCCCGCACCGTCGCAATGCTTCAGGTAGTACTTGAGCACGGCGGGTATGATGCCCGCAGCCCCATTGGTGGGGGCAGTGACGATGCGCCCACCCGCGGCATTCTCTTCGTTCACCGCCAGCGCGTAGAGCGTCACCCAATCCATGGTGTTGAGAGAGGCGTCGCCCAGGGGATTGGCGTGCCCCTTGAGCTGGCGGTAAAGCTGGGGAGCGCGGCGGCGCACCTTCAGTCCGCCCGGCATGATCCCTTCGCTGCGACAACCGCGCTCGATACACGCGTCCATAACGGACCAGAGCGCTAGTAGTTCGCGTCGTATTTCGGCGTCGTCGCGCCAGGATTTCTCATTCGCCAGCATCAGGGCGCTGATCGACAGCCCGTGCTCGCGACACTGATCCAGCAGCTCTGCGGCGCTCGTAAACGGATACGGCAACGAGGTCGCGTCTTCGACGATGGGGTTCTCGGCATCGGCGGCGCTTTCATCAATCACAAAGCCACCGCCCACGGAATAGAAAACCTGACTGGCAAGCAACGCATCCGCCGCGTCGAAGGCGCTGAATCGCATGCCATTGGCATGGTGCGCCAGTACCTGCTCGCGGTGCATCACCAGATCGTCGCGATAATTGAAATCGATGCGATGCGTTCCCGCCAGATGCAGTAGACCCTCTTCGCGGGCTCGGGCCACGCGCCCGTCAATCGCCTCAACATCGACAGTGTCGGGGCGTTCACCCTCAAGACCCAGGATGATGGCCTTGGGGGACCCGTGACCCGCCCCCGTGGCACCGAGAGAGCCATAGAGCTCCGCCTGCACGCGCTGTACCTGCTCGAGGTTCCCCTGCGCGATCAGGCTCTCTACGAATAGTCTGGCCGCCACCATTGGGCCAACGGTGTGGCTGCTTGACGGGCCTATGCCCACCTTGAACAGGTCAAAGGTACTGATGCTCATGACAGCACCTCGGCAAATAGGTCGGGGTCCACATTGCCGCCGCTCAGCATGACCGCCACGCGCTCATGACAGGCGGGCAGTTTATTCGACAGCAGCGCGGCAAGCGCAACCGCACCGCCCGGCTCCACCACCAGTTTGAGTTCGCGAAAAGCGAATCGCATCGCAGCCCGCACCTCATCTTCGCTCACCACAAGGGCGCCAGCCAGCAAGCCCTGATTAATGGCAAACGTGAGTTTTCCCGGCGACGGGGTCAGCAGGGCATCACATAACGAGGACTTTGATGTATCGGCGGATTCACGTCGACCGGATTGCAGGGAACGGGCGTGGTCGTCGTAACCCTCGGGCTCAACCGCGTACACCGCCGTGTCGGGACTGAGCTCTGCTGCGGCCAATGCACAGCCGGCAGTCAGCCCACCGCCGCCGCAGCAGACCAGCAAGGCATCGAGATGGACGCCCTGCGCATGGGCATCGTTCAGAATCTCCAGGCCAGCGGTCCCCTGCCCGGCAATGATCCAGGGATCGTCATAGGACGGCACAATGACTCCGCCGTCGCGAGCGACCAGTTCCCGGGCGATGGTTTCGCGATCCTGGGAATAGCGATCGTAGCCAACGATCTCGCCACCCAACGCGAGCGTGTTGTCGCGCTTGATCGCCGGCGCATCATCGGGCATGACGATGCGCGCCCGCACACCCAGCATGGCGGCGGCCGCGGCCACACCCTGGGCGTGATTTCCCGAGGACCAGGCCACTACACCCTGCTCCCGCTCTTCTGCGTTCAACCGTGACAACCGGTTGTAGGCGCCTCGAAACTTGAAGCTGCCACTGCGCTGCAGCATTTCAGGTTTCACGAACACCTCACGCCCCGTCACATCGTTCAGCACGGCGTTATCAAGCAGCGGCGTGCGCACGGCATGCCCGGCAATCTGCGCTGCAGCAGCCTCTATGTCTGCAAATCCGGGAATTTCATCCATTCCGTGTATTCCACAACGAAAGGGTTATCGTACTGCTCGCATGGCCAAAAAGGCAGCTACTCTTGCAGGGTACTCTTGTGGGGCACTCTTGTACGGTAACAACGGTTTCGGCACGCGCGGCGGTGGCGCATAATTCACGCCTGCAAACATCACCGGAACTTTCACCATGACCTACGTATTGATTCACAACCCCAACTGCAGCACCTCGCGCAATGGCCTCGCCCTGCTGCAGGAGAACGGCGTGGAACCGCAGATTCGCAAGTACACCAACAAAAGTGAACTGCTCAGCGAAGAAGAGCTTCGCGATATCGCCCGCAAGCTCGGCGATGTCAGTCCCAGGGAGTTTCTGCGGGCCAAGGATGCGGTGAAGTTTGATCTGGCCGACGCGGCCAGCGATGACGAAGTTTTTGCCGCCATGGCCGCAGAACCCCGTCTGATTCAACGCCCCATCGGAATCAACGGCAAAAAAGCGGTTGTTGGACGCCCCTTTGAGCGTCTCCTGGACATCGTATGACACGCGGGGAGCTGTCGTTGCCGCGAGCTCCATGGCGTGCGACATCAATAGTCACGTGTACTGCTGGGAATTTGTGCTAGCCTGAGTCCATGAATACCGACACCAGCCCTGACATCGGCAACTGCCTTCGCGAAGGCTGGCAGCTCTATCTGAAGCAACCCATGCTCCTTTCGGGTGCTACCGCCCTGGTAGTGCTGCTTAACGCACTCGCCAGTTGGATTCCCTTCGCCAACATGCTCGTCGCGCCACCGCTCCTGGCCGGTCTTTACCTGATGATATTGTCCCTGGACCGCGGCGAACCCCTGCGCATCGGGCGCCTCTTTGATGGCTTTTCATTTTTTGTCCCGGTGGTGATCGCATCGGTGCTGGTATCGGTGATCGTCACTATCGGTATTTTTCTGCTGCTGTTGCCGGGAATTTATGCCGCAGTCGTTTACGGCATCACCACGCTTCTGATCGTTGATCGGGGCCTGGATTTCTGGCCAGCGATGGAAACCAGCCGTAAAACCCTGCACCGGCATTTCTGGCCGTATCTGGTACTGGTACTGCTGCTGGGAATATTGTTGATACTGGGCAGCATACCCTTTGGCCTCGGTCTGCTGGTCGCCGTCCCGGTGTGTATTGCGGCGCAGTATTGTTTTTACCGGGATCTGGCTCCCGCCCCCACTGACACCTGATGCCGCGAACGCTTCCGCCGGCAACCCAACTCATATCAGTAAGGAGAAGTTCATGAACAAGCCGCTCTACCGCGCCGTCGCTCTGCTGTCTACAAGTGCCGCACTGCTCGCAGCTCCCGTCGTACTTGCTGGCAGCGCTACGCTCATCAGCAATGACGGTGGTACCGCCACCTTCGAATACAACGATTCGATGCTTCGCATCGGTAGCGATGCCAACCCCGAGAGCTACGCGCTGATGCGCGACGGCAAGTTCTATACCGTGAGCGTCAACAACGGCCAACCCATCGTGATCGATGCTGGCTCCATGATGAAAGGCATGGGATCCATGAATATGGCACCGACTACGGTGACCAGCGATTTTGATGTCGACGTGCTGTCAGTTAAAGACACGGGTAAAAATGAAACCGTTGCCGGCATTAAAGGTGACGTGTACGAAATCCGTTTTCGGGACGAAGATGGCCAGGAGCGCAGCGAGACGATGGTGCTGTCGAAAGACAAGCGCGTTCGCGAGTTCAGCGACGCACTGTTTCGCATGATGAACGTGGCCGCGGAGTTCGCCTCTGACAAAGCCATGAAGCAGGGTCAGGACATGCGGTCCAAGCTTGAGGAACTCGATGCCGGAGTTCTGCGCTATGGCAACGAAATGCGCATCAGCAGCATCGATGGCGACAAAGTCCCTGGCGCACGCTTTGAACTGCCCGCTCAACCGATGAACCTCGAAGGCTTCGGTGCGATGCTTGGCAATCTCTCCAATGCCCAGTCAGAGGCCAACGAGTCCTCTGAATACGAAGAGGAAGCCGAAGAAAGCGGCGGTCTCTTTTCAAGCATGATGGGAGCGCTTGGTGGCAAGGCCAAGCGCCAGGAAGACCGCGTCGAAGGCAAAGTCGAGGGCAAGGTCGATGAGAAAACCGACGAAGCCGTGGACAGCGTGCTGGACAAGGCCCTGGGCAAGCTCTTTGGTGACTGACGACACCTTTTCCTGGTGACGGTCCTGGCGATAGTCTCGGCTATCGCCACGGCATCAACCCCGACGATCACATAGGTAATTGCTTAGGGAATCGCTTAGGCAATCGCCTTAACGATAGTGCTCCACATCGGTCCCCGCCAGGGCGGAGATATTCAGTAGACCCCGCGCGGTAATGGACGGGGTCACAATGTGTGCACGGTTGCCCATTCCCATAAGAATGGGCCCCACTTCCAATGCCCCACCGCGGGTTTTCAGAATATTCCGCACGCCGGACGCCGCATCTCCGTAGGCAAACACCAACACATTGGCGGGCCCTTCAAGGCGCGAATGGGGAAAGATCCGCTGACGAAGGTCCGGATCAAGAGCGGCATCCGCGTGCATCTCTCCCTCGTAATCAAAATCCGGCTCCCGGGCCTCGAGTATCTGCAACGCTTCGCGCATGCGTCGGCCGCTGTCGGTATCCAGGTTGCCAAACTGCGAGTGCGAACACAGCGCTATGTTCGGCTTAAGACCGAATCGCCGCACGTGATTCGCTGTCGCAATCACGGTGTCGGCAATCTGCTCGGGTGTGGGCTCCGGATGCACGTGGGTGTCGGCGATGAACAGCGGCTCGTCGTCCATAATCATCAGCGACAGCGCTCCCCGAGGGTGGTAGCCATCGCGGGCGAGAATCTGGCGTATGTAGTTCAGATGCCAGAGATACTGGCCGAAGCTGCCGCAGACCAGGCTGTCAGCATCGCCACAGTACACCATGATCGCGGCAATCGCCGTCGTGTTGGTGCGCATGATCACCTTCGCAAGATCCGGCGTTACGCCGCGCCGCGCCATCAGCGCAAGATACGCCTCCCAGTATTTGCGGTGGCGGGGATCATCCTCGGGGTTGACGATCTCGAAGTCCTCGCCGGGACGGATCGTCAGTCCCGCACGCTGGCAACGTCTTGCAATGATCTCGGGTCGACCGATGAGAATGGGCCGGTCCGTCATCTCTTCGACGATGGACTGCGCCGTGCGCAATACGCGCTCATCCTCTCCTTCGGCAAATACGATGCGGCGCTGGGAACGCGCGGCGGCGGCGAATACGGGGCGCATAATCAATGCGGAACGGAATACGGAACCATCCAGGCGTTCGCGGTAGGCCTCGAAGTCCTCAACGGGCCGCGTCGCCACACCGGACTCCATCGCTGCCTTGGCCACGGCGCTGGCGACCACGCCCATCAGCCGGGGATCAAACGGCTTTGGAATCAAGTAGTCGGTACCAAATACCAGTTGCTCTTCCTGATACGCTTCGGCGGCCTCTGCACTGGTGGTCGCGCGCGCCAGCGCTGCAATGCCATCGATGCAGGCAAGTTGCATCGCGTCGTTGATCTCGGTGGCACCGACGTCCAGTGCACCCCTGAAGATGAACGGAAAGCAGAGCACGTTGTTCACCTGATTCGGGTAGTCGGAGCGCCCCGTCGCCATCAGGGCCTCGGGGGCCACCGCCCGGACCTCGTCCGGAAGAATCTCGGGCACGGGGTTGGCCAGGGCAAAGATAATGGGACGCTCGGCCATCGCCGCCACATGCTCCTGCGTCAGGACCTTTGGCCCGCTCAGGCCCAGAAAGAAGTCCGCACCGGCAATGACATCATCCAAAGTCCGAGCGTCCGTATCCTGGGCGAAGGCCGCTTTCTGGGGATTCATGTCCTCTTCACGACCGCTGTACACGAGCCCGTGGATATCACACAGCCAGATGTTTTCGCGACGTACGCCGAGTTTCAGCAGCATGTTCAGGCAAGCGATGCCCGCCGCACCACCGCCGGTCGACACAATCTTTATGTCTTCGAAGCGCTTACCTGCAAGGCGCAGGGCGTTTTTCGCTGCAGCACCCACCACGATGGCGGTACCGTGCTGGTCATCGTGAAAGACGGGAATATTCATGCGTTCGCGGCAGCGTTGCTCCACCACGAAACAGTCCGGCGCCTTGATGTCTTCCAGATTGATGGCGCCAAAGGACGGCTCCATGGCGCACACGATATCCGCGAGTTTTTCTGGATCGCGCTCGTTCAGCTCAATATCGAAACAGTCGATGCCCGCGAAGGTCTTGAACAGCACCGCCTTGCCTTCCATAACCGGCTTGGATGCCAGGCCACCGATATCCCCCAGAC
Organism: Gammaproteobacteria bacterium; assembly: GCA_030433415.1. Taxonomy (GTDB): domain Bacteria; phylum Pseudomonadota; class Gammaproteobacteria; order Pseudomonadales; family Halieaceae; genus Congregibacter. Next base: position 19,439 of record JAUIMF010000002.1, on the reverse strand, counting down.
CCAGAACGGCGGTGCCATTGCTGACCACCGCGACGAGATTGCCGCGGGCGGTGTAGTCCGCGGCCTTCGCGGGGTCTTTGCCAATCTCGATACACGCCTCGGCCACCCCAGGAGAATAGGCGCGTGCCAGATCCTGACCGTTTGCCAGTGGCTTAGTGGCGCGGATTTCGAGCTTCCCGGGCTTGGGATAGGCGTGATAACGCAGGGCCGCATCGCGGGCTGACGACGGGTTTTTGTCCTCGTCCATGAAGGGATTTCCCAGGCAAAGAATCCCATTGTAAAGCAGGCGGGGTGCCTACCGTTAAATCTTGCTCAGGGCGCCCAGTACACGTCGACCTCGGGCAACGGCAGCGTGTCCAGTGCCGCGACGGGCCAGCGCAGAGCATCACCACGCGCAAACGCCTCTTCAAACACCTCGCGCTTGCGATCCCCGGTGATGTGCAAGATCAGTGTTCGGGTATCTGCCAGGCGTTGCAGCGTGAGACTCATACGATCGTGCGGGGCGTGCGGCGGCGTCACGGCAATGCAGGGCGATTTGTTCGCCAGGTCCAAGCCCTGCGCCAGCGCCGTGCTCTCGGGAAACAACGACGCGGTATGGCCATCTTCACCCATACCCAGCATCACCACATCAAAGGTATCGAGCGCGGCCAGGCGCTGCGCCACCGCCTCCTGCGCTACCTGCGCCGAGCTTCCGTCAAGGTACAGAGACACGAAGTTCGCCGGGGCCGCAGCGTCCTGTAGCAGCGTCTCGCATACGAGTCGCTCATTGCTGTCGGCGTGCGAAGCCGGCACCCAGCGCTCGTCGGCCAGGGTCACCTTTACCCGGGGCCAGTCGATGGGGCGCTGGGAAAGCTGCGTAAACACGCCGCGGGGCGTTGAACCACCCGAGACGACGAGACTCGCCGATGAGCGCTGCAACAATCCCTCTTCGAGCGCGCCGGCAACGCGGTTCGCCAGGGCATTGTCGAGGGCTCCGCGATCAGAAAAACGGTGCCAGCGCAGCTCAGGCATGCCAGCTCCGGCCATCTTTCTCGATAAGCAGCTCGCCTTTCGTCGGCCCCCAGGAACCGGCCTGGTAGCGCTGCAGACCGAGCCCATTTTCTTGCCAGGCCTCGATCAGACCGTCGCACCAGCGCCAGGACTCTTCGACCTCTTCGCGACCGACGAACAGGGACTGATCGCCATTGATCGCATCGAGGAACAGACGCTCGTAGGCATCGGGAATGCGATCCAGGCCCGACGACCCGAGAAAATCCAGGTTCAGCGTCTGGGTAACCAGACCCATCTTGTTTTTCAGGCTGTGCTGCTTGGACACCATCTGCATCTCGATGCCCTCGTTGGGCTGCAGCCGGATCACCAGACGATTGGGTACATCGTCCCGTCCCGCCTGGGCAAATATATTGTGCGGCAGCGCTTTGTAAGTGATGACAATCTCGGTGAGTTTTTCCGGCATGCGCTTACCGGTGCGCAGGTAGAACGGCACACCGGCCCAGCGCCAGTTGTCGATGAAGGCCTTGAGTGCCACAAAGGTCTCGGTGCGACTGTCGGTTTCGGGGCAATCTTCCTCTTCGAGATAGCCCGGTACGGGTTCACCACGTAGCCAGCCGGCACTGTACTGCCCCCGCACCGCGTGATCGCGCACATTCGCCGCATCGATGGGACGCAGGGCGCGCACGATTTTCACCTTCTCATCACGGATACCCTCAGCGGTCATCGAATTGGGGGGTTCCATGGCCACCAGGCACAGCAGCTGCATCAGATGGTTCTGAACCATGTCCCGCAACTGCCCCACGCTATCGTAGTAGGACCAGCGTCCCTCGATACCAATGGGTTCGGCCACGGTGATCTGCACGTGATCAACGCAGCTCTGGTCCCACTGGGTATTGATGAAGCGGTTGCCAAAGCGCAGCACCAGCAGATTCTGCACCGTTTCTTTGCCCAGGTAATGATCCAGGCGATAGATCGCTTCCTCCGGGAAGAAGCGCGCCACCGTATCGTTGACCTCTATACAGCTTTGCAGGTCGTGGCCGATGGGTTTTTCCAGCAGCACCCGGCGGTCGCCCTCCAGGCACTGCGCGGCGCCGAGGTGCTCACAGATCGGGCCAAACAGCGACGGCGGCGTCGCTAGATAGAACATGGCCGTGCGCTCGGGAGCCAGGCGTTCGGCGAGCAGTTGAAACTGCGCCTGATCCCTGAAATCGAAGCAAAGATACGAAAAACGCGATGCAAAGGCCTCCCACTGTTCCGTGGACCAGCGCTGGTCATCTACGTAGCGCCGCACCCGCTCCTTCAGGTCGTTGAGAAACACCTCAAGGGAGATATCCTCTCGCGCCAGCGCAAGAATCTGTACGTCCTCGGGCAGCAGACGACAACTGTCGAGGTGATACAGCGCCGGGAACAGCTTGCGCGCCGACAGATCACCCCGCGCACCAAAAATCAGAATGTCCATAAGGTTCCTTGCGGTCAGTTACCGGGCTTAGGCCGGGTGTGTTCATCGATCACCCGTACTACCTCGCGGGCCCGCGTTGCAATGCCATCCCAGTCACCGCTGTCGAGCAGGGCCTGGGGCATCACCCAGCTTCCGCCGACGGTGATGACCGTGGGCAGATCCAGGTAGTCGGTCAGGTTGTGCATACCAATGCCACCGGTGGGGCAGAAGCGCACCTCGGGAAACGGACCCGCAAGCGCCTTGAGTGCCGCCGCGCCGCCGCTCGCTTCCGCGGGAAAGAACTTCACCGTGTGCAGACCGTGATCCATGGCCAGCATCAACTCACTGGCGGTGGCAATGCCGGGAATGAGGGGCACCTCGGTGGTCGCTGCGGTGTCGAGCGTCGCCTGCGTGATGCCCGGTGTGATAACGAATTCACTGCCTGCGTCTATCGCAGCGCGAAAATCCGCGGGGTTACGCACGGTACCGGCGCCGACAATCGCGCCCGGCACAGCGTCAGCGATCGCGCGGATCGCCGGCAGGCCGGCGGGCGTACGCAGCGTGATTTCGAGTACCGGCAGTCCACCGCGCACCAGCGCCTCGGCGAGGGGAACCGCCTGTTCCAGGTTCTGCAGTGCAATCACGGGGACCATGGGTGCCTGCTGCAGAATGCTCAGGGCCTTGCTCATTTCTCTACTCCCTTCTCAAGATATCGTGCGGCCCCTTCAAGACCGGGATCGTCTGCCGTAATCAACCGAGTGGGAATGTCCCGCAGGTAACTCTCGAAGCGTCCCTTGGCCAGAAAACGCTCGCGGAATTCACTGTTCAGCAGCTCGTTTACTAGACGCGGCAGAATGCCGCCTGCCAGATAAACACCACCGTGGGCACCGAAGGTCAGGGCGAAATTTCCGGTGACACCGCCGAGTATTCTGAAGAACACCTGTAGCGTTTCGACCGCAATCTCTTCGCCGGCCAGGGCCGCCGCCGTTATCTGTGCCGGCGACAGATCGTCGGGTTGGGCCGTTGTCGCAGCGACGCCCCGCAAAGTAGCGAGGGACCAGTACAGGTTCTGCAGTCCCATGCCTGATAACACGCGCTCGGCCGACACGCGCGAGTACCGGGTGCGCAGCAGACGCAGTATCTCGACTTCGACGTCGTCCACCGGCGCAAAATCCACGTGGCCGCCCTCTCCGGGCAGGACCGATACGCGCGATCCTGTCGGCACCACAGCACACACGCCCAGCCCCGTACCTGGGCCGAGCACCACAATGGGTCGATCCACCTGCGGCTCTCCATCGCCAATCTGGATCCAGTCGCCCTGCGCAAGGTCTGGCACCGCATACCCGATCGCTTCGAAATCGTTGAGGTAGCGAATGCGTTCGAGCTGCAGCTTCTGCGCCACAGCCTGGGAGTCGATAATCCAGGAGCTGTTGGTAAACGCGATCGTCTGTCCCAGTTCACCCGAAGCCACGGCGAGGCAACCGTCGACGGGGGTAGCCTCCCATAGGCCCTGCTCGGCCACACCGTCCAGAAATGCGCCAAGGGCGTCACCAAAGTCCGGGCATTCCTCCACCGCCAGCGTTCGGCGCCAGGCCAGTTTGCCCGTCGTGGCATCCACAACGGCGAAGCGGCCATTGGTACCGCCCACGTCGCCCACGAGCTTCCATTGCTGTGCCACGGTCAACTCCCGAAAAATACGGTGGCGCCTTCCTCGGCGGTCGTCACCACACGGCGGAAGAGCGCAAACAATTCACGACCGACGCCCTGACTGCTGTCTACGCTGCACACCGCTGCAGAGCGCGTTGCCAGCACATCGTCGGTCACATCGAGGATCAATTCGCCCTGCTCCCCGTCTACGGTGATCATGTCGCCATTTTGCACGCGGCTGATAGGTCCGCCCAATGAGGCCTCGGGCACCACATGAATCGCGGCGGGCACTTTACCCGAGGCGCCAGACATGCGCCCATCTGTCACCAGGGCCACCGCAAAGCCGCGGTCCTGCAGCACACCGAGCAACGGCGTGAGCTTGTGCAACTCCGGCATGCCATTGGCCCTTGGCCCCTGAAAACGCACCACCACCACGCAGTCCCGCTCCAGCGACCCTTCATTGAACAGCTCGGCGAGGGCTTCCTGGGTGTCCACCACTATGGCGGGCGCCACCACGCGTCGATGCTCGGGTTTCACCGCCGACACCTTCATCACGCCGCGGCCAAGGTTGCCCTTGAGCAGTCGCAGTCCACCCTCATCAGCGAAGGGGTCCGTAGCAGGTCGAAGGACTTCGGCATCCAGGCTCCGGGGCGCGGCCGGTCTGAATGACAGGCGTCCCTCATCGAGGCAGGGTTCCTGACAGAAATCATGCATGTCATCGCCCCAGACGGTTTTCGCCTCACCCTGAAGAAATCCACCTTCGAGCAACTCCCGAAACAGAAACGCCGTGCCCCCGGCGGCGTGAAAGTGGTTCACGTCGGCCTGACCGTTGGGATACACCCGGGCCAACAGCGGCACGACCGATGACAGCTCCGACAGATCATCCCAGTTGACGATCAACCCCGCAGCCCGGGCCATGGCAATCAGGTGAATAGCATGGTTGGTCGAGCCCCCGGACGCGAGCAGCGCGACAATGGCATTGACGAAGGAACGCTCGTCGATCACGTCAGTCAGCGGTCGCGGATCGGCACCTGTCGTCGCGATACGCGCGATCTGCTCGGACGCCCTCTGGGTCAACGCCTCGCGCAACGGGGTGCCGGGGTTGACGAAGGAACCTCCGGGCAACTGCAGGCCCATCGCCTCGAGGATCAGCTGATTGCTGTTGGCGGTGCCATAAAAAGTGCAGGTACCCGCGCTGTGATAGGAGGCAGCCTCGGCCTCAAGCAGCGCGTCGCGCCCCACTTTGCCCTCGGCATAGAGCTGACGAATACGCCCTTTCTCGCCATTGGGTAATCCCGACGTCATGGGTCCGGCGGGAATAAACAGGGCGGGCAGATGCCCGAAGCGCAGCACGCCCATGACCATGCCCGGCACGATCTTGTCGCAGATGCCCAGGCAGATCACGCCGTCGAACATCTGGTGCGTGAGGGCCAGCGCCGTCGCCTGGGCAATGTTGTCGCGGCTGAACAGCGACATTTCCATACCCGTCTGTCCCTGCGTAACGCCGTCGCACATGGCCGGCACACCTCCGGCGACCTGCGCGGTGCTGCCGACGTTTCGCAGGTGGGCTTTGATGAGCTCCGGGTAATCGGCATACGGCTGATGCGCCGAAAGCATGTCGTTGTAGGCGGTGACGATGCCGATATTCGCCGACTCCATCAGACGGATCCGGTCCTTGTCGTCGCTGGCACAGGCCGCGAAACCGTGGGCGAGATTGCCACAGGACAATTGGGAACGCTGGGGCTGCTGCGCCCTGCCCTGCTCCATCAGGGCCAGGTAATCACCCCGCTGCTGCTCGCTACGCTCACGGATGCGGGCGGTGACCCGCGCCACGTTGGTATTAATACTGGTCATTGGTATTCCTGTGTTTTGCGCCACTGGTTCAGCCGGTGTTGCGCATGCCCGCCGCCACACCGGCGATGGTGATCATGATGGCCTGGCGTACGGTCTCATCATCGTCCTGGCGTAGCCGCGCCAGTAGTTCCGCCTGCAGCATATTCAGGGGGCCCGTGTAGATGTTGCGCAAACCCAGGGACTCGCGCACCCACTCGGCTCCGTCCAATAACTGTCGTTGCCCCAGGATATCGAGCACGGTGTGAATGTCGGCTGAAAGTTGCTGGCGCAGTTCGTCCCCCAGGTAACGAAGCTCGGGAGCAACGAGGCGCGCGTCGTAGATCGCCGACAGTCCGCTATCGGTCTTGGCGTAGACCATTTCGAGCATGGATAGCCGCGTGGTAAAGAACGGCCAGTCCCGCGCCATGGTCGCAATGGTGTCTTCACCACCGGCAGTCCGTTCCTGCTCCAGCGCCTGCCCGGCACCCAGCCATGAGGGCAGCATGAGACGGTTCTGGGTCCACGAGAATATCCAGGGAATCGCGCGCAGGGCCTCGATGCCGCCATCCTTCTTACGCGACGTCGGGCGCGAAGCCAGCGGTAGCGCACCGAGTTCTCCCTCGGGCGTTGCCTGACGGAAGTACGGTAGAAAATCCGGATTCCCGCGCACAACGCCGCGGTAGATATCACAGGAATTCTGTGCCACCCGATCCATGAGCTCCCGCCATTCCGGTCGCGGCTCGGGGGGACTCACGGTCCGTGCCTCGAGGATCGCACTGGTGTACAGCGCCAGGGTCTTCACCGCCAGGCCGGTCATACCGAGTTTGGTACGGATCATCTCGCCCTGCTCGGTAACGCGAAAACCACAGTCCAGGGATCCGGGGGGCTGGGACAGCAGTGCCTCGTGCGCCGGTGCTCCACCGCGCCCGATGGTACCGCCGCGCCCGTGGAACAGTTGCACCGGTACACCGGCGTCCCGCCCCGCCTGCAGAAGATTCTCCTGGGCCCGGTACTGCGCCCATGCGGCGGCCAGAATACCGGCGTCCTTGGCGGAGTCCGAGTAACCGATCATCACCATCTGCTGCCTGGGCACCTGCCCCGCCTCGCGCTGCCAAGCAAACAGCTGGCTCATCACGACCGGTGCGCGATCCAGGTCATCCAGGGTTTCGAAGAGCGGCACCACGGGCAGGTCATAGCTGCAGCCCGCTTCTTTAAGCAACAACTTTACCGCCAACACATCCGAGACATTGCGGGCCATCGAAATGATGTAGCACGCCAGCGCCCCGGGAGCCTGGGCTGCAATCGTGCGACAGCAGTCCAGCACCTCGCGGGTGTCGTCGCTGCAGTCCCAATCGGGACTGACCAGAGGACGACGGCTCTGCAGTTCCTGCTGCAACCAGCCCCGGCGCCCTTCCTCGTCCCAGTCATCGTAGGCGCCTAGACCCAGATACTCGGTGATCTCGCTCAACGCGGCACTGTGGCGCTCGGAATGCTGGCGAATATCCATGCGCACCAGATTCAGGCCGAAACACTGCAATTGACGTAGTGTGTCGAGCAACCTGCCATCAGCAATCACGCCCATGCCACAGGCGTGCAGGGACTCGTAGCACAGCATGAGCGGCTCACGGATAAGCTCGAGGGACGACACCAGGTCATCCTCTGAGGGTGTCTCGCCCCGCAGTTGTCGCTCAAGCGCTGACCGCCAGCGTCGCAGACGCTCCCTGAGTTCGGTCAACACCCGGCGATAGGGTTCCCGGTGCTCGCCCGCCCGGGTGCGCAGGGCTTCGCTGGCCGCGCTCATGGACAGCTCCTGCACCAGAGCGTCCACCGCGTCGACATACAACGCCGCCGCCTGCCAGCTGCCCAGCAACAGTACTTCCTGCGTTACCGCGGCGGTGACAAAGGGATTGCCGTCGCGATCACCGCCCATCCACGACGAGAACACGACCGGTGCGGCATCCAGAGGCAGCCCCCGTCCGGTGAGGTGGCGAAGGGCCTCGTCGAGACGGCGCAGAAACTCGGGCACTGCACGCCAGAGCGAGTTCTCCATCACCGCGAACCCCCACCGCGCCTCATCCACCGGGCTCGGCCGCGCCTCGCGAAACTCGTGCGTATGCCAGAGCTGGGCCACCAGTTCGCGCAGGCGGCGATCCACGCGGCGACGCTCGTAGTCCGTGAGCTCCGGTGATTCCAGCTCGCGCAGGCAGCGTTCGATTTCTTCGTACTTGTGAATGAGCGAACGCCGGGTAATTTCGGTCGGATGTGCAGTAAGCACCAGCTCGATACTCAGCTCTGCCACCGCGTCATGAATGGCATCGTGGTCCAGGCCCTCGGCGGCGAGCTTGCCCAGAATCGCTGTCAGGGTGTTGCTGGCGGAATTCTTCGCATCCATCTCCCGCGACAGGCCATGGTGCTGCTCAGCGATATTCGCCAGATTCAGAAACTGTGCAAAAGCGCGGGCCACGGGAGCCAGCTCGTCGTGATTCAAGCCGGCCAGTACCGTTTCGAGCTCCGCCGGGCTGTCAGCATCGCCCATGCTCGCCGCCTTGGACAGCAGGCGAATCTGCTCTACGCGCGCAAGAAACTCGTCGCCCCGGCTCGCGGCCATGGTCTCGCCAAGAATGCTGCCCAGATGACTGACGTTCCGGCGCAGACTCTCGTGACTGGGACTGTCCACGCGACCGCCATCCTGCTGAAGGAACTGGTTCATTGACTAACCTCCGAAGGCGGTGCAAAACGTGTGGTGCGCAGACTCTCCTTAATCGCCCGCAGCCGCGACTGCAGACGCTCGCCCCGGCGCAGGGCCACGCCCGCCGCCACGACGTCGAGCACCGCCAGGTGCTGCAGGCGCGACGTCATGGGCATATAGGCATCGGTGTCCTCCGCGACCTCCAATTCAATAGCCAGATCACTGCTTCGCGCCAGGGCGGACCCGCGGGCCGTGAGCGCAACCACGGTGGCATTGCGCTGCCGGGCAAGCTGGGCGATCTCAACCAGCTCCCGCGTACGCCCGGTGTGCGAAATCACGAAGAACAATTCTCCGGGCGATGCCGCAGCGGCGTACATACGCAACATCAGCGAGTCGGAATGGGCACTGACCGGCAGGTCAAATCGAAAGAAGTGATGCTCCGCATCCTGGGCGACGACCCCTGACACGCCCATGCCACAAAAGAAAATCCTGCGCGCATTGAGCAATTCATCCACCACCTGATCAATCAACGTCGATGGCAGCTGCGCCGGCAACGCCCGCAGCGTCTGGGCAGCCCCGTCGAGAATCTTGGACGTGACCGTCTGCGTGTCGTCGCCTGGTGCCACCGCGGAACTGACATAGGGAACACCCAGTACCAGGGATTGCGCCAGGCGCAGTTTGAATGCAGGGAACCCCGCCGGCTCGAACTTGCGGCAGAAGCGGTTGACCGTCGGCTCGCTGACCTGGGCCCGTTCGGCAAGCGCCGCAATACTCAGGCGCGTTGCCGTGCGGGGGTCATCCAGAATCACCTCGGCAACGCGTCGCTCGGACTTGGTCAACCGCTCGACGGCCGCTCCCAACTCTTGCAACAGGTTTTCAGTGCTTCGATGAGGCACGCGGTGCTCCACAGGTCTTGATAACGCCATCATGCCACAATATTTTATTATTACTACATTTATTTTGCTTTTTGATCTGTTATTGCTGGCAATTTACTCGTTTTATGTTGTTTTACTACACAATTAGGAGCCCCACCATGTTACGGATCGCCATCAACGGCTATGGAAGAATAGGTCGGAACATTCTGCGAGCATTGATTGAGCGCGACGAAGAACTGCGGCACTTGGTGGAGATTGTCGCGATCAATGACCTTGGTGACGCCAGTGTGAACGCCCACCTCACACGATACGACTCTGTGCATGGACGTTTTCCCATCGAGATTGAGCAAACGGACGACCAGCTCGTCGTTGGCCGTCATCGCATCAGCGTATTGCGCGAGCGCGACCCGGCGCAGCTACCCTGGGCAGCCATGGATATTGACGTGGTCTGCGAGTGCACGGGGCTGTTCACCGAGCGCGAGCGCGCCAGTGCGCATCTGGACGCAGGCGCACGAAAGGTTCTCGTGTCGGCACCCGGTAAGAATCTGGACGGCACCGTGGTGTTCGGCATCAATGATCAGCAGTTGACCGGCACCGAGCGCATCATCTCAAACGCGTCGTGCACCACGAACTGTCTGGCACCCCTGGTCGCCCCTTTGCACGACGCCCTGGGCATCGAAAAAGGTAACGTCACTACCGTCCACGCCTACACGAATGATCAACAGCTCTCTGATGCGTACCACGGTGATCTTTACCGTGCCCGGGCGGCAACGCAGTCGATGATTCCCACGCGGACCGGAGCTGCTGCGGCAATCGGCGAGGTACTGCCGCAGCTCGCCGGTCGCCTGGATGGCATGGCGCTGCGTGTGCCCACGATCAATGTGTCGGTTGTCGACCTGAACTTTATCGCCTCACGCCCCACGACGGTCGCCGAGGTCAATGCCATAATGCAAACGGCAAGCAATGGCCCCCTTGGCAGGGTGTTGTCGGTCAATCAGGCACCGCTGGTTTCTGTGGACTTTAATCACTGCGCCGATTCGAGTGTGTTCGATGCAACACAAACACGCGTCAACGGAGAACTGGTCAAGGTCATGGCCTGGTACGACAACGAATGGGCATTTGCCAATCGCATGCTCGATACAGCGATGGCCATGACAAGCCAGGCGGCGTTGTCCGGCGCCGCCTGATCCGGGACGCGCCGCCAGCGCAATGCCAGCAGCGCTTACGGGATCAGAGTTCCGCCAGCGCCTTCTCGAGTTCATCCACCATCGTTGAGAAAACCTCGATGGTGTCGTAGACCGGCTGAGTGGTCGTCATGTCCACGCCGGCATCCTTGAGTAACTCGATGGCGTAATCACTGCTGCCAGCGCTGAGCATCGCCAGGAAGCGGTCGCGGGCCGGCTCGCCCTCTTCGAGAATACGCTTGGCCAGCGCCGTCGCCGCTACGAAGGACGTGGAGTACTGGTAGACGTAGAAGTTGTCGGTGCGCAAAAAGTGCGGGATACGACTCCACTCGCTGGCGTTCAGCGGATCGGCGTGTACCGCATCACCATAGTAGGCATCAAAGACGTCGGCGTAGATCTCGTTCAGGGAGTCCTTGGTCAGCGCTTCGCCCGCTTCGACGGCCGCGTGGGCACGCATCTCGAAGTCCGCAAAGGACGCCTGGCGATAGAAGCCGCCGCGGAACTCGTCCAGATAGTTTTGCAGCAGGTAGACACGCTCCTGCGGAGTCTCGGTCTCCTTCAGCATTTTCTGGTAAAGCAGCGCCTCGTTGGTCATGGACGCCACCTCTGCCACAAAGGTTTCGTAGTAGCCGTAGACATGGGGCTGCGTATTGCGCGTCATCCAGGAGTGCAGGGAGTGACCATACTCATGGGCGAGCGTAGACACATCGCTCAGGGTTCCCTGATAGTTCATGGACAGATACGGCTTGGAATCAAAGGTCCCCCAGGAATAGGCGCCCCCGCGCTTGCCCGCATTCTCATAGGCGTCCACCCAGCCCTCTTCGAAGCCACGCCAGTACAGATCCAGATAATCGGCACCCATGGGCGTCAGCGCTGCGGCGACGATCTCTTTTGCCTCTTCAAAGGGAATGTCCTTGTACGCCGGCTCGATGATAGGCGCGTACATATCCCAGATTTCCAGGCGCTCCACACCCAGGGCCTGGCGGCGCAGCTCCAGGTAGCGCTGCAGGGGTTCGGCGCCTTCGCGCGCTGCCTTCACCAGATTCAGATAGACCTCTTGGGGAATGGCGCTGCGATAGGTGGCGGAGTGCAGCGCCGAATCGAAGCCCTTGGCGCGGGCGGTAAACACGCGACCCTTCACGTGGCCTTCGTAGTTGGCAGCCAGCATATTGCCCAGCTTTTCGTACTCCCGGAACAGACCCTGCCAGGCATCCTGGCGCACGCGGCGGTCCGTGGAGTTAAGGAACGCACCGTAGCGCGATTTGGTGAGCTCCACGGTCTCGCCGTTCTCATCGACGATGGTGCCGAACTTCATATCGGCGTTGTTCAGAGACGAAAACACATTGCTGAACTTGCCCAGGGGATCGTTGGCCATAGCCAGCAAACGCTCTTCGGCTTCGCTGAGCGTATAGGGACGCATACGCGCCTGCTCGGCAAAATAGTGGCGGTAAACCTCAAGCCCCGGCGTCGCCTCGATCATGGCCGCAAGGTCTTCCTCGCTGATCGCGAGCAACTCAGGGGCCAAGAAGGCCTTGCGCTCGTTGAATCCTGCCAGCAGGCCCTGGGCGCGGGAGAAACGCGCCGAGTTGTCGCCATCGCGCTGGTCCTCAAACGAGCGCAGCCCAGCGAACACATAAAGGTTGCCCACCAACCGCGCCGCCTTTTCCTGCGCTTTGAGGGCCTGAAGCAGCACATCACCGCTCTCTGCAAGACGCCCCTTGTAGGCGACGACCGCGTCGATGAGTTCATCCAGACGCGCCGCGTCCTCTTCCCAGGCGGTCGTGGAACTGTACATGGCCGACAGGTCCCACTTGTACTCGGCGGGAACATCTGCGCGCTCGGGCGTGTCGGCGGCCTGCGCGGCGCCGGGCAAGAACAGGGCTGCCGCAACGGAAGCACTCAGCAACAGGTTGCGCGACAGCGTACTGCGAGACACCGTATTGCGGGACGAGGGATTGCGGGAAAGGGAGAACAGGCTCATAGGGATGGCTCCGCGGTGAAAAACCGCCGTTTATACCCTATTCATCACTACGGACGGTAGCGTCGCTGCGACGAATCGCTGGAAACACGGGTTGAAGTCCATCAGACGGTCAGATACTCATTCACAAGGGCATCACTGAGATCCGGGATCGCGCCGTCGGCAACGATCTCGCCTCGATCCATGATCGCAAAGGCATCACCCACGGCCCTGGCAAAGGGCAGCTTTTGTTCCACCAGCAGAATCGCCATGCCTTCGTCCCGCAGCGCACGCAGCACCTTGCCAATGAGCTGCACAATATTGGGTTGAATACCCTCACAGGGCTCATCCAGAAACAGCACTCTGGGTTCAAGCACCAGGGCCCGACCGATAGCGAGTTGTTGCTGCTGCCCCCCCGACAGATCACCCCCGCGACGCTCGGCCATGTCGTGCAGTACGGGGAAGAACTCGAAGATTCGCTCGGGGATCGCGGGCTTGCGCCGTCCCTGTCCGGCCAGGGCCAGCGTGAGGTTTTCGCGCACCGTGAGATCGGGAAAAATCATGCGCCCCTGAGGGACGTAGCCAAAGCCCCGACGCACCCGCGCCTCGGTGCCCAGCCCTTCCAGCGCCTCACCGCCCAGGGTAATGCTTCCGGCCCTGGCCGGCACCAGGCCCATCAGCGCCTTGAGGAAGGTGGTCTTGCCCACACCATTGCGACCCAGCAGACACAGCACCCGGCCCTGGGTAACCTCAAGGGACAGATCGCGCAGGGTATGACTGGCGCCGTAATACTGCTGCAGACCCGATACCGTCAGCATGATTCCCCCAGGTAAACCTCGCGGACCCGGGCATCTGCCTGCACGTCATCCATGCTGCCTTCCATCAGCACCGCCCCCTCATGGAGCACCGTGACCCGACGGGCAATGGAGCGTACAAACGCCATATCGTGTTCCACCACAACCACGGAGCGCTCGGGTACCAGCGACCGCAGCAGCTGAGCCGTGCGCTCCACTTCCTGCGGTGTCATTCCTGCGACCGGCTCGTCTATCAACAGCAATCGGGGCTCCTGCGCCAGCAGCATGCCGATTTCCAGCCACTGCTTCTGACCATGGGACAGATCGGCGGCCGCTCTGTCGCGCTCATCGGCCAGACCACTGGTGACCAGCAACTCGTCGAGACGCTCTCGCTCGGCGGCGCTCGCGCGATAACGCATCGCCTGCCACGGCGAACGATTGCCCGCAATGGACAGACCAAGGTTCTCCCGCACGCTCAGGCACGGAAACACGCTCGGTTTCTGGAATTTTCGACCGATGCCCAGACGGGCGATGGTTGCCTCGTCCTCCTGCAGCAGATCGATGCGCTGGCCAAGGTAGGCGCGACCACTATCGGGTCGCGTCCGCCCGGTGATCACGTCCATCAGCGTTGTTTTTCCCGCGCCATTGGGCCCGATGAGACAGCGCAATTCGCCGTCATCCACGCTCAGCGTCAGTTCGTTCAGCGCCTTGAAACCCGAGAAGCTGACGCTCAGGTTTTCGAGGTACAGAATGACCCCATGATCCGTGTCGAGCACGCTGCTCACGACGTCGACCTCAGGCCCATCAACCCGCGCGGAAGGAACAGCGTGACTGCCAGAAACACACCACCCAGCGCAAACAGCCACAGCTCGGGCAGCGAGCCCGTCAGTATCGTTTCTGCGAGGGCGATGACCAGGGCACCGAGCATGGCACCGTGCAGCGTCCCTCGCCCACCGACGGCCACCCAGATCGCGATCTCGATGGAATTGAGCGGCTGAAACTCACCCGGATTGATAATCCCGACCTGCGGTACATAGAGCGCCCCCGCCACGCCGGCGATCATCGCGGACAGCACGAATACGACCAGCTTGAAACTCGCGACCGAGTAACCAAGAAACCGCACCCGCGCTTCATCGTCTCGCAGGGCGATGAGTACGCGGCCCAGGCGGGTTTCCAGAAGTACCCGACAACCCAGATAGATCAGCGCCAGCAACAGGGCGGTAACGGCAAACAGGCCAGCACGCGTCTGCGGGGATTGCAGCGAAACACCCACGATGTCCTTGAAGTCGGTGAGGCCGTTATTGCCGCCAAAACCCATTTCATTGCGGAAGAAAGCCAGCATCAGGGCAAAGGTCAGGGATTGGGTCATGATCGAGAAATACACCCCCGAGACGCGGGAGCGAAACGCCAGCCATCCGAATACCAGGGCGAGAATCCCCGGAATCAGCAGCACCATTGCCAGCGCAAAGTAGACGCTGTCAAAGCCCCACCAATACCAGGGCAGGGACTGCCAGTCGAGGAATACCATGAAGTCGGGGAGCTCCGGGTTGCCGTAGACCCCGCGATCGCCGATCTGGCGCATGAGGTACATGCCCATGGCATAGCCTCCCAGAGCAAAGAACGCCCCGTGCCCCAAGCTGAGCAGTCCGGCGTAACCCCAGATCAAGTCCAGCGCCAGCGCCAGCATCGCAAAGCACAGGTACTTGCCCAGCAACGAGACCGTGTAGCTCGACAACCCCAGCGCAGAGTCTGCGGGCAGAAAGCTTGCCAGAGGTACAAGCACCGCGGCAGCGACGAGAACCAGCACCGTGACGCGACCGGCGCGGTCCGGGGGTATCGCGATCCACTTCATCACGTACCCCCATCCCGTCCCCGCCGGGGGAACAGGCCCTGGGGACGGCTCTGCAGAAACAGGATCAGCCCGAGCAGGACGAGAATTTTGGCGAGTACGGCGCCGGTGGCCGGTTCAAGCAGCTTGCTGAACACGCCGAGGGAAAAGGCGGCCACCAGCGTCCCCCACAAGTTTCCCACCCCGCCAAAGACCACCACCAGAAACGAATCGATGATGTAGGACTGTCCGAGGTTGGGGCCTACGTTAGTGAGCTGCGAAAGTGCCACCCCCGCCACCCCCGCCACACCGGAACCGAGGGCAAAGGTCAGGGCGTCAACCCGGTGGCTGCGAACGCCAAGCGCCCGGGCCATCGCGCGGTTCTGGGACACGGCGCGCACCTGCAGCCCAAGCCGGGTGTAACGCATCAGCGCCAGCAATGCCGCGAATACGGCCAGTGAAAACACCAGGATCGCCAGACGGTTGTAGGTCAGCGCAAGCCCGGGGAGCAACTCCCAGGATCCGCTGAGCCAGGACGGCGTGACAACGGAACGGTTCAGCGGCGAAAAAATACTGCGCACCGCCTGTTGCAGCACCAGGCTGACGCCAAAGGTCGCAAGCAATGTCTCGAGGGGGCGTCCGTAAAGAAACCGGATCACGCTGCGCTCGATGACCAGCCCCACCAGCCCCGACACGAGGAACGCCGCGGGTATCGCCAACACCAGGGCCAGCCCCGGACTGCCCGGCAGCACCTGCTGTAACACCCAGGTGGTGTAGGCACCGAGCATGATCAGCTCTCCGTGCGCCATGTTGATCACCCCCATCACACCAAAGGTGATGGCGAGACCGATTGCCGAAAGAAGCAGTACGGATCCGAGGCTGAGACCGAAGAATAGCGCCTCGATGCGCGCGAGCCAGCGCAGTTTTTCTTCGGCCCGGGTCATGAGCTTCTGCGCCTGACGCTTCAGTTCCTTCGGCACATCAGCGCGCTGCGAAAGCGTTGCCAGCGCCCCGCGCGTGATGATATCCGTGCGACCTGCAAGCAGTGGCAGGGAGCGACGTATAACGTCGATATCCTCTCCTGCGAGTGCCAGCACACCGATCGCGACCTCGAGTTCTTCGCGCACCGTGAGATCGGCTTCCTGCGCAATCCGTGCCTGCAGGGCTGCGGCGGAGCCGCTGGTGGGCGCTGCGACGACGGCGCGTATCGCCGCCACGCGCGCATCCGGATCACCGGTGCCGAGCTGCCGCAGCGCAAGCAGGGTGTCGAGTTCTTCGCGCAGGTTGTTGTCGACCCGCAGGCGACGCACATCGCGACGTCCCGCCACACCGAGCTCGTCTCCGGTCAGCGGGTCGCGCAGCTCGTAGCGAGCGCCCTTGCGCTCACCCTGCACCACAGTGCCGTTGCGTCGGTCGAGGTAGAGCGCACCCCGGCCGTAGGCATCAAACAGCGCCTCGACGCCCGGATGATCCGAGGCAAGAATGTCCTGCAGCACCTCACCGCGAGTATCGTTGCTCACATCACCCAAACGATTGATGTCATCGCGCAGGGACGCTGCAGTTGGGAGCGCCAGGGCACAGAGCAGCAGGCCCAGCCAGAACGCGAAGGATCGCAGGGGCATATCAGCCTAGTCGGTGTCGCCCGCGAGGCAGCGCTGCTCGACGGTGTGATAGTTGCCGCAGTGACGCGGCGCGGTCCAGTCCGCCTGCAGATCCCGGGATCCGGGCAGATAGTCGGACCAGGCGTCACCCTCGATGGGTTCCGGGGTTTCGAACACAACCTGGAACTGGCCGTCATCCAGAATCTCGCCGATCAGTACCGGCTTGCTGATATGGTGGTTCGGTAACATTGTCGCCATACCGCCGGACAGATTGGGGACGGAGACACCAATGATCGCGTCCTGCACGGCGGGGGCCGCCGTGGTACCGGCCTTTTCCACCGCTTTGGCCCACATATTGAAACCGATGTAATGCGCCTCCATGGGATCGTTGGTCACGCGGTCTTCATCCCCGATGTAGGCCAGCCAGGCGTCGATAAAATCATAGTTCGCGTCGCTTTCGACGCTCATGAAATAGTTCCACGCAGCGAGGTGTCCGACCAGGGGTGCCGTGTCGATACCTGACAACTCCTCTTCACCCACAGAAAAAGCGACAACGGGAATATCGCTCGCATTCACACCCTGGTTCGCCAGTTCCTTGTAGAACGGCACGTTGGCATCCCCATTCACCGTGGACACGACCGCCGTGGCCCGGCCCGTGCCCCCGAAGCGTTTGATCTCGGCCACGATGGACTGCCAGTCGGAATGCCCGAAGGGGGTGTAACTGACGAAGATATCGTCTTCGGCCACGCCTTTGCTGGCGAGGTAGGCCTGCAGAATCTTGTTGGTGGTGCGGGGGTAAACGTAGTCCGTTCCCGCGAGCACCCAGCGCTCGATCCCCTGCGCCATCAGGTAATCCACAGCGGGGATCGCCTGCTGGTTTGGTGCGGCACCGGTGTAGAACACATTTTTTGATGACTCTTCGCCTTCGTACTGCACGGGGTAGAACAGCAGACCGTCGAGTTCCTCAAATACCGGCAATACGGATTTGCGCGATACCGAGGTCCAGCAGCCGAACACAACGTCCACCTGATCGCGCACCAGCAGTTCCCGGGCCTTCTCGGCAAACAGTGGCCAGTCCGATGCCGGATCGACGACCACCGCCTCAAGGGGCCTGCCCAGCAGACCGCCCCGGGCGTTCTGCTGCTCGACGAGCATCAACACGGTGTCCTTGAGCGTCGTTTCGCTGATGGCCATGGTGCCCGACACCGAATGCAGAACGCCCACGCGGATGGGTTCTCCCGTCTGGGCCATGGTCGAACTGGTGAGGAATGCCAGAGCGGTAATGGCCAGGGCAGCGATACGGCTTACCAGGATGCGGAGGGTTGATCGGGAGCGCATGCGGACTTCCTTATTTAAACGTTGCCTGACAAAGGTTGCCTAACAAAGGTTGCCTAACAAGAGCAAAAGACGGGCCAGAAAAATCCCGCTTCGCAGGCCTTCCCTGTTATTTTCTGCACCAAATCGGGTCGTGCACCGTGATGGGTCGCACTATTTGGGCGCATCCTCCGCCGTATCCAATGCCAGGGGGTATGCTGACGCACGCGCCTGCACGAACGCATCAACACGCTCATCCAGAGCCTGTACCTGCAGGTCATGCCGCACCTGCTCCCGCACTGCGGCAAACGGCAGCGGCCGCGCCGGCTCACGCTGTGTGACGCGCACGAAGTGCCAGCCTTTGGCGGACTCCCAGGGACCGCTCCAGCGATCCAACTCCTGAGTCCGTAACCGCGCCAGCATCGCCTTACCGAAGAGGCCCTGCACCATGCTCTCGCCATACTGGGGATATACCGCACCCCAGGGGGGAACATCCCCGGTGACGGTCTCTCCCGCTTCAAGGCGGGACCGCACCGCCGCGCCATCCTCGGGCGCCTGCGCAAAAAACACCTGCTCAAAACTGATCGTTGCTTCGGCGTAGTAACGTTCCATGTGCCCGGTGTAGTAGCTCACGAGATCGGTGTCGTCGGGCTCGGGCAGCACACCGCTCACCTGCTGTTGCATGAGGCGGATCAGGGATTCACGCAACTCGCCGTCCTGCAGGTGTAGTCCGGCACGCACGGCCTCGCGAAAAAGCAGTTCGCGGCGATAGTAGTCATCGATCAGGGTCTGGCGCATCGCCTCGTCCACAGCGTGCCCCGTAACGACTTCGTAGTCGTTGATGAGCAGCGCCAACGTGGCATCGTCGAGGCGAATTTCATTCGCCGAGTCTTTTGCCAGTAACGTATAGCAAAGAAAAAACAGTGCCCCCGCAACGAAAAACACCGTCACGGGGTCACGCCAGATTCCCCGCATGGTCAGGACCCGGGACGGGCGTAGTCCGGGTCTATCGTTTCGGCATCCTCAGAGCGCGGCGCACTCGCCCCCGAGGATGGTCGCTGGTCGTCCGTACTCAACTCCGAGAAGTACCCCCCATCGGTGATGCCTTCACGGCGCATGGCAACACCCGTGAGACAGGCGTGCATGATGTAGTTCGCATTCAGGGCAGAACGATAGGTGGTATCCAGAAGGGGATCGAGCTGGACAACTTCAAAGCCCACGATCTCATTCTCGGCACACAGGGCGCGCACGATCGGTATGGCTTCGCGCATGGTGAGACCACCGGGAAC
>JAUIMF010000055.1 GCA_030433415.1 Gammaproteobacteria bacterium | reverse complement strand
CGCGGGCTTCGCGCCCCATGGACTGGGCGAGGTCATGCACGCCGGAGGCGGCAGCAACCGCGTACCCCACGAGCTTCGGGTATGGCTGCGTGAGCGCGGACCCGTGCGCGCGCTCTGGCAACTGGTCCCCCCCCAGCAGCAGGGCCGGTTGCGCTTTCTGTACGAGCGCTGGAACACGCGCAAAACCCGCAGCACACTGCCGCTGCCGGCAGCACTTGAGACCGAACTGCGCGACCACCTGGCCCGCGACATCGAACTGCTGATCAGCGAAGGGCTGCCAACCCCTCCCTGGGCCGGCGAGTACGGGGTCCGCTGCCGCAGCCGAGAGTTGCAAAACGCGAATCCTGTAAGTGCATAATGCAATTTTATATGCATATTCGCATAATGCAATAAACCTAGAAATACCCTAACCCATTGATTAATAATATAATTTAAGACTGGCACGCCGGTTGCACTGCTAAAGGCAAGAGTAACCGGAGACAGTCGAGTGAACCCCTCCAACGACCAACAGAGCCCGCTGCAGACCACCGCCGTGTTCGTGCTGGGCCTTCTCATCGCCCTCGCCGGCCTGGTGCCCTGTGCCACGGCCCTGGCCAGCGGCGACGATTACCTGCCGTTTGTTGAGCCCCTGCAGGTCACGCAGAAGCGCTCCTACTACTCCGCCGCACCCGCGGGGCAGGATGAACCCCTGGCGAGCTCCACCATCCACGTCACCACACCCACACTCATCGACGAAGACGAAGAAACCCGCCTGGAAGCCCTGGCCCGCGACAAGCAGCAGGCCCTGACGCTGGCGGAATCGGCCCAGAAGCAATCTCTGGAAGACACGCTGGAGCAGTTCGGCTACGACATTTTCAACCGCACGCCCAGCACCTTCGCACCGGTCGAGGGCATTCCCGTACCCGCTGACTATCGCATCGGCCCGGGCGACAACATCGTGATCCAGCTGTTCGGCAAGCGAAACGTGGAATACAACCTGGTGGTCACACGCGACGGCAAGGTGCTGATTCCCGAATTTGGCCCTGTCGCCGTTGGTGGCCTGACCTTCGACAACGCCGAGAAGCTCATCACCACCGGCTTTGAGCAGCGCGTGATCGGCGCGCGAGCAGTGGTTACCATGGGCAAGCTGCGCACGATCCAGGTTCGTGTTTCAGGGGACGTACGCCAGCCCGGCATCTACACCATCGGGGGTCTGTCCACCCTGATCGACGCCCTGCTCACCACCGGCGGCGTCGCCCCCACGGGTACGCTGCGCAATATCCAGCTGATCCGCGACGGTCGCATCATCGCCCGGCTGGATCTTTACGAGCTGCTGCTCAAGGGCCGCAGCGACAACGACCCCTTTCTGCGCCACAACGATACGATCTTCATACCCGCGATCGGTGACATCGTGTACGTCGGTGGCGAAGTACAGCGCCCCGCCATCTACGAATTGCGCGGCGAAACGCGGTTTGACGAAGTGCTGGCCATGGCCGGCGGCCTGCTGCCCACCGCGTCGCTGGGCGACTCCATCATCGAGCGCATCCGGCCCGCGGGCAGCCGCACGGTCATCGACTTTCACCGCGGCCAGGCAGCACTGAGCGAAGCGGAGATTCTGGCGACCGCGATCCGCTCTGGCGACCTGCTGCGCATTCTGCCGCTGGAAGACGAGCTGCAGGAAGTGGTGCTGCTCGAAGGCCACGTGGATCGTCCAGGCGCCTATGAGTACGAGCCCGACATGCGCCTGTCCACGCTGCTGCGCAGCACCGACGCACTGCTGCAGGGCGTAGATACGCAGTTTGCGCTCATCGAGCGGGAAGACCGTCGCACCCTGCGCAGCCGTATCCGCTTTGCCTCACCCATGGCCGCCCTCGAAGCACCGGGCAGCACCGCCGATCTGGTGCTCATGCCCCGGGATCGCGTGCGCATCTTCAGCCTGAATGCACCACGCTCCGAGGACCTCGGCGCCCTGCGCGAGAAGCTGGAACGCCAGGCTACGGACCCGCGCGCCGCCCCCCTGGTGGAACTGTATGGCGCCGTGCGCCATCGCGGACGCCTGCCGCTGGCGGAAGATGCGCGACTGCTCGACGCCATCCGCCTGGGCGGCGGCCTGCGCATTGGTGCCGATTCTCACTACGGCTTTATTGCGCGCACAGCGCTGCCCAGCCTGCGCGTGGAAGTGTTCCCTTTCAGCATTGCCGCTGCCCAGCGTGACCCCGAGACCGGTGCGAACCCGGCGCTGATCGCGGGCGATCGCGTGTATATTCTTGCCGCCGATGATGCCCGCAGCGCACTGCTCGCCGACGAAGTCGCCCGCCTGCGCGAACAGGCGCGCTACGGCGACTACGAGCAGGTCGTCAGCGTACTGGGCGAAGTACTGGCTCCGGGAGACTACCCCCTGAGCACCGACATGCGTGCCAGCGATCTGCTGTGCACCGCGCGCGGCCTGTCGCGGCGTGCCGATGGCATTGTGGTGCAACTGTCGCGCAGCGCCGAAGACAGCCGCGGTACCCGCGTTGAGCACAGTGACCTGGACAGCGCCGAGCTCATGGCCCTGTGCGCCATGAGCCGCCAGGCGGACGCCGGTGAACAGACTCCCGAAGAGTGGCGCAGCTTTCTCACGCGTTACAAAGACGATGCACGCAACCCTTTGCTGTCTCCCCGGGACCAGCTGGCGGTCACGGTGCGCGCAGGCTGGACCGAAACGGCGTCCGTCACCCTGTCTGGCGAAATCCGCAAACCCGGTGTGTATGTAATCTCGTCGGGCGAGACGCTGTGCGACGTCCTGGAACGCGCCGGCGGTCTCACCGACGACGCCTATGCCTTCGGCGCCGAATTCACCCGCGAATCCGTGCGCGCCATCCAGCAGCAGACCCTCGACGAACTGCACGGCCAGCTTGATGACCTGATGGTCGATCTGTCGCTGAGCCACAGCTACAACAATGAAGAAAAAGCCTCCCACGAATGGGCCGGCAAGCAGGACACGCTGCGCGTGATCCAGCAGCTGGAACGCGCCCAGGCGACGGGTCGCATGGTGGTGGACCTGGCACGTGTGCAGCGCTGCCGCGGCAATGACGCCCTGGTACTGGAGAACGGCGACCGCCTGATGGTGCCGCGCCAGCCCAACCACGTACAGGTGGCGGGCCAGGTCTACGTTGCCACCTCACATCTGTATGACGAAGAGCGCAGCATCAAGGATTACGTGGAACTGTCGGGCGGCAATACGGTACTTGGCCGTCTGGATCACACCTACGTGATCCAGGCCAACGGCGAGGTTCTGAATCTCAAAGGCAAGCGCAATTCGCGCGCCATCACCCGTCGCGACGTTATGCCTGGCGCTCGCATCTACGTTCCCCTCAACGTCGATCGCATGAACCCCACCGAGAAGGCCCAGACCTGGGTCAGCACCCTGGCCCAGTCCGCGATTCTCGCGGGCATCATCCTCTGAGTCGCAGGCAAACCATGAACGACATCACCCAGACCGTACCCATGCAGAACACCGCCGCCCACGAGCTCGACCTCATGCCCTTCGTCACCGCCCTGATCAAGGCGCGCTGGACCCTGCTTGCGGGCGCACTGCTCGGCGCCTGCCTGGCGGCGTGGCTGGCCCTGAATACGCCCTACAGCTATGTTTCTGGCGCCAAGGTGAGTGTGGTGGATATCGAGGATCCGGGCGGCGTATCACCCGACGATCGCCGCGCCTCAGAAGTCCTGACTCTGGTGGAACACGGTTTCGTCATGGGCACCACCCGCGACAACTACAACGAAGTCATGCTCGAGCGCCTGCGCTCGCGCAGCTTCACCATGCACTTTCTGGACACGCACAACATCTACCGCTTCTTCTATCCCCAGCACTGGTCTGACGAGAAGCAGGCCTGGATCGGTGATTTTCTGCCGGACCGTGGCCAGTCCTACACCCGTTTTCGCGATGAAATCCGCATGATCACCGTCGACGAAGAAACCGATATCGTCACCGTTGCCATGCGCTGGCCCGAACCCACACTGCCCCGGGACTGGGCCAATCTGTACGTCGAGACCTTCAACGAGTACATGCGCAATCGCACGCGCCGCGAGGTCGAGGCCAAGCAGCAGTTCCTCGAAGAGAAGCTGCGCCAGTCCGATGTGGTCGAGATCCAGAAATCGATCTACCGCCTCATCGAGGCCCAGACCGCCATCATGATGCTGGCCAACGCCCGCGACGAATACGTGCTCGAAATCATTGATCCCGCCGCCCGGCCCTACCGCAGCGTCAACCTGTCACGCAAAAAGAAGGTTGTCGTCGGTGCCGTTGTCGGCTTTCTCCTGGCCACCTTTACCGTGCTTGCCCTGACCCTGCTGTTACAGCTCTGGAACAGCCTTCAGCGTGCACGCCGTTCCTCTAACGCTGCCGTCTGATCTGCTTCAAGGACCGAGACCATGACCACCCTCATCTACCAACCCGAACGGGACTGCGTGAACTCTCTGGGCATTCCCGTCGACAATCTGACGCTGGAGTCCGCTGTGGAGCGCATCGTGCGCATGGCCCGGACCCGCGACGGTCGCGCGCGCCTGGTGTCCACGCTGAATGTGGATTTTCTGGTCAACTCCCTGGGCACGGCGCTCACACGACCGCGCCACCCGGAGCTGCTCGAGGTGCTGCGTAGCTCGGACATGGTTACCGCTGACGGCTTTCCCATTGTCTGGCTGAGCCGCCTGCTGGGACGCCCGCTCGCGGGACGTGTCTGTGGATCGGATCTGGTACCCGCACTGGGCGAGCGCTGCGCCCGCGAAGGCCTCTCGATTTTTCTGCTTGGTGGTGGCGAAGGCGTGGCCGCCGCAGCCGGCAAAATCCTTGAAGAGCGCTACCCGGGCCTGCGCATCGCCGGCACCGCAGCACCTTTTGTACGGACCACCGGGGCCGGACTGGATACCGCTTTGGAGGATGACGAAGCGTTGCTCGAGCGCATCCACAGCAGTAACGCCGACATTCTGCTGGTCGGCCTGGGCAACCCCAAACAGGAGCTGTGGTTCAACCGCAACCGTCAGCAATTGCATACCCCCGTGTCCATCGGAGTCGGCGGTACCTTCGAATTCATCACCGGTAACGTAAAGCGTGCCCCAGAAATCTGGCAGCGCCTGAACCTCGAATGGGTGTACCGCATGATTCAGGATCCGGCACGCCTGTGGAAGCGCTACACCAAGGGCCTGTTCAAACTCGCCGGTCTCGCCGCTCCAGTCCTCGCCACGCGTGTTGCCGAAGCGTTCACACGAGGCCATACGGCGCCGGTTCCCGCTACGCTGCCCTGGCGACAGCTCTGGTCCTCGCGGGAGCAGTCCATCGCCCTGCTGACGCTACCGCGCTACCCCAGCGCGTCGTACCTGGCCCTGATCAATCACGAGGTCAGTAAAAAGCAGCAGGCCGGGGAGCTGCGCATTCTGGATTTTTCGCGTGTGAAGCGCATTCGCCTCGACAGCCAGCAGGAGTATTTCAATCTCGCCGGTCTGCTGCAGTCCCAGCGCGGGCAGTTGCAACTCATGGGACTGTCACCCTGCGTACGACAGCAACTCACGGCCGCTCGGCTCATGGATCTGCTCGAAGGTGAAGCTGGCGATGCCCTGACCCGCCTGACACAGCGCCCCAACAGCTGCGAAAGCTTCAGCTGCCAGTCCTATTCCCTGGACGATGCCACGCTGGTGATGATCTCGGGCCGCGTGACCCGCGAGGCCCTGCGCGACATCGGCTTTGTGGAGTGCCTGCTCGACGGCGTGCGCGACCGCAGCTGCATCCTGGATTTTCGCAACGTCGACCTGCTGGAAAGCTCGGGTATCGCCGAACTCATGCCCCTGCTGAAGGCCGGCGCCGAGGGCACTGGTGCCATGTATCTGTCGGGCGTGGGTTACCGCATCCAACAGATGCTGCGCATGGCCGAAATCGAGACCAGCGCAACCATTATCAACGACAGGGACCTGCTGGCCCTGATTACCCCGGAGCAAAAAAATGACTGATCACAGCGGCATCTACATCGTTCTGCTGAACTGGAACGGCTGGCGCGACACCATCGCCTGCCTCGAAAGCCTGCTGCCGGACCTGGCCCGGGGTGCGCGCGTTGTAGTCTGTGACAACGACTCCGCCGACAACAGTCTGGACCACGTCGAAGCCTGGGCCCGGGGACGCCTGCATCCCGCCGCCATTGGCAACGCACGCCTGGATCGTCTGCAATCCCATGGCCTGGCCAAGCCCTTGAGCCAGCGCATTACCCGGGACGATGCCGAACTGGGTCGCGCCGACCCCAAGGCCCGCCTGGTACTGATCGACAACGATGCCAACCTGGGCTTCGCCGCCGGCAACAACGTTGGCCTGCGCTTCTCGCTGCTGCAAAAAGACATGAGCCATGTCTGGCTGCTCAACAACGATACGCTCGTCGAACCGGACTGCCTGAGCGCCATGCGGGCACGCCTGGGACGCCATGGTGGCCCCGCGGTGTGCGGCTCCATGATCCACTTCTTTGAACAACCGGAACTGATTCAATGCATGGGTGGCAACCGCTTCGATGCACAGCGCGGTCGCGCCATGGAATCCGAAGCCCGCTTCGTCCATGAGCGCGATGTACCGCCGGCGGCCCAGGTTCGCCAACGCCTGGACTATCTCAGTGGCTGCTCCATGCTGCTGCCCCGGGGATTTCTTGAAGGCGTGGGCCTGATGAACGAGGACTATTTTCTGTACTACGAAGAAATCGACTGGTTTACGCGCGCCGCAGGTCGCTTCGAGTTACTGATTGCCGACGACGCCCACCTCTACCATCGCGAAGGCGGCAGCATCGGCTCACGCAGCTGGCGCAGCGGACCTTCTGTGCTGTCGGACCTGCACATGTTCCGCAGTCGCATCGCGTTCATGCGCCGGTTTTATCCCGAGTCGCTCTGGCGCTGCAACCTGAGCAACTGGCTGGATGTCGCCAAGCGACTGGTTAGGGGACAATGGCGTAACGCCGCCGTGATTGCCCGTGTCATCGTGCAGAATTCCGCATTGGCGGGCGTCCGCGCTTGACCACCTCCGCCCAGCCCCGCTTGAGCCTGAACCTTCGCCCGGCGTTGTACGCCGTGCTGTTCATGGCCGTGTTCGCGGGTTTTCAGGGCGGACGCTACTATCTGGCGAATCGGCTGCAGGAACTGGGCATCGCCTGTGCCCTGCTGCTGTTTGCCGTGGGAATCTGGCAGGCCCTGTTTCGCCTCGACTACGCCGAGTGGCGACGCTGGACCGTCACACCGATACTCCTGGTCGGCGGCATCATGGGCATCAGCAGTCTGGTCTTCGTGATGAACTACCAGGGCAATCTGCTCTACAGCGTGTTTTCCGCGCGGGAGTTCCTGCTGGCCTTTCTGGGACCCGGTGTTTACCTGCTCTGCCGCTGCGGCCTGCCCGTCGAAGGCGTGAAGCGCACCGTTTGGCTCGCGTTTTTCGCCCTGATGCTCAACTACCTGTTTTTCTACTTCACCATGGATCTGCGTGAAGCGTTTTTCTCGTCGGACCACACGGTCAGCAATCTGGTGACCTACGATGAGTGGCGGGGATTCAGGCTCAAGCCACCGCTGTTTGCGATCATGGTCGCGCTGCTGGGTTCCCTGGCGCTGTTGACCCAGCGGCGTGGCACTCTGGTGTTTGCAGGCGCCATCATCTGCATCGCCCTGTCTGTATATATCTGGGGCATCGTGATGTTCCGCTCCACGCTGGCAACGATGTTGCTGGCCGTGCTGTTGTACCCGGTGATGCTGTCGCAGAAAAACCGCGTCAAACTCATGGTGGTGCTCGCGCCGCTGGCCCTCATTGCCGTACCCATCGTCGCGAATCTCGCCACGGAGTATTTCCTCGCCGCCGACGGCGGCGGCATTCGGGCCAAAGCCTTCGCCAAAGCCCTGGAGCACATTGCCAGCCATCCGATCCTTGGTGCGGGTGAAGACAGTGCTTATGGCCAGTCCTACCAGGACATCGTCGCACCCTGGTTCTATCCTTCGGACCTGGGCCTGGTGGGAGTAACCTACAAATACGGCGTGGTTGGGGTGCTGCTGTACCTCTTCATGCACTTTAAAATTCTGCTGGCCCTGTGGTCGGCAAACATTGCCCACCGCGAGCGCATGGGTCGCATCGACCCCCTGCTGTGGGCCCTGCTCATGTTTATGACGGCACAGAGCTTCAATCTGGCCCTGAATCCGGGCCTCGCCTACGCCCAGGGGATCACCCTCGGCTCCCTGGCCCTGGCCCTGGCGAGCCTCGAAACCTTTCGTCACCGCGCCGCCTCACCAGCGACGCTTGCGCCTGCGGCCAATCACCGCATACTGGGAGCGCACGCGGTAGAATAAGCGTCTGAGCCCAGGGAGCGCACCAGGCAGTGACCACGCCAACAAAACTCATGATGGTCGAAGACAGTTCGTCTTTGGCCACCATCTATCGCGCCTATCTCAGCAACGAACCCTACGATCTCGTCTGCGTCGAGACCCTGGGCCGCGCCCATGCCACGCTGGATGCCTTTGAGCCCGATATTGTGCTGCTGGACATCGAACTGCCCGACGGCAACGGCATGGACTTTCTCGACTACGTGATGGAATTACCTCGACCGCCCGTAGTCATTGTGATGACAGCCCATGGCACTTCAGATATGGCGGTACGGGCCATCGACATGGGCGCGCTGGACTTTCTCACTAAGCCCTTTGATCGCGCCCGCCTGCGGGTGACCCTGGCCAACGCCGCCGAGAAGCTCTCGCTCGGGCGTCAGGTGGATGCCCTGGCCCATCGCCAGCGGGGAACGTTTGGCAGTTTCATCGGCGCGTCCAGCGCCATGCAGTCGGTGTATGAAACCATCGAAGCCCTGGCCCCGACCGACGCCACGGGATTTATCGTGGGCGAGAGCGGCACCGGCAAGGAGTTTGCAGCCGAAGCGATCCACAGCTTCAGTCGCCGTAGCACCGGAGAGTTTGTCGCCATCAACTGCGGCGCAATCCCCGGTGAGTTGATGGAGAGTGAATTGTTCGGCCACGTTAAGGGTGCTTTCACCGGCGCCAGTTCCGCCCGGGAAGGCGCGGCCTCCGTGGCTAATGGCGGCACACTGTTTCTCGACGAAATCTGCGAGATGGATCTGGAACTGCAGAAAAAACTGCTGCGATTTATCCAGACCGGCACCTTCCGCAAAGTCGGCAGCAACACGCTCGAAACCGTAGATGTGCGCTTTGTCTGCGCAACCAACCGCGATCCGCTGATTGAAGTTCGTGAAGGTCGTTTTCGCGAAGACCTGTTCTATCGCCTGCATGTAGTGCCCGTGCGCATGCCACCGCTGCGCGAGCGCGGCGAAGATGTACTGCTGATCGCCAAGCACTTTCTGGAGCGTTTCAGTCACGAAGCCGGCAAAGGGTTCCAGGACTTCGCGTCCGATGCCCGGCAGCATTTTCTGCGCTACCCCTGGCCCGGTAACGTGCGCCAGTTGCAGAACGTGATCCAGCAGACCGTGATTCTCAACGACGGCGAACTGATCGAGCTCGCCATGCTGCCCGTGGATGTACGCGAAGGGCATATCGAGGAGGCAACGGCCGAGCCCACAGCCGCCGCAGCGCCAGTACCAGCGCCGACGACTGCGGCCGCGGACAACCCGATGGAGGACACGCTCGCGGTACGCCGCGCCATCGAACCACTGTGGATGGTGGAGAAGCGGGCCATCGAAGCCGCCATCGTCGCCTGTGATGGCAATATCAACCGTGCGGCGGGACTGCTTGAAGTGGCCCCCTCTACGCTCTACCGCAAGCGCCAGGCCTGGAATAAGGGCCCCTGACAAGGATTCATCTATGTACGGCCTGATCAACAACGCCCTTCAGAGCATGGTTGTCACCTACCATGACGAAGGCACGTGGAAGCGGATCCACGCGCAATCCGGCGTCGCAGAAGATGTATTCCTGACCATGCGTCGTTACGATGACGAGAGCACGTTTTTGCTGGTGGAAGCCGCGTCGGATGTGCTTGGCGCCCCCATTGATGACTGCCTGGTGATGTTTGGCGAATACTGGGTAAAACAAATTGCCACCAAGAATTTTCAGACCCTGATGGATACTACGGGCACCAACACGGTCAGTTTTCTGCAGAACCTCAACGCGCTTCACGATCGCATTACCAGCACGTTCCTCGATTACGTACCTCCAGAGTTCCAAATCGACAGCCTCGGTGAGGACCGCTATCAGGTGCACTACTATTCCCAGCGCACCGGTCTAACGCCATTCGTAACGGGATTGCTGCAGGGGCTGGCAGAACATTTTGGTGACGAATTGCAGATGATCAGCCTGAGTACCGAGTCAATCGGTGAGGGCGTGCACAGCGTCTATGAGCTGACGATACGATGAATCAACACGCGTTGGGCTGGGATGAACTCAGCCAGCTATTCTCGGCGGTGCTCTGCCTCGATGATTCCGGACACATCATGTTCGCCAGCGAAACACTGCATCGCTATGTGCCGCAGTTGGCGGATGCACCGGCGTTTTTTGCCGTCTTCGAGACCCTGCGCCCCTCGGGCATGCGCTCCCTTGAGGATCTCAAACGCCAGAAGGGATCGTTGATTCTGCTGAAAACCCGCGACGATACCTTCGCCGCCCGGGGTCAGTTTGTGGAAGCCGTGCGTGACGGTGAGAAAAGGCTCTGCTTCTGCGGCGCGCCGTGGCTGTTCTGGATGAACACCAACAGCCCGGACACGCGCCTGAGCATGGGTGATTTCTCGGCCCAGGACTCCCAGCTCGACCAGCTGTTCCTCATGACCACGGAACAGCGCATGGTCAGCGACCTCGAGAAGCTCAACGCCGCCCTCAAGCAGGCGAAGACCGAGGCCGAAGAAGCCCAGGCCACCAAGAACGCCCTGTTTGCACGCATGAGCCACGAGATGCGCACGCCGCTGAACGGCGTAGTCAGTGCTCTTGCCCTGCTGGGTGACCGCCGCCTTGATGATGAAGCCCTGCGCCTGCTGAACCTGGCCCATAGCGCATCGAAGAATCTGCTGCACGTGATCAATTACGTGCTGGATATCTCCAAGATCGAAGCCGGGGATGCGCCCATCGAGGCGAGGGCATTCCGCCTGCCCCGCCTGCTCGAATCCGTAACGGATATCGTACGGGCACGTGCTGACGAGAAGGGCCTGGCACTGGACTGGCATACCAGTTTTCAGCTCAACGATACCTACATCGGCGACATGACCCGCCTGCGCCAGTGCCTGTTGAACCTGGCCACGAATGCCATCAAATTCACTTCGCAGGGCAACGTGGTGGTACGCGCGATGCCGTCGCACCGGGACCGGGAT
Organism: Gammaproteobacteria bacterium; assembly: GCA_030433415.1. Classification (GTDB taxonomy): domain Bacteria; phylum Pseudomonadota; class Gammaproteobacteria; order Pseudomonadales; family Halieaceae; genus Congregibacter. The sequence goes on along the minus strand of JAUIMF010000055.1, from coordinate 12,817 downwards.
GATCTGATCCGCTTCGAAATAGAAGACACGGGCATAGGCATAAGCCCTGAGAACCAGAAACACATATTCGACCCGTTCTGGACCGCCTCGCGCAACGAAGAATCCGCCGAGATAGGCACCGGGCTTGGACTGGATATTGTGCGGCGCCATATCGACGCACTCGGTGGCAGCATCGGCGTCATGTCTCGCGAGGGCAAGGGGTCCCTTTTCTGGTTCGAAGTCCCCCTGGAGGCTGGCGACGACAGCCTGGACACCGAGGATACGCCCACCGATATTGCGGCGGTACCCGAGCGCTTTTCGGGCACTGTGCTACTGGTGGATGACAATCCCACGAACCTGTTACTCGGCCGCATGATTCTGGAATCCCTGGGGGTTGCGGTAGACGAAGCCCGCGATGGCGTCAGCGCCGCAGAGATGGCCCTGACCGGTGACTTCGATCTGGTGCTGATGGACATCAGCATGCCAGTGATGGACGGCGTCGAAGCCACCAGAACCATTCGCGAGAAGTACGGTCCGGGAGAGAAGCCCATCGTAGCGCTCACAGCCTATGCATCCAGCGAGGAACGCGAGCGCTGCCTGGCCGCAGGCATGAACGACTACCTCACCAAACCCATCGTCCGCGATCGGCTGGCGGAACAGCTGCAGCGATGGCTGCCAGCGGCAGCGGGTGCGTCCGACATCAAAACGGCATCGCCTATCGTCACACCCCAACAAAGCGATACACCAGCGCTTGCCGAATCGGTACTACTGGAGTTGCGCGAGCAGATCGGCGAAGCCAACCTGAGCACCGTACTCGATCAGTTTGAAGGTGAGGTGAATGCGCGCTGGGAGGGCTTTGCCACCGCCTGCGAACAGCGCGAGCGCAAAGCAATGATCCGCGAGACCCACACCCTGGCCAGCACGTGCCGTAGCCTGGGCCTGATTGCCGCAGGTGAACATTTCAGCGCCCTGGAAGAAGAGCTTCGCGCCGACGGCCCCCTGCCCGAGGGTATCGCAGACTCGGGAGCGCTGTTGCAGGCCGGCCTGCGTGGCCTGGCGGAGTTTCGCCGCAGCAACTGAACGACAGCAAACGATGCGCCTGAAGTACCCGGTGCCCCTTCATGGAAACCGGATGGCTCTGCTATGGTGTAACGATAGTTGTGCGACGACATTCGCGAGAGGTTATTCCCATGCGCAAACTGCTCTGGATTATCGGCATTCCCGTTGTAATTGTTCTTCTCGCTGTGATCATCGTGCCGATGGTCCTGGACGAAGAAGCCCTGGTGCGCATTGCCTCGGAGCAGATCGAAGACCAGACCGGAGGGCAGTTGGCCGTCAATGGCGAAGCCTCGATCTCGATCTTTCCCAAGGCCTCCCTGTCCATGACCGAGGTCACCTACAGCATGCCCGAAGAGGGCACCGAGATCGATGCGGGATCACTGCATATCGGCGTGGCACTCATGCCCCTGCTCAGCCGCACCGTGGCCATTGAGAGCATCGCGATCCAGGACCTCGTACTGACCACGGTGGCCGCTGACGAAGAAGTCGCCCGCGCCGCTGAAATCGACACCAGCACCATGACCGAGGCCGAACTGGACGCCTTCTACGCCCTGCGGGACGAGGCCCGGATCAAAGCGGGTGCACAGGCGGCGGCGAGTGCCATCGTTGCGCCCCTGGCGCTCGAAGTGGCGGACCTGAGCCTCAAGGATATTCGCGTGCTGACCGTTGATGACAGCGGTGACGTTATCAGCGAGCTGCAGCTGCGCTACTTCACGACCAGCGATGTCAATCTCGAGGGGCGCCCTTCACCGCTGAGCGCACACATCGTGCTCGCCGATGACGAGGCGCCCATCGACATTGTGCTCAACGGCAGCATCACCACCAACCTCGACGAGGAACGCGTTGCGCTGGAGGGACTGGAGGTCAAAGTAACCGGCGCGACGCCCGAACCGATCACGCTGGCGGCCAGCGGTGACGTAGCGCTGGACACCCAGATCGCTGAGCTTAACCTGTCCCTCGCTACGGGCAGTCTTGAAGGCCAGGGCAGCGTGCGCTACGCGAGCTTCGAAAGCCCGCAGATCGACGCGACGCTGGCGCTTACGGAACTCAATCCCGCCCTGTTGGTACTCGCCGGTCCCGATGCTGCCGAAGCCATGCCCGAAGAAACCGACGAAAGCAGCGGCGACGGCAGCCTGCCCCTGCACGCGCTGCGGATGATGGATACACGGGCCAAGCTTACGATTGACCAGGTGATCCTCGACGCCCACACGCTCGAGAACGTGACCGCTGAGCTGCGCGTCGTCGATGGCGTCGCCACGCTCGACCCCGTGAAGGCGACGCTGCACGGCGGTGCGATCAGCTTCAGCGCCGTGCTGAACGGACACTACAATACGGCCCGCCTTGCTACCGAAGGCGATGTGAGCGGCCTCGACGTGAAACAGACCATTGCGGCGCTGGATGCGGGTATGGCCGCCCACGGCACCGCCAATCTGGGCTGGAGCCTCAAGGGCCAGGGCCGCACCAGCGCTGATCTGACCGAGTCCCTGAACGGCCCCATCAGCTTCACCACCAAAGACATCACCCTGGAGGGCATTGCTCTGGAACAAATGGTCTGCCGCGGTGTTGCCCTGGTGAACCAGGAGGCTCTCAGCGCCGAATTCCCCGCAGACACTTCGTTTCAGGCACTCGAAGCCCAGATACAGCTGACGGACGGCGTCGCACGCCTGAATCCCCTCACGGCCCAACTGGCCTCCCTGGGCCTGAAGGGCAACGGCAATTTCAACCTGACCTCGGGCGATCTGCGCGCCAGCTTTCGCGCCCAGCTCAATCCCGCCCTGGGCGAATTTGACCCCGCCTGTCGCATCAACGAGCGCTATGCGGACGTGCGCTGGCCCGTGGAGTGCAAAGGCAACCTCGAGGACGACCCCGCCGGGTGGTGCAACATGAACACCTCAGAAATCATCAAGGACCTCGCCGAGGGCGAACTCAAGCGCAAGGCCGAAGAAGAAGCGGGCCGGTTCCTGAAAAAGCTCTTTGATTGACGGGCCGTGCGAGTGGCTCCAGGTGGTCAGTTGAGGACGCGATACCCACGCCCTCGCAGGCACTGCTTGACCACTCGCACCTTGTCGCGCTCACCCTCAGATACGCCTCGCGCCGCACCTGTGACCGCACCAATACCGGCGCCGCGGGCCGCGGCCTCGGAACTGTCACCGGCAATGACGCCCACAGCACCGCCAACCACAGCGCCAGAGGCACCACCACGCGCGGCCTTTTCACCCGTGCGCACGCCACTGGCGTAGCTCTCACAATCCGCTTTGTCCGCCTCATAGCGGGCCATGTTGACGCCTTTGCGGTCAATAATGATCTCGTCGGTTGTGGTGCAGGCACTTAGCGCAATCGCTGCTACCAGCGCGATCACCGGCGCAAGCACGCGTGAGCGTGCCCAGGACGTTGGTCCCTGGTGTGCATTCTGGTGTATACCCATGGCTGGTCCTCCGCGATAGCTTACGGGGTTTATACGCGCCCCGGCCTTCTATCTGTCTGACTGTTTGCGCAGGAATTTGTTCACTGCGCGGGCCAATCAGTCAGACAGGGCAGCCTTGTCCCGGGCAACGATCGCCCGTACCTGCTCCAGCAGTTTGGGTGCATCGAAGACGATGCCGTCGCGAATCGTATAGCGAACCCCACCAATGCGTTCAGGCTGTCGGGTATCAGGATTCAGACGCTGATGCCCCGTGCCGTACAGCAGCTTGAAGTTGGCCAGGGGGTTTTCATCCACGATCACCAGATCCGCCTTCTTGCCGATCTCGACGGTGCCGATCTCGCGATCCAGTCCCAGCAGTTCGGCTCCGTCCAGCGTCGCCGCCTTGATCACTTCCAGGGGATGAAACCCCGCTTCCTGCAGCAATTCCAGCTCGCGGATGTAGGCAAAGCCGTAGACCTTGTAGATAAAACCGGCATCAGAGCCCGTAACGACCCGCCCACCGGCGTTCTTGTAGTCGTTTACAAAGGTCATCCAGCGCTCGAAGTTTCGTTTCCAGGCTATCTCGTGCGCCGACGTCCAGTCAAAGAAGTAGGAACCGTGAATATCAGGGTCCGCCTCAAAGGCCCCCGCCATATACGGCGGCACATACTCCGCCATCCAGTCGGCGTTGCGCGCCCGCATCAGATCACGATTGGCCTCGTAGATCGTAAAGGTGGGAGACAACGTGAAATCCAGGTCCACGAGCTCGGCAATCGTGTTCTTCCAGGTATCGGAGCCCGGCGCCGCCGCCTGCAGCCACAGGCGCCCGGCTTCCCCAAAGCGGTCCTGCTCATTGGCGTAGTTGTAGTCCAGGGGGTAGTCCTGGATAACGCGATCCTCAAACATGGCCTCGGGTAGGCCGTACCAGTGCTCCATGCTATCCAGGCCCAGGCGTGCACTGTCGAGTACATTAGTCTGGACGACGCTGAGCTGCGCGTGATGATACGAGGTTTTCATGCCCAGGCGCTTGGCCTCCTCCATCGCCGCGGCGAAGGGTTCAGGCCGGGCACCGCGAAACTTCACGCCGTCGGCGCCTTTTTTACGCACGGCCCTCACCCAGTCCCGCGCCTGTTCGGCGGTGGCCGTAGACGGTGGGAACATGGCGTGCACCCGCATTCGCGGCGCGCTGATCTCGCCGGCAGCAGCGCGTTCCCGATGCTCCAGGGTCCAGTTCAAACCCATCACGGCCCCGACATCGCGCACGGTGGTCACGCCATGGGCCAGCCAGAGCTTCAATACATATTCGGGGTCGGTGAGCGCACCGGCGGGCGCATGCGAAGGCGTGCCGAGATGCACATGGGCATCCACAAAACCCGGCAATACATAGGCGCCGTCGACGTCGATGATCTCGGCGCCCTCGGGCGCGATCGCGGAATGACCGCTGTGGATATCGACGATACGATCGCCGTGAATATCGATATGCACCGGGCCGATGGGCGGCGCACCGCTACCGGCTATCACCATAGCATTGCGGATCAGCAGCCGATCGAAGGGGCCGCGGGCTTCGTCACCGCGCGCCGGGGCCTGCTTGGGTGGGGCTATGCCGGTGGCAAGGACCTCGTCGATGACCTCTTCGCCAGGTTCGCTCGACGCGGCGTGGGTCGGGAATGACAGGGCCCCAAAGAGCGCGAGACTACCCAGCATCAATAGGCGTGGGGATTTAACAACTGTACTGGCCATGGCCGGCCTCCGCGGTTTTATTATTTGGCACCGACATTAGGCGGTGGTTTGGCATTCTCAGGCGGCGCGCAACGCACGACCCAACGTAGCTTTTCCCAGGGTCTCGGTGAACTCCCCCTCCTGCCAGACCACCGCACCGCGAATCATCACAGTGCGCACGATCGCCGGCGGACGATTCACCATCTGGTCGTGCTCAAAAAGGTCTCGGTACACAAGCTCCCGGGTGTCGTTGCAGTCCCAGGTTTCGAGCGTATCCGGGTCCATCAGCACCATATCGGCCTGAGCGCCGAGGTCGAGCGTTCCCACGTCAATGTTGAAGAACTCCGCCGGTTCGCGCGTCAGGCGCCGCACCATCTTTGCGACGGCCATCTCACCTTCACGCTGGGCCAGGCGCAGCGACATCAGGTTGCCATCGAAGAACGCCATGTTGGTGATGTGGGCGCCGGAATCGTTGAAACCGGGCAGTGTCTGCGGATGCGTGAGGTAGTCCATCGTCGCCCGGTTGTCTGCGTTGGCCACGTCGGTCCAATGGCGAAAGCCCTTGTCGTAGCGCCGCATGAGGAACAGCATGAAATCCGCGTCATCCTGGGGTGCTGCCGGACAGGCCTCGAAGGCTTCGCGCTCGGCATCGGAACGCGCCGCCGCGGAATCTCCATCCATGTAACGCAGCAAACGATCACAGACCTGCTGGAAGTTTTCGCCGTCCCAATCCGCCACGGGCGCTCCGTCGAATACCATGCGATGCAGATCGCGAATCACCAGGTGATCAGGCATACCCATGCGCGCCTTGAAGCTGGCCCAGTCGCCGCCGGTGCGACCGTGCATCCAGTCGTGGCGAAACGCTTCGACCCACTTGGGATCGTGCATCAGCGCGTGGCGACCTTCGACGTCGTCATACTCCAGGGCAATCAGCTGCGCCGTCGAAGGCAGTTCCTCATACAGGGGGCTGACGATGCCATCGGACCACACACGAAAATTCGTGCCCAGCGCCTGAAAATGCATATTGCCGCGGAACAGGCGCGAATTCATAAGCTTCGCAAAACCGAGAAAGGCGCGGGTAGCGCGCGGCGCGAGCACCAGCTCCATTGCTGACAGCGCCGACAGCTTTAGCGTCCTGCCAAACAGACGGCCACTGGTGAGCGTGAAGTACAGCAGCGCAGTCAGGCGATTCTCGATGATCGGCGTGGTCTGCCAGACGCGGTCATGTTTGCGTAACACGCGGGTCAGGCGGCGCAGCTCGCGGAACGACGCATGCTGCGTGGGAATGCGCTTGTCTGTGTGGGGCTCATTGGCCAGATAATGAAAGGGCAGACCGTCCGTCGACAGACCCAGGTAACCCTGCTGCATGGCCTGGTCAAGCAGTCGCTCCATTTTCTGCAGTTCGGCCTCGGTGGGTTCGCGGCTGATCGCGGCCTCCAGACCCATGGCTTCAACGCGCAGCATGGAATGGGGTACAAAGGTCGCCACGTTCGGCCCCAGGGGCATCTGCGCAAAGTGGTCCATATAGGTGCCCGTGTCCTGCCAGTCGATGCGATCCACGCACTTGCGCAGCACCGGCTTGGGAATATTCTCGACACGGGTGAAGCAATCCACGATGGGGTCCTGACCACTCTCGTCGCGCTGATGCCCAAAGCAGGTGCCGAGGCTGCAGTTGCCGAACAGCACCGTGGTCGTGCCGTGACGTACGACCTCGGGTAGGCGCGGGTCCAGATCCACTTCGAGATCAAGATGCGTATGGATGTCCAGAAGGCCCGGCATGAGCCATTGGCCCGTCGCATCGATCACCGTCGCCGCGGCCGCGATCGGCAGGTCCGTACCCTTGGCGGCAATACGGCCATTGCGGACCGCAATGTCGAGCCTGGCCGGGGCTTCGCCGCTGCCGTCAAAGACCGTTGCATTGCGAAACAACACGTCCCAACTGTAGTCTGGGGCGCTGCTCGCGCCCGATGTATCGACGAGTTCCACGGTAATCTCCCGATTGAGGTGCCGACTGACAAAGCAAAAGGGTAACCACGCGCCACAAACAAGCCAAGCCATGAACGCATCTATTTCAGCTATCCCCTTCGACAACAGCTACGCCGCCCTGGGCGAACCCCTGAGCGTGGCGCAGGCACCGACACCGGTGCAGGCCGCACAGTTGATCCGGGGCAACACGGCGCTGGCGGCAAGCCTGGGAATCGACGAACGCTGGCTGGACGAAGAGCACGCCGACATCTGGGCCGGAAACGCGTTACCCCCCGGCGCCTGCCCCATTGCGGCCGCGTATGCCGGGCACCAATTCGGCCAGTTCAATCCTCAATTGGGGGATGGACGCGCGGTGTTGCTTGGCGAAGTCGTAACCCCCGACGGGCAACGCTTTGACCTGCAGTTAAAAGGCAGCGGCCGCACACCGTGGTCCCGCGGTGGCGATGGTCGTTCCCCGCTGGGCCCCGTGTTGCGCGAATACCTGGTGAGTGAGGCCATGGCCGCGTTGGGCGTTCCCACTACGCGGGCTCTGGCCGCCGTCACCACCGGCGAAACGGTTGTGCGCGATGGCCTGGAGCCGGGGGCGGTCCTGACCCGAGTGGCATCGAGCCACCTCCGCGTGGGCACCATGGAGTACTTCGCCGCCCGCGACGATCGCCAGTCCCTTCAGCGCATCGTGGACCATGCGCTCAAGCGACATTACCCCGAGGGCTGCGCAGATGAGATTCCAGCCCTGGCGTTACTCAATGCGGTTATCGAGGCCCAGGCGGCACTGATCGCCCAGTGGCAACTGCTCGGCTTTGTGCACGGCGTGATGAATACCGACAACATGCTGCTCTGCGGTGAAACCGTGGACTATGGCCCCTGCGCCTTCATGGAAGCCTATCGCGCCGACACCGTATTCAGCTCCATCGATCATCAGGGTCGCTATGCCTATCGCAACCAACCGGGTATCGCCCACTGGAATCTGGCGCGCCTTGCCGAGGCCCTGCTGCCCCTGATCGATGACGATACGGAGCGCGCCGTAGCCATGGCCAAAGACGCCATCCAGCGATTCCCGGCGGCGTTTGGCGACGCCCACAGTACCGGTGTCGCCGCGAAGCTGGGGCTGGCGGTGCTCACGGAAGACGAGGTGGATCTGGCGAATGACCTGTTTACCGCTCTTGAGGAAGACGGCGCGGACTTTACCCTCGCGTTTCGTTTTTTGGCCGATGAAGCGAACCCCGGTGGTGACGGTAGCGGCGCGGGCGCGCTGTTTACTCCCGGCGCAAAGCTCAAAATCTGGCTGCCACAGTGGGAGGAACGCCTGGGCCGTGAATCCGGCGATGCAGGCGAGCGGCAACAGCGTATGTTTGCGGCCAATCCGGTCTTCATACCGCGCAATCACCTGGTGCAACGAGCAATCACCGATGGCGATGGCGGCGATTTCGATTTCTTTCATCGTCTGGTGGAGCGCCTGGCCGCCCCTCATCGCTACGATGCACAAGATCGTGACCTTGCCTTGCCCGCCCAACCCCAGGAACGGGTTTTTCAAACGTTTTGCGGCACTTGACCCACCGCTGCGCTGGGACGATACGAGCGACCTCCGTATAATTAGCGCCCTACCCACGCCAAGGCGCCCGTTGTGAGCATCGAGTTTTTCGGCAAGACCCTGTCCGGCCCCTTCACGATCCCCTCGGGCATCGTGACCACCGCCCCATCCATCATTCAGTATTTTCTGGATGAGGTACCCCAGGTCGGTGTGATCACCACCAAGAGCATCGGCCTCGCGCCACGCGCGGGCAACCGCGAACCCGTGTATTCGCAGTACGCGCCGGGCTGCTTTGTAAACGCCGTGGGCCTGACCAATCCCGGTGCCGAGGCAGCGCTGGCGGGTCTTGAGGAACTGGAAGTACCCGACGACCGCTTTCTGCTCACCTCGATTTTTGGCGGCAGCGTCGAGGAGTTTGTCGAAGTGGCGCGGCTGCTCGCCCCGGTTTCAGACGGCCTGGAACTCAACCTGTCCTGCCCCCACGCTAGCGGCTATGGCATGGCCATGGGTCAGGACCCCGAGATGGTCGGTGCCATCGTTGCGGCGGTGAAAGCAGTGGTGGATATACCCGTGATTCCCAAACTCACACCCAATACCCCCGATATCGGCGCCATCGCAAAGGCCGCAGCGGACGCCGGCGCCGACGGTATTTGCGCGATCAACACCGTCGGGCCGGGCTACACGCTCGCCCACGGCGAACCGGTGTTGTCCAACGGCGTCGGTGGCATGTCGGGCAAGGGCGTGCTGCCCATTGCGCTGAAGTGCATTCGCGACATTCGCGCGGTGACGGACCTGCCCATTATCGGCTGCGGCGGACTCTCGAGCGCCGCCGATGTGGATGCGGCCATGGAAGCAGGCGCCGATGTGGTAGGCATTGGCTCGGCGCTCACGGGCTTGAACAGCGACGAAGTCGGCCGCTACTTTGAACTGCTGGAACAGGACCTGGACGGTGATTCGGAGCACGCCGAAAACCTGGTTCGCTACGACGTGGACATGCGATTTACCCCCGTCACGCTGGTGAGTAACGAGCGCGTCTGTGAGGACATCGCCATTCTCACCTTTGACCGTCCCATCAATATTCAGGCGGGGGAGTTCATCTACCTGTGGGTTCCCGGCCTGGGCGAGAAGCCCTTCTCGGCCCTCACCGACGACCCCTTCACGCTGGTGGTGATCGACGTCGGTCAGTTCACCCACGCGCTAATGGACCTGGTACCCGGCACCGAAGCCTACGTGCGCGGCCCCCACGGTGTTCCCGTCACCCCGCCCGAGGGCGCCCGCATCATGGCGGTAGCCGGGGGTACGGGTCTGGCAGCGGTTTACCAGGTCGCCCGGGATTTCGGTAACGCCGAGATCTTCGCGGGTGCCCGCACCGAAGAGCGTTTGTATTTTCTGGATGCCTGCGCCGAAGTCGCGCAGCTGCACGTGGCCACCGATGACGGCAGCCGGGGCTATCAGGGACGGGTTACGGACCTGCTGCGGGAGCGCCTTGAGCAATTGTCAGAAGCAGAGCTCAAATCCCTGTGTTTCTACAACTGCGGGCCCGAGCCCATGGTCCGCGCTGCCATCGATGTACAGCGGGAATTTGTGGGCGAAGACCAGATCTTCAGTGCCGTGGACTACCTGACCAAGTGCGGGGTGGGCGTCTGCGGCGCGTGTGCGACGCCCGACGGGCGCCGCATCTGCGTAGATGGGCCGTTCCTGAGCGAACTCGATCCCTGACCACCTGTCAGCGCCTCATCGTCAGCGTCAGCGCCCCATCGCTGCCAGCGTCGAGAACAGAATGACGCTCATGGCGAGCACACCCAGGGCGGTGACCACTGCCGGGTGAAACACCACCGACAGCGGCACCCTCGCCTCATCTTCGAGTCCCTGGGCGGTTAACCACAGCATGGGAATCGCGAGGGCAATACCCAGCATCTCAATCGCCACCAGGCCACGGGACATGGGTGAAGGTGTTGGAGGAAACCAGCCCAACAGGTCTGCGGTGTACACCACGAGGTAGGCGACAGCAGCGCCAAACACCAGGATGGGCGCGCGAGCCACGCCTCGCAGAATCATCACCGACAGCAGCAGGCTGCCAAGACCCAGCGCCGTGAGCAGCACATTGAACAACAGCAGCAGGCCCGGCGCGATATGCGAGAAGTCCCGATTCTCGATGGGACCCCCGGGAACCAGCGATGACAGTGCCAGGCCAGAGAAGAGTAGCAAAACGCCGAGGGTCCAACGTTGACGACGGGGATCCATGCGCAGCACCTCAGTGGCTGAGCAGCTCGATGGCTGCTTCAATGCCCGTGTCTGTTTCATCGAGGCGCGCCTCGCGCAGAAACTGGGGCACCTCGATATCGACGGGGATTCCCATGCCTTCGAACACCTCACCTGCAGGGGTGATGTAGTACTCATTGGCAACCGAGGCACTCCAGCCGTTGGTGAGCTTTTTGTCGAGTTGGTCCGACAACCCTCCCTGCGTTGCCTCGCCAAGCACCACGACCTGGGGCAGCTCCCGCATCGCCAGCGTAAACACCTCGGCCGCCGACGCCGTTGTGGCACTGGTCAACAGAATGACCGGCCCCAGAAACTGCACGTTACCCCGAGGGCTCACGTATACATCCACCAACTCGGTGCGGCCGCTGCCCAGGCGCGCCTGCTTGCGATACGCCAGGGTTTGGTTGGCCGCGAAGCGACTGGCGATGGCAAGGCTGAGAAAATCCTTGCCCCCGCCGTTGCGACGGACGTCGACGATGAGCGCCTGCACGTCCTGCAGATCCGTCAGCGCCGCATCCAGTCCCGCATCGAGCGCGGCAAGATCGTCTTCGTTGTTCTCGGGGTCACCAAATCCCAGCATCGCATCGATGGCCAGGTAACCCAGGCCCTGATTTTCGAACCAGGTGAGTTGCTCATTCGCCGCCTGCTCTACCGCGTCAGCAGCGGGTGCATAGGACAGCGTCACCTCACGATCGGCCATCATCTGCGCACCGATGTAGTCGTTCATCATCGCTGCCTCGCTATTACTGATCGGCAGCTCGAGCCCTTCCATCTCAAGCCATTCGTTGGCCAGTACGTAGGTGAGGGATGGCTTGTTCAGCACCTTGATCAGGCCAACATCCGTATCAACGGTCAGGTGGATATCGGCCAGCGGCTCGGCCATCTGGTAAAGGGCCTCGGCGAGCGCTTCATCATTGCTGTCTGACGTCAGAGCAGCGGTCTGATTGGCATACAGATCAGCAACACTGATGCCACGCAGTTCGGGATAGATTCCGTACTCCTCGAGAATCTGGCTGAACAGCCGCAAGTCCCGCGTCGCATCCCTGGCGTAGTCGCCATCACCTGCCATGGGGGTGGTACCCCCCTCGCAGGCAGTGGGCAGCTCACTGGTAGCGGTAAAGACCACCCCTGGCGCAGAGAAACTGGCGGTACCGGTGCCCCCAAACTCTTCCAGCGCTGCTCCCTGTAGGCGATACAGGCTGCGCACATCCTGCGTATCGACGCCGTTGGCGCTGAAAAATGGCAGGCAGAAGTCACTGGTGTAATCCAGCATACGCAGGCTGCTGGTACCGATCTCCAGAACTTTGCCATAGCCCTCGGCGATCCACAGGCCCTGGTATTCGCTGGCGATGGCAGAACTCGGGTTGGCAGGTCCTGGGCCAGATGACGTGCCACCGCCGCCTCCGCAGGCAGTGAGTGTGGCGCCAAGTAGAACTACGGCCAGGGGCGTGGGTAGTGATATTCGCATGGTGGGTCTCCCAAAATCGTTGACAGGCATTCATGGCTGAACATCGGCTCGGGAGCATGTTTGCCACGGGCTCAGGGCCCGTCGGTTTTGCTCTTCGCGATGCGTCGGAGCCAGTGTCGGTGACTGCAGAGGGAGCGTCGTCCGGACCTGAAAGGTCGTACCGGAGACGCGCAAATGCGGGGTGCGGACCTACAGGCGCACACCTGGAGGGACTATTATTTATCTATAAATCAAAAGCTTGAGGGGGTACTACCGATCCCGGGTTAACCCGCGTCAGATTGCCGCCTACGTGCCCATCTGCTTGCGGTAGGCACCGGGGGTCATACCCTGATGTTTGCGAAACGCTGCGTAGAATGCCGATTTGCTGTTAAAACCTGCTTCCATGGCCACGTCCAGAACTGTCACCTTC
>JAUIMF010000054.1 GCA_030433415.1 Gammaproteobacteria bacterium | reverse complement strand
GCTGACTACGGGCAGTTGCTCCGCGAGCTGCAGGATAAAATCCATGGCCGAACCGTGTTGGCAAACGCGACGCCAGTGTAGCGCAGGGCGGCTCGGTCCGAGGTGACGCGCCCGGCGGTGCGTAGCCCCGGGCTACAGGTGCCGCATTGCTACGTCGGCCTCAGGTCGCCAGCTGTGAGATATCGGCGATGAGCAGGAATTGGGCGCGCAAACGGGCCAGCAGATGCAGTCGGTTCCGGCGCAGGGCTTCGTCCTCGGCATTAACCATCACACCGTCAAAGAAGGCATCGACGGGGTCGCGCAGCTCTGCGAGGCAGCCGAGGGCCGCGTCGTAGTCGCGTTGCTCCAGGCTTGCCGCGTTGTCGTTCTCTACACGGTGAATAGCTTCGAAAAGCAGCTTTTCCTCAGTCTCTTGAAGTAAGTCAGCGCTTACTTCAAAGGTGTTGCCCAGACCTTCCGCCTTGGCCAGAATGTTTTGGACGCGTTTGTTGGCGGCCGCGAGCGCTTCGGCCTGGGGCCGCCCTCCAAAGGCCTGAACGGCGCGCAGGCGCCGGTCGAAATCGACGGGTGCCGTGCAACCGCTGGCGCGAACCGCGCGGAACACGTCGACGGCAATGCCCTCGCCTTCATACAGCGATGGCAGGCGATCCAGCACATAAGCCAGCACGGTTTCTATCGTATCGCTCAAGAGGGTTCCGTTAGGGAACTGGCTGGCTGCCCGGTTCAGGCAGTCACGCAGGTCCAGGTCCGCGCCCTTCTCGATGAGCAGACGCAGCACGGCGATGGAGGCCCGCCGCAGGGCAAAGGGGTCCTTGGAGCCGGTGGGAGGCTGGCCGATGCCGAAGATACCGACCAGGGTGTCGAGGCGGTCGGCCAGGGCCAGGCTCAGGGCCACGGGAGCCTCGGGCAGTGCGCTGCCGGCCTGTTTGGGCCAGTAGTGCTGCTCGATGGCGTCGGCCACCGCGGCGTCTTCCCCGTCATTGCGCGCATAGTAGGCACCGGCGATGCCCTGCAGGTCACCAAACTCCAGCACCATGTCAGACACAAGGTCCGCCTTGGCGAGCAGACCGGCTCGCTGGGCCAGTTCGCTGTGGGCGCCAAGCAGGGGCGCCAGCTCCGCCGCGAGCGCTGCGATGCGTCGCCCCTTGTCACCCAGGCTGCCGAGCTGGTTCTGGAATACCACGTTGTCCAGGCGCGCGATCCGGGACTCCAGGCTGTGTTGCCGGTCCTGGTTAAAAAAGAATGCGGCGTCAGCCAGGCGTGGGCGAATGACTTTTTCGTTGCCCGCAATAACCTGCTCGGGGTCACGGCTCTCGATGTTGCTCACCGTGATGAACCGCGGCTGCAGGGCGCCGTTGCCATCGACCACGGGAAAATATTTCTGATGGCTCTGCATCGACGAAATCAGCGCTTCGGCGGGCACCTCAAGAAAGTCCTCGTCAAAGCTGCCGGCCAGGGCCCGGGGCCACTCCACCAGACTGGTGACTTCGTCGAGCAGGTCCGGGTCCACCACCGCGGTCGCATCGAGTTCGGCGGCGCAGGCTTCGACCTGCTCGCGGATCAGCTCGCGGCGCTGGCCGAAGTCGGCGATCACCTTCGCATTAAAAAGCGTGTCCTCGTAGGCCGCAGGGCTGGTAATTGTCACCGCATCTGGCGCATGAAAACGATGGCCGCGGCTTTCGTTACCGCTGGCGATGCCCATCACCTCGCCAAAGCCGGACTCCTCACCCAGCAGTAGCACAACCCAGTGCACGGGGCGGGCAAATTCCACCCGCGACGCGCCCCAGCGCATGCGCTTGGCGACGGGCAGTTCCCGCAGGGTCTCATTGACCACGCTCAGAATAATGTCGCGGGCTTTCACACCCGGAATCACCTGGCGCAGGCCAAGGCGCTCGCCCTTGGGTGTTGCAAACACCTCGAGTGTCTCTGGCTCCACACCCTGGCGTGCGGCGAAGCCCGCCGCCGCCTTGGTCCAGTTGCCGTCGGTATCGCGGGCCTGGGCGACGGGGGGGCCAAGGGCTTCCTTGTGTTCGTCGTCGGCCTGTTCCGCCAGCGCCGAGACGCGCACGGCCAGCCGGCGCGGCGCTGCAAACCACGTTACCTGGCCGTGGTCCAGGTTCAGCGCAGCCAGCTTTGCCGGCAGTAACTCACCCAGGGCCTCGCCCAGTTGAAGGAGACTGCTCGAAGGCAGCTCTTCGCAGCCAATTTCGAGCAGCAGGTCGCGGTGGCTCATGCGGCTTTGCCTCCCTTGGCAGCTTTATCGTTACGGGCCGCGATCTCCCCCAGCACCTCTTGCGCAAGCTCCGGTTCTGCCATGGGAAAGCCCAGAGCGGCGCGGGCATCGAAGTAGGCCTGGGCACAGGCACGAGCCAGGGTACGCACGCGCAGAATAAAGCGCTGGCGTTCCGTGACCGAAATGGCGTGCCGCGCATCCAGCAGGTTAAAGGTATGCGACGCCTTCATGACCATTTCGTAGGCCGGCAGTGGCAGCGCCTTGTCGACCAGGCGCAGCGCTTCTTTTTCGCAGTGGTCGAACTGACCGAACAGGTAGTCCACGTCGGCCTCTTCAAAATTGAAGCGCGACATCTCCACCTCGTTCTGGTGGAACACGTCACCGTAGCTCACGTCACCCTGGGGGCTGCGCGCCCAGAGCAGGTCGTAGACGTTGTCGACGCCCTGGATATACATGGCGATGCGTTCCAGGCCGTAGGTGATCTCGCCCGTGACGGGGTAGCACTCAATGCCACCGGCCTGTTGAAAATAGGTGAACTGCGTGACTTCCATGCCGTTGAGCCACACTTCCCAGCCCAGACCCCAGGCGCCCAGCGTGGGCGACTCCCAGTTGTCTTCGACAAAGCGAATGTCGTGCGTCAGGGCGTCGAGCCCCAGCGCGGCGAGAGATTCCAGATATAGCTCCTGAAAATCCGCCGGGGATGGCTTCATCACCACCTGAAACTGATAGTAGTGCTGCAGGCGATTGGGATTTTCGCCATAGCGACCATCGGTGGGACGACGGCTCGGCTGCACGTAGGCCGCATTCCAGTTTTCGGGGCCCAGCGACCGAAGAAACGTTGCCGGATGGAATGTGCCCGCACCGACTTCCATATCCAGAGGCTGGAGAATGACGCAACCTTTATCGCCCCAGAACTGCTGAAGGCGAAGAATAAGGTCCTGAAAACTGATGGTATCCGCGTTATGGCGACTCACGGGGAATCCTGTGCGTTGTGCAAAGGGCGCGTAGTATACAGGGACAGACCACGGCACAATATGCGACTTTGCCACACGCCCCTGGTGCAGGAAGCCCACCCGTTTTGACCGCCCGACTCATTGCCGCCCTGCTCTGGCTTGCCTCGCGCCTGCCCCTGGGGGTAAGTCGTGCGCTTGGCCGCGGTCTGGGTCGCCTGGCGTGGATCGTGGGTGGCAGTGCGCGACGGGTGACCGAGCGCAATATCTTTCTCGCTTACCCTGACATGAGCGCGGCCGAGCAACAGCGCCTGGCCCGGCGTTCCCTCGAGGCGACGGGAGAGCTCGCGGCGGAAATGGGGTTTGTCTGGAACCGCCCCTGGCACGAGGTGCAGGCAAGCATTGTCGAGGTCTGCGGCGAAGAGCCCGTGCACAAAGCCATCGCTGAAGGTCGCGGTGCGGTGATGCTGGGCCCTCACCTGGGTAACTGGGAGGTCGCCGGCCTGTACATTGCCAACTGGGGCGACGCGTTGGCGTTGTACGAACCGCCCCATATGCAGGCGCTGGATGAGATGGTGCGCAGCGCCCGTGAGCGCTCCGGTACCAAACTCGTACCTACGGACGCCCGGGGCCTGGCCACGCTTGTGCGCACGCTGAAACGCGGCGGCGTTACGGGCATTCTTCCGGATCAGGTACCCCCGGTGGAAGAAGCTGGTGAGAACAGTGTGTTCATGGGCATTCCCTGTTTCACCATGAGCTTCGCCAGCAAGCTGTTGCAACGCACGGGCGCCGCCGCATTCTTTGGTTTTGCGGAGCGCGTCCCCGGGGGCTTTCGCATCCATTTTCTGCCGGCCACCCCCGAGCTTTACAGCGACGACCTGGACACCTCGCTGCGCGCACTGAATGACGGTGTGGAGCGTTGCCTGCGCCTGGCGCCGGAGCAGTACCAGTGGGAATACAAACGCTTTCGCGTGCGCCCACGCCGCGAACCTGATTATTACGCCCGGGACTGGGTTCCCGAGCATCCGACACAAGGAAAACACTGATGGTGATGGGCAAGCTCATCCTGGGACTGATTGGCCTGCTGGTTGGAAGCCTGCCAGGACTGATTATCGGCGGAGTCATTGGCCACTTCTTTGACCGGGCCCTGGCCCGCGTTCTGGGCGCCGGTGGCAAGCGCCTGGGTGAGGTCCGCGAGACGTTCTTCCGCACGATTTTTCTGCTTATGGGGCATGTCGCAAAAGCTGACGGCCGGGTCTCGGAAGAAGAGATCGCCCACACGGAACAGATCTTTCGCCAGCTAGGGCTGGGCGATGAGCAGCGCCACGAGGCGATACTGCTGTTCAAGGATGGCGCGGAGCCGGGCTTCTCGCCCGATGCCACGGTAGCGCAGTTCCTCGAGACCGGCGGCACCCACCCGGCGCTAAAGCAGACGCTGATGATGTTCCTGCTGGCCCTCGCCTTGGCCGACCGGCAGCTTCACAGCGGCGAGCGCGAGGTCCTCACCCGCATCGGCCGATCGCTGGGCTATACGCCCCAGGCGGTGGAGGAGCTGCTGCGCATGGCCACGGCGCAGGAGCAGTTCCATCAGACGGGGGGCGCGGTCAACGAATCGGTGCCAACGTTGGAGCACGCCTATGCGGCCCTCGGTGTTCGCAGCGAGGCATCGGATGCGGAAGTAAAGCGCGCCTATCGCCGACTGATGAGCCAGAACCACCCCGACAAGTTGTCGGCCCAGGGTGTGCCCGAAGATATGCTCAAGCTCGCGACGGAAAAATCCCAGGAGATTCAGGCGGCTTATGAGTTGATCCGCAAAGAGCGGGGCACAGGGCGCGCTGGCTGAAAACCCGTGCTTACTGGCGCCAGAACATCGGCGTGAACAGCACCAGCAATGTAAACACCTCGAGGCGACCCAGCAGCATGGCAAAGCACAGCACACCCTTGGCGAAGTCGCTGATGCTGCCGTAGTTCGCTGCTACATCGCCCAGGCCCGGGCCCAGGTTGTTCAGGGCCCCGGCCACGGCCGAAAAGCTGGTGATGAAGTCCAGGCCCGTCGCCATGAGCACCAGCATGATCACGATGAATGCGAAGGTATACACGGCGAAGAAGCTCCACACGGCGCTGACCACCGAGGCCTCGACGCGGCGGTTACCCACCTTCAGGGGGATCACGGCGCGTGGGTGTACCAGCTGCTTGAGTTCGCGAATGCCCTGCTTGTAGATCAGCATGAGGCGCATGGCCTTGATGCCGCCGCCGGTGGAGCCGACGCAGCCGCCCATGAACGAAAAGAACAGCAGCATCATGGGCAGAAAACCGGGCCAGATGGCAAAGTTCTGCGTGGCAAAGCCTGTGGTTGTGGTGATCGAGACCGCCTGAAAGAAACCGTGCACCACGCTGTCTCCCGGCGCCAGCGTCTCTGACACCATGAGATAGGCACAGGTGATCACCACGCAGACCGTCATCGCGCCAGCGAAAAAGCGCGCTTCTGAGTCCTCGAAATACCCCTTGAGGCTACGGCGGTGAAACGCCGTGTAGTGCAGGCCAATATTCAGCGCCGCGATGAGCATGAAGAAAGCGCTGATCAGGTAGATAGTGTTGCTGTTGAAGTACCCCATGCTCGCATCGTGGGTGCTGAAGCCGCCAATCGCGACCGTGGCAAAGGCGTGGCACACCGCGTCGAAACCATCCATACCCGCGGCACCGTAGGCCAGGGCGCAGAGTACGGTCAGGGTCAGGTACACCGTGAACAGCGCCTTGGCGGTCTCGGTAATGCGCGGCGTCAGCTTGCTGTCTTTGCTGGGTCCGGGGGTTTCGGCGCGGTAGAGCTGCATGCCACCGATGCCGAGCATGGGGAGTACGGCGACGGCGACCACGATGATGCCGATGCCACCCAGCCATTGCAGCATCTGGCGATACAGCAGGATCGACGCCGGCATGGAATCCAGGCCGGTCAGCACCGTGGCACCGGTGGTGGTCAGGCCCGAGATGGATTCAAAGATCGCATCGGTAATGCTGATATGCAGGGAGTCGGTCAGCGCCAGGGGCAGGGAGCCGAAGAGTCCGAGTACGGTCCAGAACAGGGCCGTGACCAGAAAGCCATCGCGAATATGCAGCTCCCGCGCCTTGCCGCGCATGGGCAGCCACAGTGCGAGGCCCGAGGCGAGGGTGATGCCAAAGGCACTGATAAAGCCCGAGATGGTCTCGTCGTCTGCCAGCACCGCAATGAGCAGCGGCGGCAGCATGGCGGTGCTGAACAAGGTCAGCAGCAGGCCGAGAATACGCAGGCTGAGGGTAATGTGCACCGCAGAACCTAGGTAAAGAAGCCGAAGCCCACGGCGAAGAGCTTTTCAACCGCGCTGATCTTGCGCCTGTCCACCAGGAACAGGATCACGTGGTCGTTGGACTCGATCATCACATCGTGGTGCGCAATCAGCACCTTGTCGTCGCGCACAATGGCACCGATGGTGACACCGTCGGGCAAGGCGATGTCTTCGACCCGGCGGCCCACGACTTTGGAGGCATAGGCGTCACCGCGGGCGACAAGCTCGATGGCCTCGGCGGCCCCGCGGCGCAGCGCATGCACCTGACTGATGTCGCCCTTGCGCACGTGCGTGAGCAGACTGCCGATGGTGATTTCCTGCGGCGAGATGGCAATATCGATCTCGTCGCCCACCAGCTCCGCGTAGGCGGGGTTGGTGATCAGCGTGATGACCTTTTTTGCGCCCATGCGCTTGGCGAGCATGGACATCATGATGTTCGATTCGTCGTTGTTGGTCAGGGCGCAGAACACATCGGTGTTCTCGATGTTCTCTTCGGCCAGCAGTGCCGGCTCGGCGGCGCTGCCCTCGATCACGAGGGTGTGCTTGAGCTGTTCTGACAGCACCCGGCAGCGCTGGTGCTGGAACTCCACAACCTTGACGGAAAACTCACCCTCCAGGCTCTGGGCCAGCCGCGCACCGATGTTGCCGCCGCCGGCGATCATCACCCGTTTGTAGGGTTTGTCTATGCGCCGCATCTCTGACATGACTTGGCGAATATGCTTGCGCGCGGCGATAAAGAATACTTCGTCATTCGCCTCGACTACCGTATCCCCCTCGGGAATGATCGCGCGGTCCCGGCGGAAGATGGCGGCGACGCGCGTATCCACCTTGGGCATATGCTTGCGGATCGTACTCAGCTCCTGGCCGACGATGGGACCGCCATGCACCGCCCGCACCGCAACGAGTTGCGCCTGGCCATCGGCAAAGTCCAGCACCTGCAGGGCGCCGGGATTAATGATCAGCTGGCGGATTGCGTCGGTAATCAGCTGTTCCGGACCAATGATCACATCGACGGGAATGTGGTCTGGCGAGAAGAGTGTTTCCTGGTATTCGAGATAGGCCTGGGAGCGGACCCGCGAGATTTTCTGCGGTGTGCGAAAAAACGTGTGGGCCACCTGGCAGGCCATCATGTTGATTTCGTCGGAGTTCGTTACCGCGATGAGCATCTCGGCTTCGTCGGCGCCGGCATCGAGGAGTGTGTCGGGGTGGGAAGCGCCGCCGGTCACAGTCCCGATATCGAGGCGGTCCTTGAGCGAGCGCAGTCGCTCTACATCCGTGTCGACCACGGTGATGTCGTTGCGTTCGTTGGCCAGGTGTTCGGCAAGGGTGCCGCCGACCTGACCGGCGCCGAGAATGATGATTTTCATGCAGCTGTCGTTCTGCCGCCGCGGTGGCTGCACATTACTGCAATCGATGGCCGCATGACAGGGCTTTGCCCCATACGACCTCAGCTTTTGTGGAGCAGGGCAAAAAACAGCCCGTCGCCGCCCGTGTCGTTGGGCAGGACCTGGCGTCCGTAAATCATGTCGTGGGCGCCAGGAACCGGCGGTGTGTTTTCTTCACCATCGCCATGGCGCGCCAGAAACGCGGCGATCCGGTCGCTGTTCTCCATGGGCAGAATTGAGCAAGTGACATAAAGCAGCCGCCCGCCGGGACGCAGCAGTGGCCACAACCCGTCGAGGATCGCATCCTGTTGCCGGGCGAAACCGGCGATATCTGTCTCGCGGCGCAGCACCTTGATATCGGGGTGGCGCCGGATCACGCCGGTGGCGCTGCAGGGCACGTCAACCAGCATTGCATCAAACGGACCCAGTTGGCGTAGTTCCTCTGAGGGCGTGGCACCGTCGGCGCAAACCAGGCCGGCGCTCAGGCCCAGGCGCTGCAGATTGTCTTCGACGCGCGCGAGCCGTTCCGGCGCGATGTCCATGGCGGTCAGCCTGAGATCGGCCTCGAGTTCCAGCAGGTGGCAGGTTTTGCCTCCGGGAGCGGCGCAGGCGTCCAGCACGAGTTCTCCGGCTTTGGGCGTCAGCAGTCGCGCAGCGAGCTGGGCGGTTTCGTCCTGCACACTCGCGGCCCCTTCGCTGAAACCGGGGAGCGCACTGACATCGACGGCGCGTTCCAGATACAGGGCGTCAGGGCAGGCGTCGCCCTTGCGTGCTTCGATGCCCGCCTCGACGAGGCGCGTCAGGTAGGCATCGCGGCTCTGGTGCTGGGCGTTTAACCGCAGCGTCATGGGTGGGCGCTCGTTGTTTGCCCTGGCAATGGCGTCGCGCTGCCCGGGCCAGTGTTGTTGCAAGGCCTGCCACAACCACGACGGCTGCGCGTGGCGCTGGGCCTCGTTAAGCTGGCCCTGCAGCGTTGCGGCTTCGCGCTGGTAACGGCGCAACACGGCGTTGAGAAATCCCCGCGAACGACCTTTGCCCAGCGCCGCTGACGCGTCCACGGTGGCACTGACGGCGGCGGGCGCGGGTATGCGCATGGCATCGAGTTGATACAGGCCCGTCAGGGCCAGGGCACCGAGTTCACCATCACGTTTGCGCAGGGGACGGTCCAGTAGCTGGTCCAGCAGGCCCTGCAGGCGCGGGTAGTGCCGCAGCGTTCCCCAGGCAAGCTCCCGGCAAAGGCTGCGGTCCCGCTCGGCTACGTCGTCCAGATAGTTGCCGGCGACGCGGTCCAGGGACTCGCCCGCAAGCACCGCAGCAACGATGCGTGCAGCGCTGGCCCGTACCGCGGCACCGGGTTTCACGGGGCGTCTTGGGGCGATGTAAAGGCGGCGCCGGGGCGGAACAGGTCTCCCCGGCCTCGCATCACCTCGGCGGCGCTCATGGCGCGGGACCCGGGTACCTGCAGGTGATCGAGGATCAGCGCACCTTCACCGCAGCACACGTGAATGCCTCGCTCGTCGGTGGCGATGATTTCGCCGGGCACACCACCGGGAGTGCCCGGCGCCGGCGTTGCCTGCCAGATTTTCACCCGTGCCTCATCGCGCAGACTGAAGCAGCCCGGCGCGGGATTGAAGGCGCGAATACGCCGGGCCAGCTCGGCAGCGGGACGGTGCCAGTCCACGCAGGCTTCCTGTTTGCTGATCTTGGCGGCGTGCGTTGCCAGCTCATTGTTCTGCGCCTGGGCGTTTTCGAGCCGGGTGGGCAACTCGTCGAGTACCGAGACCAGTAGCGGCGGACCAATCTCCGCCAGCTTTGTGTACAGGTCACCGCTGGTATACAGCGGCGGGATCGCACAGCGGCCCAGGGCGAGCATGGGGCCTGTGTCCAGGCCTTCGTCCATCTGCATGATGGTCACGCCGCTCTCGGTGTCACCCGCTTCCACCGCGCGCTGGATCGGCGCCGCACCGCGCCAGCGCGGCAGCAACGAGCCGTGCACGTTGAGACAGCCAAAGCGGGGTAGATCCAGTACGCTCCTGGGTAACAGCAGGCCGTACGCGACAACGACCATGGCATCCAGCTGCAGTTCGGCGATCGCCGCAACCGCATCCGCATCGCGCAGCGTCACCGGTTGTAGCACCGGCAGCGCGTGTTCCTGCGCGAGGGCTTTGACCGGGCTGGGCCGGGCCTGTTTGCCGCGGCCTGCGCGGCGGTCCGGTTGCGTGAGCACCGCCACTACCTCGTGGCGGCTGGCCAGCAGCGCGGCGAGATGGGTCGCGGCAAAATCCGGTGTGCCGGCGAACGCGATGCGAAGGGGTGTCATGGACCTCAGGCCCGCAGCCGATGCGCTTTTTCGAGCTTCTTTCGAATCCGCTGACGCTTGAGGGGCGAGATGTAATCAACGAACAGCTTGCCGTCGAGGTGATCGATTTCGTGCTGCAGGCAGATGGCATTCAGGCCATCGAGCTCCTCCGTAAAGGACTCGCCGTCGCGCCCCATCGCCGTGACCGACACGCGCCGCGGCCGGTGCACTTCTTCGTAGAAGCCCGGCACGGACAGGCAGCCCTCGTCGTAGCTGCCAAGCTCCTCGTCGAGCACCGTTATCTCGGGGTTGATGTACACGCGTGGCTGGTCGCGGTCTTCTGAGGTATCCATGACCAGCAGGCGCTTGTGCACATTCACCTGCGTTGCTGCCAGACCGATGCCTGACGCGTCGTACATGGTTTCGAGCATGTCATCGATGAGGCCGGTCAGGTCTGCATCGACCTCAGACACGGGCTCGGCGACGGTACGCAGGCGGGGGTCGGGAAATTCGAGTATGGAGAGGACTGCCATCGATGATCTTTCTGCCGTAGACTGGCCAAGTATAACGCGCCACCCAAGGTGTCGAACACCGCCGGGTCGGGCGCGGTGGCACTGATTAACTCCGGGACACACCGGTTGGGGAGAACATTGGGATGAATGATCGGTTCAGGGACAGGCCCGTGCAGCTTCGCGCCAGAGCGGCGAGCGATCCCATGCCCGCCCGCCTTCTGATCCTCGCGGTGCTGCTGCTGGCGGCGCTGGTCGCCGGGCAGGCCGTGGCCCAGGGTGCGGGTATTCGCGACAGTGCGCCACAGCAATACCTGGTCAAGAAGGGAGACACGCTGTGGGGTATTGCCGACATGTTCCTCGAGGAGCCCTGGCTGTGGCCCGAAGTCTGGGACGTAAACCCGCAGATCGATAACCCCCATCTGATTTATCCCGGCGACACCATTTATCTCAGTTATGTGGATGGCCGCCCCCGTCTTTCGCTCACCCGTGGGCGGGATGTGAAACTCGCGCCCAATATGCGGGTCACGCCTCTGGACCTGGCGATTCCCGTGATTCCGCTGGATGAGATTGGCGCGTTTCTCATGCGTCACCGGATTCTTGAGGTGGACGAACTGGAACAGTCGGGCTACGTGATCGCCGGTGGCCAGGACCACCTGATCACTGCCAACGGCGACATCATTTTCGGCCGCGGCTACTTCCCCGAAGACGAGCGGGCCTATGGCATCTACCGTGCCGGCGACGTGTACCGTGACCCGATCACCTCTGAAGTACTCGGCTACCAGGCCCAGGACATCGGTAACGCCCAGGCGCTAAGCAGCCTGTCGGACCCGGTTGTGGAGCTTGAGATCACCCGCGTTACCGAAGAAGTGCGTATCACCGATCGCCTGTTGCCCCTGGAAGAGCGGATTCTTGACGCGACGTTCCAGCCCCGGGCCCCTGAGGTGGATCTGCACAACGCGTTCATGATCGCCGTGGATGGCGGCGTCAGCCAGATCGGTACCACTGACATTGTGGTCCTGAACCGGGGTGCCCGCGACGGACTGGAGGTGGGCCACGTGCTGGCGATCTACCAGACCGGCCAGGTGGTCTTTGACGAAGTGGCGCGCGACAACGTGCGTCTGCCCGATGTGCGCGCCGGCCTTGCCATGGTGTTTGAAGTGGCCGACAAGGCCAGCTACGCCCTTGTCCTCAAAGCCAACCGTCCGCTGAAAGTGATGGACAAGGTGAAAAACCCCTGACGTAAACTTTCCGGGTCATGGATACAGCGACCCGGATTGAATACACCACGCTGCTGAGCTGGGTAGGCGACAGCACCGAAGGCCTCGGTGCACTTATCGCTGAATCCGGCTCGCCCGCCGCCGCGATTTTTGCGCAGCCAGAACGATTGGCCGAGTTGCCTTCGCGTACGCAACAAGTCCTGCACCGCGCCCGCAGCCATTGGCCGCGAGTTTGTTCTTCTGCGTCATGGAGTGGCGATCCAGAACAAGGCAGCCAATTCATCCCCATTACCGACACGCGCTACCCCCCGGCACTGCGCGCGATTCCCGATCCTCCTCCGTGGCTGTTCTGCCGTGGCGATGTCGCCTGCCTGCAGGGTCCCGCGGTGGCTGTGGTAGGCAGTCGCCGGGCCAGTCGGGGAGGACTAGAGGTCGCGCGACGACTGGGTGAGACGCTGGCGGGTGCAGGGTACATGGTTTGTTCCGGTCTGGCGCTTGGTATCGACGGGTCGGCGCATGTGGGGGCCCTGGATACCGGTCGCACCGTGGCGGTGCTGGCCTCGGGTGTGGACCGGCCGTCGCCGCAGCGCCATCGCGCACTCGCGCGGAGGATCATCGGTGGGGGTTGCCTGCTCTCGGAACTGCCACCGGGCACGGCGCCGGCGAAGCACCGTTTTCCCCGCCGCAATCGCATCATCAGCGGTCTTTGCGAGGCGACGATCATTGTTGAGGCGGCCTTGCCCAGTGGCTCACTGCACACCGCCACTGCGGCGCTGGAGCAGGGGCGGGACGTGTACGTCGTACCCTGGTCCCTGCTGCATCCAGAGGGCGCAGGTTGCCTGCGTCTGCTGCGCGACGGTGCCATGCCCATTACGTCCCTCGATGAACTGCAGGACTGGTTTCCGCGTATTGAATCCATCGATTCGCAGCGACTGGACCGTCCGCAGCCCGGCGGTGCGGCCGCACAATTATTGGAGCTGCTCGGCGATGCAATGCTTAGCCTGGATGAACTGCAGCGCGCCTCGGGTCTGGCTCCGGGGTCCTTGCTGCCACTGCTCGGACAACTGGAGGTCGACGGCTGGATCCTGCGTGATGCTGATCGCTACGAGAAAAATCCTGCAACCGTTTCTACGACCGCACGCAGTTGCTAGAATCGGCGCCCCGTGACCACGGGCTACTTTATGAGCGCTTCCCCATCCACCCGTTTTCGTTTGAATCACTGCGCCCACGTGCTGGCTACCGGCGGTGTGATTGCGTGTCCAACGGAAGCGGTCTGGGGCCTGAGTTGTGACCCCTGGAACGCGACGGCGGTGCAGCGGGTGCTCAGCCTCAAGCGGCGGGAGCCAGAGAAAGGGCTGATACTGGTCGCGGCCAGCGAAGACCAGCTGGCTTTTTTGCTCGACGATTTGCCCGACACCCTGCGGCGTAAGCTCACGATGTCGTGGCCGGGGTCGAATACCTGGCTGGTACCGCACCACGGTCGCGTGCCGCCGCTGATACATGGCCGTTTCTCAAGCGTTGCCGTGCGCGTGAGTGGTCATCCCGAGGTGCGCGCGCTCTGTGCACGCTTTGGTGCGCCCCTGGTCTCGACGTCGGCAAATCCCGCGGGCGTACCGGCACCGAAAAGCCTTGGAGCCGTGCGTCGCTATTTTGGTGACGCCCTGGATGCGGTGCTGCCTGGCCCCCTCGGGGGCGCAGCGCGGCCGTCGACGATACGCGACGTGTTTGATGACTCGCTGGTACGGGTATAGCAGCGAAAGAATAATGATAATGGAGAACGATTGATGGTTGATCTGGATGCGGTCCGCAGCTACCTGCTGGACCTGCAGACACGAATCTGTGCGGAGCTGGCCGAAGAAGACGGGTCGGCTGACTTTATGGTGGAGGAATGGCAGCGCGAGGAAGGCGGCGGTGGCCGCAGTCGCGTGCTCGCCGACGGCGAGATACTCGAAAAAGCCGGCGTGAATTTCTCCCATGTGATGGGCGGCGCCCTGCCGGCGTCCGCGACGGCGGCGCGACCGGAGCTCGCGGGCCGATCCTTTCAGGCCATGGGCGTGTCACTGGTGATTCATCCGCGCAATCCCTATGCGCCGACGTCCCACGCCAACGTGCGTCTGTTTGTGGCAGAAAAACCGGGTGAAGCCCCGGTGTGGTGGTTCGGTGGGGGCTACGACCTGACGCCCTACTACGGCTTTGACGAGGACTGCGTGCACTGGCACCGCACGGCAGCCGATGCCTGTGCGCCCTTCGGCGATGAGGTCTATCCGCGCTGCAAGAAGTGGTGCGACGACTACTTTTACCTGAAGCATCGCAACGAACCCCGTGGCGTGGGCGGCCTGTTCTACGATGACCTTAACGAGTGGGACTTTGATACCTGTTTTGCCTTTACGCGAGCGGTGGGCGATTCCTATCTGCCGGCGTACCGGCCCATTCTGGCGCGGCGCAAGGCGACGCCCTACGGCGAGCGGGAGCGCCAGTTCCAACTCTACCGCCGTGGGCGTTATGTGGAATTCAATCTGGTCTTTGATCGCGGCACGCTTTTTGGATTGCAGTCCAACGGCCGCACCGAGGCTATACTCATGTCGCTGCCACCGCTGGTGCGATGGGAGTACGATTACCGCCCCGAGGTGGGCTCGCAGGAGGCTCGTCTCACAGAGCACTTTCTCACCGGCCGCGACTGGCTGGGCGGCGACAAGGAGGGCACGGCGCCATGACCACATCCCAACCGCTGTCGTTTGCCGTATTCGGCAATCCGATCAAACAGAGCCGCTCGCCGTTCATACACCAGTCCTTTGCAGCTCAGGCGGGCCTGCAGCTTAAATACCGTGCGATACGCGTCGAAGACGGGGATTTTCCCCGTGCGGTCACTGCCTTCTTTGATGGCGGTGGCAGTGGCCTGAATGTCACGGTGCCATTCAAGGAAGAAGCCTTCGCCATGGCGGCGCAGCGAACGGCGCGCGCGGCACGCGCTGGGGCAGTGAACACCCTGTGGCGCGATGACGCCGGTGTGCTCCATGGCGACAACACCGATGGCGTGGGCCTGGTGCGCGACATGGTGGCCAACCTGGGCTGGACCGTCCACGGCACCGAAATGCTGATCGTGGGTGCTGGTGGTGCTGTGCGTGGCATTCTTGAGCCGCTACTAGCGGAGCGCCCGGCCAGCGTGCATATCGTGAACCGCACCGTGGAGCGCGCCGAACAGCTGGCGCGCGAGTTCGCCGACGCGGGAACGATCACCACGGGTTCCTATGACGACCTGGAAGGCCGCCAGTTTGACCTGATCATCAATGCCAGCAGTGCCGGCCTGCACGGCAAAGCGCCGGCTTTGCCCTCAACGCTCGTGCGTGAGCGCTGTTGTTGCTATGACCTGCTCTACGGCAGTGAACCCACGCCGTTTATGCGCTGGTCAGCGCAGAGTGCGGCCTGGGCCGTCAGTGATGGTCTGGGCATGTTGGTGGAGCAGGCGGCGGAATCCTTCTTTCGCTGGCACCGCGTGCGTCCCGAGACCGGCCCCGTTATTCACGACCTGCGCGGGGTGCTCGCGGCCGCCGCCTGACGCAGCCTAGGACGCTGCGGCGTTCAGTTCGCTGATGTGTTCGTCTTTCAGGCGCACGTAATTGCCGGCGCTGTAGCTGAAAAACGCCATTTCCTTTTCGGACAGCGGGCGCACCTGCTTGGCGGGTGAGCCGGCGTAGAGATAGCCGCTTTCGAGGGTTTTCTTGGGTGTGACCAGGGCGCCCGCGGCAATGACCACGTCGTTTTCGATAACGGCGCCGTCCATGACGATGGCGCCCATGCCGACGAGAATGCGGTCACCGAGCGTACAGCCGTGCAGGGTGGCGTTGTGGCCGATCGTGACCTCACTGCCAATGGTCAGGGGCCAGCCGCCGGGGTTGAAATCACTGGCGTGGGTGATGTGCAGTACGCTGCCGTCCTGCACGCTCGTGCGCGCGCCGATGCGGATCGTGTGCATGTCGCCGCGTACGATGGCACCGGGCCAGACAGACACATCGTCCCCCAACTCCACATCGCCGAGCACCAGTGCCTGGGGGTCGATAAGAACTCGATCGCCGATGCGCGGCGTATGTCCCCGGAAGGTGCGTAAACTGGTGGGGGTGTAATGGGCTTGCACAGTCATGAATCCTGTTTGGTAGAAGAATCGTCTATTTTGGCCCTAATCGCGGGAGAGAGACAATGAACAGCAGCCATCGCCGGCGCTTTATTGCCGGTGCGGTGTGTCCACGCTGTGGCGCGATGGACAAGATCGTGTGGGACATGGATGCGGATCGCAGGGAGTGCGTCGCCTGTGATTTTCAGGAAGCGCGACCGCAGGCAGATTCAGTGCCGGAACTGAAAACGCGCGTTAATCGCGCCTCGGCACGCCTGGTCGAAACACAGGCACAGCCCGTGCGGCTTATGGATCCGACCATCGACGCCAGCGATGGTGACGACTGAAATACGCGAACACAACGCCCAGACTCGCGCCCCGGGCACCGTTGAACAGCGTGAATGACAGCCACAGTCCGTGGTTGCCAAGGCCCGTCGTCAGCCACCACACGGGCAGGTAGATCGCCAGGACGCTGAATACCATGGTGAGCATCATGGCCCGTGTTGCTCCGGCACCGATGAACAGACCGTCCAGCAGATAACTCGGCGCCGCCACCAGGGGCAGCAGCACCAGCCACAGGCTGTGGCTGCGCATGACCTCGCGCACAGGCTGCAGCGCGGTGAGCAGCGGGTACAGCCATTCCCGGCCAAGCAGAATCATCAGACTGATCGCCAGCGCTGAGACCCCGGTCCACAGCGCGCAGCGGCGGCAGACCTGGTAAAAACGGGTCTCGTCACCGCCGCCCAGCGCCTCGCCCGCCAGACCCTCTGCCGCGTAGGCAAATCCGTCCATGGCGAAGGCAGCAAAAAGCAGAAACTGCATCATGATGGCGTTGGCGGCGACGATGTCGGTGCCGAGCTTTTCACCGGCGGCGGTGAAAAATGCAAACGCGAACAGCAGCGCCAGCGTACGAAAGAAAAGATGGAGGTTACTGCCCAGCAGTGACACATAGGCCCTCAGGGCACACAGGGCCTGAAAGAAGTTTGCGTCGAGCGCTGGCAGCGGCTGGCGCAGCAGGCCAACTATTGCCACAGCCAGGCCCAGGTATTCCGCGAGCACCGTCGCCAGCGCCGCGCCACGACTCGCCATATCCAGACCCAGGATGAACCAGGCATCCAGGGCGATGTTCGCCACGTTCGTGACGATGACGATCAGCATGGGCCAGCGTGTGTTCTGGTGCCCAATAAACCAGCCCACCACCGCATAGGTGGCAAGCACGGCCGGCGCGCTGTACAGGCGCAGCTGCGCATAGTCATGGGCCAGTTCGCGAAGCGCCGGTGCGGGGTCCATCATGAGCAGGCCCAGCTGCAGCAATGGTGATCGCAGCAGGAACAGCAGTGCCGCCAGCGCCAATGCGACTAGGGTTGCGCGGCCCAGAATCAGCAGTGCACGGGCTTCGTCACCGGCCCCGGTAGCGCGGGCAACCTCGCCCGTGGTGCCCATGCGCAGAAAGCTGAATCCCCAGTAAAGAAAGGACATGACCGCCGCTCCCACCGCCACCGCGGCCAGATGCAGGGGGCTGTCCAGGTGTCCCAGCAGGGCGGCGTCGGCCAGCCCCAGCAGGGGGATGGAAATATTCGCAATGATTGCGGGCCAGGCAATCGCCCATATCTTGCTGTCCAGTGTGCTCGAAGTCACAAGATATGGTGCTCAAGTGGGTGATTTTTGGAGATTTTACTGTGCTTGATCAACGTTTTTAATCGCGCGTTGTGTGTAGGTTTATGTCAAGGCTTTGGCTATAATCCCCGCCGATTCAGGGGGGATGCGACATCTTGTCGCACGCAGAACAAAACAAACAAGCCTGATTAATCGGGACCGCAGACTGCTGTAATAGCACCACAGGGGCTCACTTCTGTCTGCGGGTCTGAAAAAAAACAATACCGAAGAACGCTCGCGCCCCGGTGCGC
The DNA here is from genome assembly GCA_030433415.1 of Gammaproteobacteria bacterium. Lineage (GTDB taxonomy): Bacteria > Pseudomonadota > Gammaproteobacteria > Pseudomonadales > Halieaceae > Congregibacter. The sequence goes on along the minus strand of JAUIMF010000054.1, from coordinate 6,735 downwards.
GGTGCGCGCCTGCAATGTGCACTGGCACGGGCGGCGAACGGTAGGCAATAGCGCTACGAAAGCAACGAACGCAAAAACAGCGCAAAAAACGGCGCAAGACAAGCGCCCAGAAAGCGCGATACGAATGGAGGCCCGGCAATGCACGGAGCAATCAAGAAGGCACTGGCAGGTGGCGTAGTCACCGCCCTGGCGACAGCAGGCAGCGTCGCTCTGGCCGCCAGTGGGGGTATCACCATGGACGACGTCAATATGTCACCGGGTGTTACAGCGGTAGGTCAGTCTATCTACGACCTGCACATGTGGATCTTCTGGATCTGCGTGGTGATCGGCGTGGTGGTCTTCGGGGTGATGTTCTATTCCATCTTCGCGCACCGCAAATCCAAAGGTGCCGTCCCGGCCCAGTTCCACGAAAGCACCAAGGTCGAAATCGCCTGGACCGTGGTCCCCTTCCTGATTCTGATTGGTATCGCGATTCCCGCTACCTCAACGCTGCTTGAGATTTACGATTTCGACGATGCCGAGATGGATATTCTCGTCACTGGCTACCAGTGGAAGTGGAAGTACGAGTATCTGACCGAAGACGGCGAGAACGTCAGCTTCTTCAGCAACCTCTCGACCAGCCAGACCGAAATCTACAACGCGGAAGAAAAGAACGAGCACTACCTGCTTGAGGTGGACGAGCCCGTGGTTATTCCCGTGAACACCAAAGTCCGCTTCCTCGTCACCGCCAACGATGTAATCCACTCCTGGTGGGTGCCCGAGCTGGCGGTGAAGAAAGACGCGGTACCCGGCTTCGTTAACGAGACCGCCACCATCGCCCAGAAAGAAGGCATCTACCGCGGCCAGTGCGCCGAGCTGTGCGGCAAGGACCATGGCTTCATGCCCATCGTGGTCAAGGTGGTCAGCCAGGAAGAATATGCCGAATGGATCGAGGGCAAGCAGGCCGAAGCGGCGCAGGTGCGTGAGCTGATGGCCCAGACCTTCACCATGGACGAGCTGATGGAGCGCGGCAAGGCGGTGTATCAGCGCAACTGCCTGGCCTGCCACGGTGCCAACGGCGAGGGCGGTGTCGGTACTGCGATCAAGGGTTCTGCTATTGCGACCGGCGAACTCGGTGGCCACCTGAACACTGGCGTCAATGGCGTGCCGGGCACGGCGATGCAGGCCTTCGGCGGCATCATCAACGACGTAGAAATGGCAGCGGTGATCACGTATCAGCGCAACGCCTTCGGCAACAACATGGGTGATATGGTTCAGCCCATTGATGTATTCAACTTCAAGAAGGGTTGAGGAGAGAACTAATGGCACACGGACCCGCTAAAGGCATCAGCCGCTGGCTGTTTACCACTAACCACAAGGACATCGGCACGATGTACCTGTGGTTCTCCTTCGCCATGTTCATTCTGGGCGGCGCTTTCGCGATGATTATTCGCGCCGAGCTGTTCCAGCCGGGCATGCAGCTGGTAGAACCGGCTTTCTTTAACCAGATGACCACGCTGCACGGTCTGGTGATGGTGTTCGGCGCGATCATGCCGTCCTTCGTCGGCCTGGCCAACTGGCTCATCCCTATGATGATCGGCGCGCCGGATATGGCGTTGCCGCGCATGAACAACTGGAGCTTCTGGATTCTGCCGCCGGCGTTCCTGATGCTGGCTTCGACCCTGTTCATGGAAGGCGGCGCTCCCGCCTTCGGCTGGACCTTCTACGCGCCCTTGTCCACGACCTACGCGGCGCCGTCAGTCACCTTCTTTATCTTCTCGATCCACGTTCTGGGTCTGTCATCCATCATGGGCTCAATCAACATCATCGCCACGGTGATGAACATGCGTGCTCCTGGCATGACCTACATGAAGATGCCTCTGTTCGTATGGACCTGGCTGATCACGGCCTTCCTGCTGGTCGCGGTAATGCCCGTACTGGCCGGCGCGGTGACCATGATGCTCATGGATGTGCACTTCGGCACCAGCTTCTTCTCGGCGGCCGGTGGCGGTGACCCCGTGCTGTTCCAGCACATTTTCTGGTTCTTCGGTCACCCCGAGGTTTACATCATCATTCTGCCCGCCTTTGGTGTGGTCTCGCAGATCATCCCCGCCTTCAGCCGCAAGCCGCTGTTTGGCTATGACTCCATGGTTTACGCCACGGCGGCGATCGCGTTCCTGTCGTTCATCGTGTGGGCACACCACATGTACACCGTGGGCATGCCGGTCGCTGGCGAGCTGTTCTTTATGTACGCGACCATGCTGATTGCCGTACCCACTGGCGTGAAGGTGTTCAACTGGATTACCACCATGTGGCGTGGTGCCCTGTCCTTCGAGACGCCCATGCTGTTCTGCATCGGCTTTCTGGTGTTGTTCACCATCGGTGGATTTACGGGCCTGATGCTGTCCATCGCGCCTGCGGACTTCCAGTATCACGACAGCTACTTTGTTGTGGCGCACTTCCACTACGTGATGGTAGCGGGAGCCGTCTTCTCCATGACCGCGGCCGTCTACTTCTGGCTGCCCAAGTGGTGCGGCAAGATGTACAACGAGACCATGGGCAAAACCCACTTCTGGATCTCGTTCATCGGCTTCAACATCACGTTCTTCCCGCAGCACTTTGTGGGTCTGGCGGGTATGCCCCGACGCATTCCCGACTACTCGCTGCAGTTTGCGGACTTCAACATGATGTCTTCCATCGGTGCCTTCATCTACGGCGCGTCCCAGATCATGTTCCTTTACAACGTGATCGCGACGATCGTTGCGGGCAAGCCCGTATCTGACGACAAGGTCTGGGACGGTGCCGAAGGTCTGGAGTGGACCGTTGCGACGCCAGCGCCCTACCACACCTTCGAAACGCCGCCGACCATCGATCCGGCCCACGCGCACTCCTGAGCACTGACGCACCATGATGCGACTGCACGCTAACCCCGCCATCGACACGGTCATCAAACTGGTGACCGTTGCGGTGGCGATGTTTGCCTTTGTGTTTGTCGTGATGGTGCCGCTTTACGATGTGCTCTGTGATGCCCTGGGTATCAACGGTAAGACCTCGGGCCAGGCCTACACGGCAGTGCAGGCGGGTGTGGATGAATCACGCCAGGTGAAGATCCAGTTCGTAGCGACGAACAATGACGGTATGCCCTGGGAGTTTCGTCCGGCGCGCACCATGATGACCGTGAACCCGGGTGCGTCCAACGAAACCGTGTTCTTCGCGAGCAATCCGATGCCCGAAGCCATGGTTGCCCAGGCGATACCGAGTGTTTCGCCGGCGCGGGCCGCGGAGTATTTCCACAAGACCGAGTGCTTTTGCTTCAACCAGCAGCCGCTGGATGGGCGCAGCTCGGCGGAGATGCCCCTGCAGTTCATTATCGATCGGGATCTGCCCAAAGATATTTCGACAATAACCCTTTCTTACACGCTGTTTGATGTGACGGCCATGGCCGGCGCTGTCGCGACGCGCTAGCCAAGACGGCCTGATGCAGCACGCCGTCGGTCAGGGGGACCGGCGGTAACAACCGGAGAAGATTTCCATGACAACCCAAGCCTCCACGGACCACGAGAAGTATTACGTACCCGAGAGCAGCCCGCTGGCCGTATTGGCCACCATCGGTCTGGTCCTGAGTATCTTCGGCGCCGCCAACTTCATGAACGATCTGACCTTTGGCGAGCCGGGCGAAGCGTCTCCGGCGATCCTCTATACGGGTCTGTTCTTTTTCGCGGCCACGCTCTTCGTGTGGTTCCGCACGACGATCCGCGAAAACATCGCCGGCATGGCCAGTGGCCAGCTGAAGAAATCCTATGTGCTGGGCATGTTCTGGTTCATTTTTTCGGAAGTCATGTTCTTCGCCGCGTTCTTCGGTGCGCTGTTCTACGTGCGTAACCTGGCCGGTCCCTGGCTGGCGGGCGAAGGTGAAGGCGGACGCATGAATGGATTGCTCTGGGAGGGCTTCCAGTACGCCTGGCCAATGATGACCACGCCCCAGGAGGCCGTAGGTGGTGCTGCGAGCCAGCTCATGGCGAACAACGGCAGCTTCACGAGCGCCGAGACCAGCATGGCCTTCGCCGATGCCCATCACTGGTATGCCTGGCTGCCCATGTGGAACACGATTATCCTGCTGTCGTCATCGGTCACGGTGCACATGGCCCACACGGGGCTGCTCGGCGGCGACAAAAAGAAGTTCAATCTGTGGCTGGCCCTGACCGTTGTGCTCGGCATTGTGTTCCTGTGCCTGCAGGTGGCGGAATACTACGAGGCGTACGCGCACTTCGGCCTGACGCTGAATTCAGGAATCTATGGCTCGACGTTCTTCATGCTCACGGGCTTCCACGGCTTCCACGTGTTCATGGGAATGACGATGCTGGCGATCCAGCTGTACCGCTCGGTGCGTAACGGACACTTCACTGCCGAAGATCACTTTGGCTTTGAGGCGTCGAGCTGGTACTGGCACTTTGTAGACGTGGTGTGGGTGTTCCTGTTCCTGTTTGTCTACATTCTGTAAAACGCGTTACTCAGCAGTCTCTTCAGCGGCCCCTCTGGGGCCGCTGTCCCATGGGTTGCGGTGTCCCAGCTGGCCCGTCGCCACGCCATAGACGATCAGACCCATTAATCCCAGCGCAAGACCCAGCCGTACACCCAGGGAATTGAAGGTGCGGCGTTTGGTCACATCGCCCTGATCCACCATGAGAAAGTAAAAACCGCTGAAGAGGCTGGCAACCAGCATCAGCATGAAAAGGACGATAAGGACTTTGAGCACAGAACACTTCCGAGGGCGGCAAAGCGTGCAGTATAGCGAAGTCCCCTGGCGGCCCCTCGCCAGGCGCCGTCGCCAACATTGGGGTGTGCTGTGATGGCCTGGCGCTGGGACCTGGAGTGGCGCACAACGGCGCTCACGGTATTGCTGTTACCGGTGCTTGTTTCGCTGGGATTCTGGCAGCTCGAGCGCGCCGACGAGAAGACCGCGATTGCTGACCTCAATGACGCCCGGGCGACGGCACCGCCGCAGTCCCTGGAGCGCATCGCGCGTCTCAGTCCCGACGAGCTCGCCTATCGCCAGACCGAAGTGAGCGGTTACTTTTATCCTGACGTGGTGATTTTACTGGACAATCAGATCCGGGACGGGCGCTATGGCGTCGATGTGCTCGGTGTTTTTACCGAGCAGGTCAGTGGGCTGAGTGCGCTGGTGAATCGCGGGTGGGTGCCCGCAGACCCCGCCAGGCGCAGCCTGCCAGAAGTGGATGTTCCCGCAGGACTGATGACACTGAAAGCCACAGTGTATGTGCCCCCAGGTGAGCCCTACCTGCTGCGTGATGAGCAGTTTGGTGACCTGCAATGGCCGCTGCTGGTGCAGCAGGCCAATGGTCGTGCCCTGCGTCTGGCGCTTGAGGAGCAGCTGGATCTGACCCTGTTCCCCCGTGAACTGCGCCTGGAGCCGGAGCAGTCGGCCGGTTTTCGGCGGGACTGGCCCGTAATCAATGTGTCGCCACAAAAACACCGGGGCTACGCCCTGCAATGGTTTACCATGGCCGCCGCCCTGCTGCTGTTCTTTGTGTTTCGCAGCAGCAACCTGCTGGACCTGTTGCGCGGTAAGTCCGGCAGCAACGATGAGGCCTGAGCATGCACCGCAAGGAGATGTATGAGTAACCCCCCTGACCTTTCTGCGGGCCCAGGAAACGGACGCCTGACGCTGGCATTGATCGCGGGCATTCCCGTGATCATGATCCTGGCGTCCAGCTGGCTGTGGTACTTCGTGGTCAATGGCAAGCTCGATATCGTCGGCGCCCTGGGTACGTCCAACAGTGGCATGCTGGTGCAGCCGCCCCGTCCCGCGCCCGAGGCGGGCTGGACCAATGGCGACGGCGAAGCCTTCACTCCCAACCTTGAGACTCCCCTGTGGGTGATGGTCATACCGCAGGCGGGCGCGAGCTGCGACGCGGTTTGCGAGAGCCGTCTGTACGAAGCACGCCAGATTCACCAGTCCCTGGGTAAAGAGCTGGGTCGCGTGGGCCGCTTGTTGGTCACGCCTGCGGAAGCCTTGGAACTGAACGTCACGGCGCTGAGTGATGGCCGGCCTGTGCCAGAGAACTTCGCCGCCTATGTGGCAACGGAGCAGCGTGGCCTGACCGTGTGGCACAGCGATGCGGCTACCTTTGATGCCTTCTTTACCGAGCTCGCCGCAGAGCCCCGTAGCTGGTACCTCATGGACCCCAATGGCTGGATCATGATGCGTTACGATCCATCGGTGCACTACAAGGATGTGATCTCGGACCTCAAGTTCCTGATCAAGAACTCCAATGGCTGATGCGACAGCGGCGGCCGCCGAAACGGCCCGCGCCACCTGGCGCGACTACAAAGAACTGACCAAACCCATGGTCGTGGCGCTGATGATCCTGACGTCGGTCATTGGCATGTGCATGGCGGTGCCCGGCTGGGTACCGCTGGATGCGCTGATCCTCGGCAATCTGGGCATTGCCCTGTGTGCCGGCGCCGCAGCCGCGGTGAATCACGTGGTGGACCAGCGCATCGACCAGCACATGGCGCGCACCCGCAACCGCCCCCTGGCCCAGGGCCGAGTGAGCAACCGTAATGCCATTTTATTTGCTGCGGGACTGGGTCTTGCGGGCATGGCGATTTTGCTCATCTGGGTGAATGCCCTGACCGCCTGGCTGACCCTGGCATCGCTGGTCGGCTACGCCTTTATCTATACGTTGTTTCTGAAACGTGCGACGCCTCAGAACATTGTTATTGGTGGTCTTG
>JAUIMF010000053.1 GCA_030433415.1 Gammaproteobacteria bacterium | reverse complement strand
GCCAGCGCCATGGTGGTGGTGATGTTCTGGGGATCGCGCCGATGAAAGGGTTGCAGCAACTGGACTGCTTCTTGCGCTTCGTTCATGGCGATCAGGATCGACGCCATCAACCGCGCCGCTCCCACATCTTCGCCGTCCTGCGCCAGGTACTGGGCAACGGATCCACGGGCTTTTTCGAAGGCGCCGCGGCTGTAGTAGGTGAGCCCGCTCATCATCTGTAGTTGGGGGTCTGCCGTCATCTTTTCGCTGCCGACCGCATCGAAGATGGCGGCGGCGGTTTCGAGCTCGGCGGCTTCTTTCTCGCGATCGCCGTCGCGAGCGGCCAGTAGCGCAGAAAAATAGGCCGCACGTGGATCCGACGGAATCTGTTCCCGCATCCATGCGACCTGCGTCGCTGCGGCATCAAATCGTTGGGTATCGATCAACAGACTGATCAGGGCAATCCGCGCATCGGCGCTTAATGGTTCGATGGCTATCGTTCGCTCGTAGCCCGCGATGGCGTCGGCATATTCGCCTCGCACATGGTGTACCGAAGCCCGGGCATTCCAACTGCGACTGTCTGACGGGCGCTGCTTTATCAGGCTGGCGGCAAGCGCCTCAGCTTGATTAATGTTTCCCTGGCGCAGGCGCAGGGAGACCTCCGCAAGTCGCAGATCCAGCAGTTCGGGGTCGAGGGTGAGACCCTGCTCAAGACGTGTTTCAGCCCTATCAAGGCGATTGAGGGCGATGTTGGCTTCTACATGCGCCGCCAGGATGGTTGGGCGTACCTGGGCGGGTGTATTTTCGATGGGAACGCGAGTCAGCAGGCGGTTGTACTCGCCGCGCTGTAGATACGCATTGGCAAGAGGGGGCAGGACAATCGTGGGGTCAGCGCCCTGCAGTAGCGCGTCCTCCAGCAACTGTATGGCTTCTCCAGCTGCCCGTTGTTCCAGTTCAATGCGGCCAAGCAGTAGCAGTGACGGCACATGATCTGCGTAGAGCTGCAAAGCGTTGCGAAGCTGGATGATCGCGGCATCGGTATCACCGAGGCTGTGCAGACGACTGGCGTCCTCGAAGTACTCCTGGGGAGTATCAAACGTCTGGGCTATTGCAGTAGTCGCCAGCAGGCCGGCAGCAATAAAGCAGGCAAATAGTCTTTTCATCACTCTATTGTGCGGGGCAAGCAGACGTTCGTCAGGTTGGAGGTCTGAAATTGTGACAACTTCGACGCTTTTTGCGCCTGTGGTGCGGTCAGGCGCTTTGCTTTCGCTGGTGGGCCTTTCGCAATAGGTGTTGCGCGAGAAGCGCTGGGGGCATGCGGATCCAGTGGGAGCGTACGTAAAGCAAAAACTCCGTAATCGGCGCACCGCCCGTATTGTGACCACGGGGAGAAAGCCGTTGGTCAAACAGATAGCGCATCAGGCTCAGCGCTGGCTTTGGCGGCGCCATTTCTACGAGTTTTTCTGCGGCGATTGCTGGCACCGAGAGTCCCAATTTGCGCCCTGCAAAGTCCAGAACGTAAAACAACGGACGCCCCAAGTTGAGTTGAATGGCGCGATCGATCAATTGCTCAGGGAACAACGAATCTTTGGTAAGTTCTTGCCGGTATATAAGTACCAGATCATGCACATCTCGCAGGCCGCCTCGCAGTTCATCACTCATGGTCAGGTGCGTAGCGCTGTGAAGTATCTGGTCTGCGGGGCTTAGCGTTCGCAGCGGAGAGCCTTCAACAGCTTGAGCCTGCTCAATTATCGGGTCGGCATCTATCGCAAATCGGTGTGTCGGCTGAAGAATGTTGTGATGCACGTCCAGTTCAAACTGGCATTTGGGGTGACGCATGGGGGGAAGTTCATGGCTGAGTTCGCGATAGTAATACTCATCGTAATCACTTATGGCTTCCGAAAACTCCCACCCGGCGTTTCTTAGTCTGTTTTCGAAGTCCTCCAGATTGGATTGACTAACGAGTACGTCCAGATCGCTCAGGGACCGGCCTGCGGCAGCGGCATTGTCACAGAGCAGATAGGCGGCACCCTTCAGCGCAATTACGGGGTAAGTGCAGTCTTCGGCGATGCGGGCAATCCTGCTCAGCTCAAAGCGTGCGCGAACCTGCAGGTAATCAACATAGGTGCTGGAGCCGCGCATGACTTCTTGTGCTACCTGGGGGACGGCGTTGCGGTTCGACTCCTTGCACAGGATCGTCGCGAGACGCGCCATCATGTTTGCCTGGCGAGCTTCCGCAAGCAGCGCATTCCAGTCCTGCGGACCGAGATCTGAGCATTGGGCTTTGTCAGCGAGGATGGCGTGCAGCAAACTCATGGCGACGGCAGACTCTGGTCAATCGCTTCTATTGCTGAGTCCATATCGGCATATCGTAACTGGATACACTGACACTGGCGGACCAATTCGGTCAGTGCATGAAATCCAGCTTCTGCAGTTATCAGATAATTAAACGAGTTATTGACCAGTCGAGTCAGCGCTACAGCTCGTGGTTGCTCGACCAGTTCTACGGATTGTTCATCGGCCACGTATCTGGGGAACAGTATCAATGCGGGTTGCGCCGGTTCGTGTTGCGCGGCCAGGTCACTCGCCTCGGGAAACAGATGGGATACGGTGCCTTTACGAGTCTTGTCGTACATCGGGCCCATACGTGCTTCCGGGGAATAGCGGCGGATCACGTCAATGGATTCGTTCTTCAACGGTGCGGCTCGCGGAATCGGCAACAGTGTGCCCGAAGCCATGTCTACGATGCCGAATTCATCCGATAGTAGTCGGGCGCCTTTCGCGACGAGACCGGCGCAGAGGGTGCTCTTACCAGAGCCCGGTTGTGCGGGCATGATTACGGCAAATCCGTTTCTTTCCACGACGGCGCTGTGCAGCATCAGGTACTGGTGCGCCATGGTCCCGATGCACCAGTTCAAGCCCCACTCGAACATAGGAAACGCGTGGGACAGAGGATAGGGGTCAAAGGGTTCTCGACCTGCGACCCGAAAGATGGCCTGGGGACGAAGCAGTCCGCGTGGTCCCGTCTTGCACAGAACCTGTATTTGAAAGTGCGCTACGGTTTCGTCGGGGTATAGCTCAACGCTGTGGTAGCAAGCCTGCCAGGTCTCGCCGAAGGACCGGATGTTGCTGCGTAGCGACACCAGAAAGGGGCCTGTGCGAAAAACAATGCCGCTGCTGGACAATCGGCGGCAGAAATCAGGGGGCTTGAGATCGCCAGCTTTCATCATTGATCAGGCACCACCAACTGCTCACCGATCAGTAACTGTAGCGCCGACGCGATGCTGCTCGACATCTCGGTCTCGGACACACTTAGCAGGTGCGCAAAATGTTTTTCTGCGTCGCCGACCGATACCTCGTTCTCCTGCGTCACAAGCCAGGCCAGAAGCTCCCCGCTGAGTGCGTCCAGAATGTGCGTGGTGCCGCTGGTGCGGCAAAAGCAGGCGACGTGATCTTCCAGGCGACAAATGGCAACATCACCTGATCGGATTTGTCTCGGGTGATGACAATGTTTTGGGAGAGGGGGCAAAGTTCGCTCGAACTTCCGAATCCAATGGGTCCTGCGAGCTTACGGGGAACTGAGAGTCGGGTACAGTGGTCTGTACCCGAGCCGTGAGGATATGGTGGGCTTCTAGGTCGGGTCGAACAAATCGCCGCCATGGGGGTAGCATAAGTTGAGTCGATCTGAACCTTTGGCCACAAGCCCACAAAGTCCGCTTCACCGTTGCTGACATCAAAAAGAGCAAGTACGTAAGCGGTGTCAGTGTCGTAGTCCTGAGTCAGGCCCGGCTCGGAGCAGTTGTGGGAGCGGCCCCGCTGATCCCAATATTCGCCGTCGATCAGATAAAGCTTGTTCGCCCAATCCGGATTGTGTCGGGGTTTCTTCTGCCAGTAGGGCACTGCCTGCCGCACGGCAGTATCGCCGTTGATGCTGTTACCGTTGTCGAGAAATTTTTTGTTAGAGAAATCGCCTCCGGCGCAAGCTCCGGCGGCTGACGAAAGGGCAAGGGCAGAGTTTGGCGTGAGCGTAGCAACCAGCGGCGCTGTTGCAGAGGCCTTGATCAACCGGCGACGAAGAGCATCAGCGCTGTCGGCGGACCCCGTTGCTTCCTTCAGATTGTCTTTGTCGTTGCGTTTCATGGAGCGGCTTACCACCCAGATATCAGATTGCGTTCAATTATACGGACGAATCAGTGTTGCCTGCTCTATCAACGTCGTCAAACTGTGAACCGGTTCACGACGTGTTTGAGTAGCGTCTCGCATTGTGTAAATGAGCTAAGCAGGGTTTGTGCCAATTAGAGAAAGAAAATATTAACCCTTACAAATCAACTTGTTAAGCTTTTGCATGGTTTGCATGCTAATCAGCTTTTCCGCAGAGCTGTAAAGAATTCTGACGAGTGTTTCGCGGTTCGCCCGGTCCATATGTGAATAGCGTTAATAAATATTCTTCCGCCGATTCTGCCCAAAAAAGGCCTGTAAACTTGGTGATGTTCGTTTAATTGTCGCGTTGTCCCAGGAGTTCCCTCGCCCAGGGGAGAAACGCAGTTTCACCCAGTCCCTGGTGAATGCCCACCTGGAACATCTCGAAGTTCCAGCCCACATTTGCCTCAATGATGAGCGGTCCATCAGAAGTGAGCGCAACGTCCCAGCCTATCGACGTCAATTGGGGGAGTTTGCGCTGGCCATCGAGTACCAGCTGAACTATTTCAGACCAAAGGGGCACGGTGAGACCCTCGATTGTTGCTCCATTGTCTGGGCGCCGAGACAAAGCGCCGTTGCCGATATCACGCGTAATCGCTGCACTCAATGTGCCGGTATCGGGGTCCACGCCCGCTACCATGGCGCCGGCCCAATATGCATCAATGTCTGAGCCGGCGGGAGGGATTCTTAGCAACGCTCCGATCAGTCTTGCCCCCGACTGTGCCGAAAGGCAGGTAACTATTCGAAATGTCGCCAGGCTCCCCGCTGCCAGCGGGGCCAAGCTGTCGTGGTTGCTGATGACCGGCTGCACCAGCCAGTTAGACCGACGGCAGTCCTCGAAGAACTCTGTTTCGGTCAACGACCGACCCTTGTGGCTCCAGACACATTTATCACTGTGATATCGCCATCTTTGGGCTCCCGCGCCACCAAAGGCGTCGGGAGGTTTGCGAAACAGGTCCGCGGCGGGTAGGGCTCCCGGTTCGTCAGCAGTTGCATGCTCACCTCGAAAAACGGCGATCAAGTGAGGTGTGGCCAGTTGTTTGTCCAAGCAGAAGTGGTAGAACTTTTCCTTGTCGTTCACAAGATGGATCTGTTCGCAGACCGGCTGCAGGCTTGCCAGTACAGCGTCCTTTTCTCGTTGACAGAAGTACAGGGGCACCAGGTCCGTCTGTTCAAGTCTGAACAGTTTCAACGCGTAGTAGTCCGAGGGGGCGATGTTGTAGCGGTAACAGATGGTCAGGACTCGCAGGAACTGATACGGCAGTGAATGTCCGTAGTGCGTTTTGACCGCCCTGGCGTTGCGTACTGTAAAACCGGTCAATAACGTGAAGCTGACCATTGGCCACAACAGCAGGCGTAGAATTTTTTCTGTATGCGTCAGATTCTGTAGTCCGTATCCCGTCGCATGCAGCTGGCGGATCAGGGGCCCCTGCTCGCCGCCGGTCCAGGGAGGGTGAAACGGACAGATTTCGCACTTCTTCAGGAATACAAGCAGTGCCTCCAGTTTCCGTGCTGCAGGTCCCGTGGTCCCCGCACGTGACTGGCGCAAATATCCCGGAAGATCGAACTTCAGTAGCGTAAGTAGTGCCGAGCGTGTGGTCATGTGTCAATCCGGTAAACTCTATGTGGCGTCACTGCGCCTGGGTTGCCCGCCTGATAAAGCCAAAGGCGGTATTGCGCGGGCACTACAGTCTCTATTGTGTATTCCGTTTTTCAGGCGCAGTCTGGCAGGTGAGCGATCTCGGCCAGAATCTTAGGCGAGGATCAAACGTTAAACCGAAAGAAAATCAAATCCCCATCCTGCACCACGTAGTCCTTCCCCTCGAGCCGCCACTTACCGGCTTCTTTCGCGCCCTGCTCACCGTTGTACTGCACAAAGTCCTCGTAGCTGATCACCTCGGCGCGAATAAAACCTTTCTGAAAATCCGTATGAATCACGCCGGCGGCTTCCGGCGCCGTTGAGCCTACCTTCACGGTCCAGGCACGCACTTCTTTCGGACCTGCCGTAAAGTAGGTATGCAAGTTCAGCAGGTTGTAACCCGCGCGAATCACGCGATTCAGACCGGGCTCTTCCATGCCCATGTCGGCCAGGAACTCGGCCCGTTCCTCATCGTCCAGTTCAATAATCTCGGACTCGAGCTTGTTGCAGATCACGACTACTTCGGCATTTTCGTCGGCGGCGATGGCTTTCACCGTATCGACGTACTCGTTGCCCTCAAGGCCGTCCTCATCCACGTTGGCGATGTACAGAGTGGGTTTCACCGTCAGCAGGAACAGGGTTTTGACCAGTGCCTTCTCGTTGTCGTCCAGCGTCAGGCCGCGCACCGGTCTGGCTTCGTTCAACTGGGGAATCAGCTTGTTCTCGAGCAGGGCCTTCATGGCCACGGCTTCCTTGTCGCCGCTCTTGGCCGTACGCACCACCTTGGCCAGTTGCTTCTCGCAGCTCTCGAGGTCCGCCAGCGCCAGTTCGGTGTTGATGATCTCGATGTCCGCCGCCGGGTCGACAGCGTTAGCCACGTGAATCACGTTGTCGTCTTCGAAGCAGCGCACCACGTGGGCGATGGCGTCGGTCTCGCGGATGTTGGCCAGAAACTGGTTGCCCAGGCCTTCACCTTTGCTGGCGCCCGCCACCAGACCGGCAATATCCACAAACTCCATGGTGGTGGCGATTTCTTTTTCGGGTTTGGTGATCTCGGCAATTTTTGTCTGACGCGGGTCCGGTACGGGAACCACCCCGGCATTGGGTTCGATGGTGCAGAAGGGAAAGTTCTCTGCGTCGATGCTGGCACGGGTCAGTGCGTTGAACAGGGTGGATTTGCCGACGTTGGGCAGTCCTACGATGCCGCATTTAATTCCCATAACTCATTCTCCGGCGGTAGCTCCGCCCTGTCTGCTGCGTTCTGGCGCGGGTCCTGGGTGTTCTCGTTCCCAGGGTTTGATGCGCCGTTCGCAATGGGTTGTTTATCTGGGGGCCGATGGCTCGGGTGGTGTGGCCCCATTAAAGCTGTGTAGCCGTGTCATGGCCTTGGTTGCATCGCCGTCCAATAACAGGGGCAGGGCGCGCAGCGCCTCATCCATGGCCGCAACGGTGGCTTCACGGTCCGTTGGTGAGGCTTTGGACAGTACCCAGTTGCTCACCTGCTTCGCCGATCCGGGATGGCCGATACCGATGCGCAGGCGGTAAAAGTCCCTGCGGTTACCCAGGGCAGGCACAATATCGCGCAAGCCATTGTGGCCACCATGGCCGCCGTCAAACTTGAAGCGCGCCTGGCCAGGCTCGATATCCAGCTCGTCGTGAGCAACAAGAATCTGCCGGGGGTCGATCTTGTAAAAGTTGGCCAGCGCCGCGACGGCCTTGCCGCTGCGGTTCATAAAGGTGGTCGGTATCAGCAGGCGTAGCTTGTGGCCGGCGAACAGCACCTCGCAGGTTTCACCGAAATACTTGCCTTCGGCACGAAAACTGCCGCCGCTGATCCGCGCGAGCTCGCGCACGAAGTCTTCGCCGACATTGTGTCGGGTGCCTTCGTATTGCCCGCCGGGATTGCCGAGGCCGGCGATCAGCTGAATGGTGTCCATCACCGTTTGTCCTGTATCGGTCCGCTAACGAAAGAGGGCAGCACGAGGCTGCCCTTTTCGGTGTGACGGCCCGACAAGTATCGGGGAGCGAGAATTACTCGTCGCCACCCTCTTCGTCGCCGTCTTCTGCCGGTGCTTCTGCAGCTGCACCTTCATCTTCATCTTCGTCTTTGCCGCCACGCTTGGCCGCGACAGAGGCTACCGCCATGTCGTGGTCTTCGCCCAGGGCCAGGGCCGTCGAAGTCACGCCTTCGGGCAGATTCAGGTCCGAGATGTGGATGATGTCGGCGGTCGTCACCTCGAGCATATCGACTTCGATGTACTCGGGGATGTCGGCCGGCAGGCTCAGCACTTCGATTTCAACGAGCATGTGCTCGATGATGCCACCTTCGATCTTCACGCCGTGGCACTTCTCTTCGTTGATGAAGTGCAGCGGTACGTGAACCTTGATCGGCTTGTTGGCGTCTACGCGCAGAAAATCCGCATGCATGACGCGGTTCTTTGCGGGGTGGCGCTGCAGGTCCTTGAGGATCGCCTGCTGTACGTCACCTTCGATGTTCACATCGATCACCTGTGAGAAGAACGCTTCGTTCTCCAGCGCCTTCTCGAGATCCTTGCGAATCAGCGTCAGGCTGGTGGGTTCCTTGCCCGCGCCATAGATAATGGCGGGGATTTGATCCGCGTTACGACGCAGGCGGCGGCTCGCACCTTTCCCCAGGTCGCTACGCAGTGTGGCATCAATGGCCAGTTGTTCAGACATGATTGTCTCCTTGCAAAGAGCGGGGAGCCTGCGACCGGCGTCCCCGTCCGGTTAAATGCGCTGTACTGGCCCGCAGGCTCAGGTGAACAGCGCGCTGATGGATTCCTCGTTGGATACGCGGCGAATGGACTCGGCCAGAATGTCAGCGATTGTGAGCTGACGAATCTTGCCGATGGACCTCGCCTCTGCCGACAGAGGAATCGTGTCCGTCACTACCAGCTCATCGAGCTGGGAGTTGCGAATATTGTCCAGGGCCTTGCCTGACAGCACCGCGTGGGTGCAGTAGGCGACGACCTTGGTGGCCCCGCGCTCTTTGAGCGCGTTGGCGGCGTTACACAGGGTGCCGGCGGTGTCGACCATGTCGTCCACCAGCAGGCAGGTGCGGTCTTCCACGTTGCCGATGAGGTTCATGACCTCGGTCTCGTTGGCTTTCGGGCGGCGCTTGTCGATGATCGCCAGTTCCGCATCGTCCAGCTGCTTGGCGATGGCGCGGGCTCGCACCACACCGCCGATGTCGGGTGACACCACCATCACCGACGGGTAATCGCAGGCCTGGATGTCATCGTTCAAGACCGGCGATCCGTAGATGTTATCTACCGGGCAGCGGAAGAAACCCTGGATCTGTTCCGCGTGCAGGTCTACGGTGAGTACGCGGTCCACACCCACTGTGGCGATCATGTCTGCCACGACCTTGGCAGAGATCGGCACCCGCGACGAACGAACCCGGCGATCTTGGCGGGCGTACCCGAAGTAGGGCACCACGGCAGTGATGCGACCTGCCGACGCGCGACGCAGGGCGTCGATCATCACCAGCAGTTCCATCAGGTTGTCGTTGGTGGGCGCGCAGGTGGGCTGCAGCACAAACACGTCCTTGCCACGCACGTTTTCGTTGAGCTCCACCGCGATTTCGCCATCGCTGAAGCGCCCGACATCGGCTTTACCCAGGGACAGGTAAAGGCGACTCGCCACTTTTCGGGCGAGTTCCGGGTTGGCATTGCCAGTAAAAACCATCAGCTTTGAAGACACGCGGGATTTCCTGCTCACCGTTGGCACATTCAGTTTTGGGCGGGATGAAGGGCCGAAAGCGCTTTATCCTGACCTTCGGTCATGCTCCGGGCGCATGGCCTGCCGGGAGCTCAGACTGTTTTTTGAGCGTTGCCGAGCGGGCGGGCTGCACGGCGACGGTCAGAAAAATGGCTGGGGTGGGAGGATTCGAACCTCCGAATGCCGGGATCAAAACCCGGTGCCTTGCCACTTGGCGACACCCCAGTAGTCGGGTGGGATCAGTCGGGGGCCGGGCTTTGCCTCGCCGCCTCGAGCTGATGCCATGCGGGTGACTGGTTTACGCCCCGGGCGACAAAACTCTGCCACTCGCCGGGAACCTTGGCCTTCACCGCCTGTGCTTCTGCCTCGCTGTCGAAGGCGGCAAACACACAAGCGCCGGTGCCAGTCATTGCTGCCTCCCCAAAATTGCCTAGCCAAATCAACGCTTTATCTACATCTTCAGCCAAGCGTCGAACCAGTGACTGGCAGTCGTTCCGGGTGGGCCCCGCAAAAAAGGCGGCTATTGTGATGGCGGGGGTGTCACGTGTCAATTGGGGGTGTGAAAAAATTGCTTTTGTAGAGACACCCAGTCCGGGGTGGATTACCAGATACCAGCGCGAGGCCAGCTCCAGCGGCGTGAGTCGCTCGCCGACACCTTCGGCCCAGGCGCTGCGTCCACGTACAAATACAGGCACGTCGGCGCCCAACTGGCGTCCCAGTTCTGCAAGCGCGTCAGTCGATCGCTCCAGTACCCACAGGTGATTGAGGGCCAGCAGCGTGGTGGCGGCGTCCGAGGAGCCTCCGCCGAGACCACCGCCGGCGGGCAGGACTTTGTGTAACTCGATGTCCACGCCAGGCGTCGCGCCGTCGACGGAATCGCGGAGCAACCTGGCCGCGCGCAGCACCAGATTGTCGTCGTCCCTGACATCGTCCAGTGCCTGGGGGCCCGTGACCGTCAGTGTGAGCTGGTCGTCGTCCCTCGGCGTGAACGTGAGCTCGTCGCCGGTGTCGAGCAGTTGAAACACGGTCTGCAGTTCGTGATAGCCGTCGGGGCGCTGTCCCGTGATGTGCAGGAACAGGTTCAGCTTTGCCGGTGCAGTGAGGGTCAGGGCAGGGGCTGCCATGGCAGGGACAGTCATGGTGCTGCGCCGTCGCCCGTTGGCTCCAGATCCCAGTCACGCAGCATAATTTTTAAGGTCAGGTCTGCGGCGGGTGCCCTCAGCTTGAGGCGCGAGGGCATGGCAAGGCCCCCGTATACCCTGAACGACTCGTAGTCTACCTGCCAGCCTTTCTGGTGCAGGGACCGCAGTGTCACACCTTCGTAATCCATGGCATCTACGGGCAGGGATGGATCGGGCAATGCGCGCAGCCAGTACTGGATCGATGCCACGGGTATGGGCAGCAGGGCACCACCCGGAAGCCACGGCGCGCCGTCGGCGGGGTACAGACGCTCGATGCCGTCTCGAGTTACGCGCAGCAGTGCACCTTCGTTGACGATGCGGGTACTGCCGACGCCAAGGGGGCCGGACAGGCGCAGGCGACTGCGGTCTTCGTTCTGGCGCCAGTCCAGCGTGGCACTGCCACCATCGTCCGGCAGGCGGTAGGCCACTTTGCCCTGTACCCGCCAGGCGACGATGGTCTCAAGCATGGTGTGCCGCGCGGCGCGCAGTTCCTCGATGCTCGGTTGCGGCGCCTCGGGTGGTGCTTCAGGCGCTGGCAGCGTCGGGCGCGGGGGTGGGGTAGTGGAGCAGGCGTTGAGGAGCAGGATCGCGGTGATCAACGCGACGCGCATACGCAGGAGCCGCCGGTACATCAGGTGTCGGCGTCCGCCTGCAGCACAATTCCCAGACGGTCCAGGGTCTCCATCAGCACCTCATGGCGCGGGTCCTGGCGCATGGCACCGCGCCAGACGTTCATCGCACCGGTTTTATTGCCACTCATCCAGAGTACTTCGCCCAGATGGGCGGCGACTTCGGGGTCGGGAAAATTCGCATAGGCGCGCGTCAGGTATTTGATGGCTTCATCGAGTTCGCCCTGGCGATAGAGCACCCAGCCCATGCTGTCCAGTATTGCTGGCTCGTTGGGCGACAGGCGCAGCGCCTGTTCGATGAGTGTGCGTGCTTCGTCGTGGCGATCCGTGCGGTTGGTGAGGGTGTAACCCAGGGCGTTGAGCGCTGTCGCGTTATCTGGGCTGCGGGCGATGATCGAGCGCAGGTCCGCTTCGGCCGCCGCAATATCGCCGCGACGCTCGTAGATCACGGAGCGGGCGTAGCGCAGGTTATCGGACTCGGGGAATTCGGCGATGGCACGCTCCAGCAGGGCCAGGCCCCGCTCCTGCCGCCCGGAGTCGTTGTACGCGCTGGCTTCAAGGGCATAGAGCTGCTCGCGGCGGGGGGGATAGCTCTGGCGCAATCGGTCCATGTAGTCCGCAAGCACCTGATCTTCGCCCGCTGCCAGGCGAAGCTGCACAATGCTCGCCGTGGCGCGGGTCAGCTCTGCGCCGTCGCCCACCTGCTGGAACAGTTCGATGGCTTCGTCGCGGTTGCCCTCGGCGATGGCCATGCGGCCCAGAAAGAAATACACCTCGTCCTCGCGCTGCCCCAGGGCCAGTACCTTGCGCAGGTAGGCTTTGGAGGCCACACGGTCGCCAAGCTCTTCGTTGATCATCGCCAGCGAAAACAGCAGGTCTGCATTGCCGGGCGCTTCCGCTGACAGCAGTTCGAACTGCTGTCGTGCCGCCTCCATGTTCTGACTTGCCAGCAGGCGGGCGTACTGCAGGCGCAGCTGGCTTCGATCCGGATCGATCTCCAGCGCTTCTTCGATGCGCGCCAGAGGGTTATCGGCGCCCGCGGCGAGTCTTGGCTTCGAGAATCAGGGCCTGGTGCTGGTAGGGGTCGCGCTCGAACACCGGCTGCAGGCGCTGTTCGACCAACTCGGCGTTGCCGGCTTCTTCGGCCATCAGGGCGTGGGTCAGCAGCAGCGATACGTCATCGCCCAGATCGTCGTCGATCAATGCCTGGGCCGCCGTGTCGAGCGCCTGCTGGTCTTCGGGCGAGAGCGCCTTGAAGCGGTTGAGTACTACAGGGAATTTGGCCTGTTCGCCCGCCCGCGCTACGACCGCCAGGTGGTCCAGGGCTTCGCGGGTACGGCCCTGGCGAGCCAGTAGGGTGGCGAGGGTGCCATTGGCCTCGACGTTGTCCGGCTCGAGCTCTACCCACAGACGACAGGCGCGAAAAGCCTCGCGCTCGCGCTGCAGGTACTGGGCAAGGTGGGTGGCGTGGGCGCTGACGGCGGGGTCGCGCAGGATCTCGGCCTGCTCAAGGTAGGTGGTGAGCGCCGTGTCGAAATCCCGGCGACGCAGGGCAAACTCTGCGACCAATAACGGGTACACCGATGCTTCGGGGATGGGGCGCTCGGGAACCGGCGGCGTCGCCAGCGTCTCGGCGGTGGTGGCCGGTGTTTGGGCAGGCGCAGCAGCGGTCGGAGCATCAGTGCTGACGGTCTGCGGCTGCGGCGTCGACGCGCAGGCGCCCAGCAACGCAAGCACGCCGATCAGTGCGCTTCGTTTACCAACCACTTCGTGTTCAATGAAATGGCGTCGCTGCAACGGGCTTTGCAGCAAGTGGCTTTGCAGAAGGTGGCTTTGCAGAAAGTGGCGGAGCATAAAAACAACCAGGGAACGATCACTAGATGATGACATAGTGAGACAGTGAAACCCATGTTCGGTTCGCTCTTGCAGGATGGGTCCGTGCCTACCTGCTATTTCTCGGCCCAGACTGGTAAAATTCGAGGGTTTATCCAACGAACCGATTTTGGAACAGCTTTTGAACCTGATCGCCCTGGGCATCAACCACAACTCCGCGGGTCTGGACGTGCGCGAGCGCGTCGCATTTGCCCCGGAGCAGGTGGGTGAAGCCATGAACGACGCCTGCCGCGCGGCAGACATCGACGAAGTCGTGGTGCTCTCGACCTGCAATCGCACCGAGATCTACGCCATCGCCCCGGCGCGGCAATCCCTCGCCGATAAGGCGCGGGAGCTGATCGACTGGATGGCGGGCTATCATCACCTGTCTGCCGATGAACTGCGCAGCACCGCCTATCACCACGAGGGCGAAGAGGCCCTGCGCCACATGGTGCAGGTCGCGGCGGGTCTGGATTCGATGGTGTTGGGTGAGCCGCAGATTTTTGGTCAGCTCAAGTCCGCCTACGCGGTCGCCGGCGAATCCGGCACCGTCGGGTCGGAGCTCGGGCGACTGTTTCCCCGCGTGTTTTCCATCGCCAAGAAAGTCCGCACCGACACCGCGATCGGCGAGAATCCCGTTTCGGTGGCCTACGCCGCCGTGGATGTGGCGCGGCGAATCTTTACCCGCTTGAACGAGTGCCGTGCGCTGCTGGTGGGGGCGGGCGAAACCATCGAGCTCGTGACCCGACATCTCATTGAGGCGGGCATCAGCGACATCGTGATCGCCAACCGCACCCTCGGTCGCGCCCGGGAACTGGCGCAGCAGTTTGGTGCCGAGGCCGTGCTGCTGGCCGAAATCCCCGACCATCTGCCTTCGGCCGATATCGTGATTACGTCCACCGCCAGTCAACTGCCCATCATCGGCAAAGGCACCGTGGAGTCCGCCCTGCGGGCGCGCAAACACCGCCCCATGCTGATGGTCGATATCGCCGTGCCCCGGGATGTAGAACCCCAGGTCGGCGAGTTGCGGGATGTGTACCTGTACAGCGTCGACGACCTGCGCCAGATTGTGGACAACAACCTTCGCGCCCGACAGAACGAGGTGCGCAAGGCCGACGAAATCATCGCAGCGGGTATTGCCGATGTGCATGCCGAGCAGCGATCCCTGGCTGCGGTAGACCTGGTGGTGGAGTACCGTCGTTCCGCCGAGGAACTGCGCCAGCGAGAACTTGAGAAGGCCCTTGCGGCGATCACCCGGGGCGAGGACCCCCAGGCGGTCGTGGCTCAGCTCACTCGCTCCCTGACCAACAAATTGATCCACGCACCCACGGCCGGTCTGAAAAAGGCCAGCGCCGAAGGCCGCCACGATGTGCTGGGTCATGCCGCTCGACTGCTCGGCCTGCCTGTGGAGCGCGTCGCCGCCGACGCCGTGGCTGAAGCCCGGCGGGGCGTGCTGGGTGTGCCAGTGGATGATAACGCCGTACCCTCTGCCGATGACGCAGAGCGTTCCGGGACCGGCCCCACGCTGCAGTGAAATCCTCGCTGCTGGTAAAACTCGATTCCCTGCGGGATCGCCACGAAGAAGTGGCGGCGCTGCTGGGCGATGCCGAAGTTATCAGTGATCAGGAGCAGTTCCGCCGCCTGTCCCGGGAGTACTCGGAGCTGGAATCCGTGGTGCGCAGCTACGGCGCCTGGCGTCAGTTGAAAGACGATCTGGCGGCGGCGCAGTCGATGCTCGACGACGACGATCCCGATATGCGCGAGCTGGCGCAGGCCGAGCTGGATGAAGGCGCGGATCGCCTCGAGGCGCTTGAGAACGAGCTGCAAATTCTGCTGCTGCCGCGGGACCCCAGGGACAGCCACAACGTGTTCCTTGAAATTCGCGCTGGTACGGGTGGAGACGAGGCGGCGATCTTTGCTGGCGATCTGTTCCGCATGTATGGACGTTATGCGGAGCGGTGTGGCTGGCGCATCGAAGTGTTGTCGGAGCGCCCCGGAGAACACGGTGGCTACAAAGAGATCATCACCCGGGTTGAGGGCGCCGATGTTTACGCCCGCCTCAAATTCGAGTCCGGCGCGCACCGGGTGCAGCGCGTGCCCGAGACCGAGTCCCAGGGTCGTATTCACACCTCGGCCTGCACCGTCGCGATTCTGCCCGAGGCCGAAGAACTCGAGGCGATCGAGATCAACAAGGCGGACCTGCGGGTGGACACGTTTCGAGCCTCGGGTGCCGGCGGTCAGCACGTCAACAAAACCGATTCGGCGGTGCGCCTGACCCACCTGCCCACGGGCATCGTTGTCGAATGCCAGGACGAGCGCTCGCAACACAAGAACCGCGCCCGGGCCATGTCGCTGTTGCAGGCCAAGCTGACCAGTAGCGCCGAGGCCGCCCAGAGCCGTGAACAGGCCGAGGAGCGTCGCAACCTGGTGGGCACCGGCGATCGCTCGGACCGCATCCGCACCTATAATTTTCCTCAGGGTCGCGTTACGGACCATCGCATCAATCTGACGCTGTACAAGCTCGATGAGGTAATGGCGGGCGACCTGGGCGCGATCATCGATCCGCTGCGCCAGGAGCACCAGGCGGACCAGCTCGCCAGCCTGTCGGACAACTGATGCCGACGATCGCCGAGGTGCTGGCGACCGCGCAACTGCCCGGCGACGAAGCCCGGCGCGATGCCCAGTTGCTGTTGTGTAGGGCGCTGGAAAAACCGCGCACACACCTGCTGGCCTGGCCCGAGGCGCCCGTGCCCGAAAACTCTCTGCGAAGATTTGAAGCCTGGTTGCAGCGCCGCCGTGAAGGTGAGCCCATCGCCTACATTCTCGGTGAGCGTGAGTTCTGGTCGCTGACGCTCAACGTGACGCCCGCTACCCTGATTCCACGGGCAGATACCGAGCGCCTGGTCGAGGTGGCGCTGGCCCAGGCCCTGGCGGGCGATGCGCGCATACTTGATCTGGGTACGGGCTCGGGTGCGATCGCCCTGGCATTGGCGTCGGAGCGCCCGCACTGGCAGATCACGGCGGTGGATGTGAGTGAAGCGGCACTACAGGTGGCGCGCAGCAATGGGCTGCGGCTGGCATTGCCTCAGGTGCGCTGGTTGCAGGGTAGCTGGTTTGAGCCCGTAGGTGCCGAGCAGTTTCATCTAATCGCGAGCAATCCCCCTTACATCGCCGACGATGATCCGCACCTGCAGGCAGGCGATCTGCCGCGGGAACCGCGCGCTGCGCTGGTGGCGGCTGACCGTGGCCTTGAAGATTTGCGTTTGCTGGTCAATGCCTCACCAGCGCACCTGTTTGCCGGTGGCGTACTGTTGCTCGAGCATGGTTATGAGCAGGCTTCGGCCGTGCGAGGGATGCTGGAAGCCCGGGGGTTCGGCCAGGTGCAAAGCTGGCACGACCTCGGCGGGCATGAACGTGTCAGTGGCGGTGTATGGACTGAGGGAGAAGTGACATGCCCCTGAGCGATGACGAGCTGTTGCGTTACAGCCGTCAACTGATCCTGCCGGGTTTTGAACTTGAACATCAGGAGCGTCTGAAGGCGTCGTCGGTACTCGTCGTGGGCTGTGGCGGCCTGGGCAGTCCCCTGGCCCTGTATCTGGCCGCTGCCGGCATTGGTCGACTGGTGCTGGCCGACGGCGATGACGTCGACGTCAGCAATCTACATCGACAGATACTCTACGGCGAGGGCGATATCGGGCAGCCGAAGGCGTCCAGCGCTGCGCAGCACCTCAACGCGCAGTATCACTGCGCAGTGGATGTGCTGCCCGGCTATCTGGAAGCTAAGGCACTGGAACACGGCGTTGCCGCCGTCGACCTCGTTGCGGATGCCACCGATAATTTTCCGACGCGCTACGCCCTGAATCGTGCCTGTTTGCGCAGCGCCACACCTCTGGTGTCGGCCGCGGCGGTGCGCACCGAAGGGCAGCTGGCGACCTTTCATGCCGCATCGGATGGACCCTGCTATCGTTGTCTCTACCCACGCGAAGGTGAGGCCTCGGCGCTGTCGTGTCGTGAAAGTGGCGTGCTCGGCCCCGTGGTGGGTGTGCTGGGTTCGCTGCAGGCGCTGGAAGTGATCCGGGTGCTTACGGGCTGGGGCGAGTCCCTGCAGGGGCGCCTGCTGTTAATGGATCTGGCAGGTCATGAGCAGCGTCTTCTGACCGTCGGTCGCCGGCCCGATTGCCCTGACTGCGGCAGCACGGCTTAGGCTCGTACGATCTGGTCCCGTACATCGATTTTTGTAAAGTATGTTCTTCAGGTCAGCTTGTGTGCCTGCGAACTTGAGTCCCAGGACCTGAACTCCAGATCGCGGGCTCACGGTCGGGTAATATTCCCGGAAACCTTCACCAAGGAACGGTGTCACAGTCAGTCAGCGTCAACCAACAACACGATAACGGAGATTCAGCGTGACATCACTGGCTCAGGGTTTTGCTCGACTCCAGGAGGGACTCTTCAGCCGCCTGGCCTACCTGGACGGTCTCGCGCCTTTGGCCCTGCGCGTATTTCTTTTCTTTCCCTTGTGGATGGCGGGCACACAGAAGCTTGCGGGTATCGAAAACACCATCGAGTGGTTTGGCAATCCCGACTGGGGCCTGGGCCTGCCGTTTCCCACACTGCTTGCCTACCTGGCCGCGTACACAGAGGCCTTGGGGGCACTACTGCTTTTGATTGGTCTGGCAACGCGATGGATATCTATTCCCCTCATGGTCACCTTGCTCGTGGCGATTTTTGCGGTGCACTGGGATCAGGGTTGGGCCGCGATCGCCGACTCGTCGAGCCAGGACATCGCCCAGCGTCTGGGTGCGGCGCGCGAGATCCTGCGCGAGCACGGCAACTACGGCTGGCTGACCGAGAAGGGTGGCTTTGTGATTCTCAACAACGGCATCGAGTTTGCGGTCACCTACCTGATCATGCTCTTCAGCCTGTTTTTCACCGGTGGAGGGCGTTATACCAGCGCCGATTACTACCTGGGTCGCATGGTCAATCGTTGACAGTCCCGCGGCGCGCGAGGCCGCGGCGCTTGCGAATACCGTGGCAAATGCGAGCGCGGTGGCACTTGTGATTGTCGTACCTCTTGAGGGCGTCACCGCACTGCTCAATTCTTCGCCAATAATGCTAGACTTCGCGCCTTCAAATTTCTGGCAGATACAGCTTTGACCCGATCCAAAGGCAGGCGCGGTGCCCGCGCCGAACAGGCCCAAGACGACGCGCCCTGGTCGATCGACCAGTTCCAGGTACCCGAAGAAGAAGGCAAAACACGCTTTCATGACCTGGGGCTTCACCCCTCGATCATGCGCGGCATCGCCGAGCTGGGCTTTGAGTACTGCTCGCCGATCCAGGCGCAGGTGCTGCCCCATACGCTGCAGGGGCACGACGCCATCGGCAAGGCGCAGACCGGCACGGGCAAAACCGCGGCCTTTCTCATCACGATCTTCAACGACCTGCTTGAGAATCCCCTCGAAGGCGAGCGCTTTCTGGGCGAGCCTCGGGCTCTGGTTATCGCGCCGACGCGTGAGCTGGTCATGCAGATTGCCGCCGATGCGCACGACCTGGGCAAATTCACGGGTCTTAAGACCGCCACTTTGATCGGCGGCATGGACTACCAGAAGCAGTTGAATCGCCTCGGCAACGAAATCGTTGACCTGGTGGTGGCAACGCCCGGGCGTTTGCTCGACTTCACCGGTCGTCGCGACCTGTATCTGGATCACATTGAGGTGCTGGTGCTGGACGAAGCGGACCGCATGCTCGACATGGGTTTCATCCCTCAGGTCAAACGCATCGTACGCCAGACACCGAAGAAGGACTATCGGCAAACGCTGCTGTTCTCGGCGACCTTTACCCAGGACATCATCAACCTGTCGCAGCAATGGACTACCCAGGCGGTGACCGTCGAGATCGAACCCGATCATGTGGCAACCGACACGGTAGACCAACGCATCTTTCTGGCCAGCAGCGAGGAGCGCTATCGCATTCTTGTCAATCTGCTGCGCAGTGACGATGCCAGCTCGGTCATCGTGTTCGCCAATCGCCGCGACCAGGTGCGTCGTCTGTACGAGCGCCTGCGCAAGTCTGGTGTGAGTTGCGGCATGCTTTCGGGAGAGATCGCGCAGGTGAAACGCACCAAGACCCTGGAGCAGTTCAAGGACGGCCGCATCAATGTGTTGGTGGCTACCGACGTGGCGGGGCGGGGCATTCACGTTGACGGCGTGAGCCACGTCGTGAACTACAACCTGCCGGAAGACCCCGAGGATTATGTGCACCGCATTGGCCGCACGGGCCGTGCGGGCGCCTCGGGTACGTCAATCAGCTTTGCCAGTGAAGACGATGCATTTTTGCTGCCCGATCTTGAGGCGCTGCTGGGTGAGCCGGTGCGCTGCGAACATCCGCCAGCGGAGTTGCTGGGACGCTGATCCGGGTTGCGGCTACTTACTCACCATAGATTCCGATTCACCATAGATTCCAACACTGAGTTCCCCGGCTGAACTGATCGCGGCGCGATACATCCCGGCGGTGTTGAAGGAATACACGACCGTGCCGTCCGGCGCCAGGCCAATGACGCCGCCTTCGGCACCCATCGCCACCAGTTGCTGTTGGATCACTTCATCGGCGGCCGTCTGCAGATCCCGGTTTCCGTAAAGCACGCGCGCACAGATGTCGTGGGCGACGGCAGCGCGAATAAAGTACTCCCCGTGTCCCGTCGCCGAGATGCCGCAGGCGCGATTGTCGGCATAGGTGCCCGCGCCGATGATCGGTGAGTCGCCCACGCGGCCGAAGCGTTTGTTGGTCATGCCACCGGTGGAGGTGCCTGCCGCGATATTTCCATATTGATCGAGGGCGACGGCACCGACCGTGCCGTGCTTGTCATCGACGATGACCGGAATGTCTCCGGTATCTTCCGACAAGGCTTCCCGCTCTTCATCGATGGCGCGCTGCAGCGCCTTGCGCCTTCGATCCGTATGAAAGTACGAATTCTCGACCAGGGGCAAACCCTGGTCGGCGGCGAACACCTCGGCGCCTTCACCGACCAGCATCACATGGGGCGAGTGACTGAGTACCCGGTCTGCGAGGCGAATCGGATTGCGTACGCGTGTGACGCTGGCAATCGCTCCGGCATTGAGATCACTGCCATCCATGATCGAGGCATCGAGTTCCACGCGACCCTCATGTGTGAACACCGCACCGTGCCCGGCGTTAAACAGGGCCGAGTCCTCCATCAGGGTGATCGCGGCGATAACCGCCTCGCGGCCGGTGCCGCCATCGGCCAACACGGCGTGACCCGCGCGGACGGCTTCGGCGAGTTTGTCCCGGTAGGCGGCTTCCACGTCGGGCGTGAGGTTTTCACGCAGGATGGTGCCGGCGCCGCCGTGGATGACGATGGCGATGGGGTTTTCCGCGATTGTGGGCACAGCCAGTGTGAGGCTGGCAAGGAGTGTAGAGATTGCTCGAAACATAGAAGGGCTTCTTTACGAGGTTTAGCGTTGTGACACGCGGCCATACGTCGATTCTTGTCGTCGGCTATTTTGCCATAGCGTGTTCTGGCCGGCAGATATTCGAACAGGCCTGATCGGCGAAGTGAGACGACGACTGACTCGGACCTATGACGACAGACGTGCAAGGAATGTGTCGGCAAGTTTTACAGCTCAGGGCTTCCTCGAGTGTTCTTGTCGAGATAGTTCACTGTTTTTAAAAAGAAAAATTCTGATTGGAGCGCGTGATGCATTCTGTTCACACAGTGTTAATCCTCCTGAGGCACGTACCAACCATTGGTCGCGAGTGCCGGGGGCAATGAAAGACTGCATACATCGAACATTGGAAGGAGACGGGACATGCAATCAATGCTCAGAAAAACAGGCGTAGCCGCGATGGCCTGGCTTATCGCCGGCTCCGCCAATGCCGGGATTATGGAAGTCGACATTACTGAGACATTGGATGTCGGCAGTGCAACCCGGATACTGGGGACCGTGGGATCGGTTGTGGGTCCTGGTCCGGAACTTACGCTCGCCGACGAAATTCTCAGCACGGCCAGTCTTTGCGGTGCGGCCACGGTAGATTTTAGTGACAGCGCAAACACGTTTACGATCGGTGCTGTCGACGGCGATTGCTTCTACAATTCAGCCTTTTTTGAGTTCAGCAATATTGTTGCTGATGGTGCACTTGCCAGCGTTTCAGCTGTTTCTGGTTCCGGCACTCTGTTCCAAACTGCGGTCACGCCCATCATTGAGATCACCGCTCTGGGTTTCTCGGTCCATTTTGAGGTGGATAGTTCTTTTACCTTCAATTCCTCAGAACAGGGAACGGCTGAGTTCACTTACGCCCTGCGTACCGTCGACCCCGGTCCTGATCCGGTTCCTGCACCTGCAACGCTGGCTCTGATGGGATTGGGATTGCTCGGACTTCGGTTGCGTCGTAAAGCCTGATCGGAGCGTGTTCGTTAGAACCCGGCCTTCGTGCCGGGTTTTTTATTGGTTTCGGCTGAGAAGGTCGTGGCTCCCGCCGATAGATTCATGAACTTCAATCGTTCTTCAGCGCAACTCCTCCACATACAGAATCGTCGCCCCCACCACCGCGGCGGGCACCACAAAGAAATTCACGATGGGAATCCCGGCGCAGGCCGCGACGAGTCCGCCGAAGCCCAGGCTCGATAAGCGTCGCTCCGCCACGGCAACCCGCACATCCCTGAAGCTCAATTGGTGATTGTCCATGGGATAGTCCACAAACTGCAGGCTCATCATCCACGCGCCCAGCAGGAGCCACAGGAATGGCGCCAGCGCATTGACCGCTGGTATGAAACTCACGATGAGTATGAACAGCGCCATGGGAATGTAGTAAATGAGTTTGGCGATTTCGCGGAAGATGCCGCGCGGTACGCTCATCAGCGCCGGTCCGAGGCCCTCAAGACCCTGTACCTCGCGCCCCGTGATCAGTTCCTCGGCCTTTTCAGCGAGCAGGGCATTGAACGGCGAGGCGATGAGCAGGGCAACGGCGGTGAACAGATAACCCGTGAGCAGCGCCATGGTAATGCCGATGAGAGGCCAGAGAATCCATTCAAGAAAGCTGAGCCAGTCGGGCAGCCAGGCCATCCAACTGTCCACCCAGGCGATCAGGTTCGTCAGCCCCCAGCCAATGAGTGAGCCAAAAATCAGGATGTTCACCACCAGCGGCACAATCACAAAGGGTCGCAGCCTGGGGTGGCGCAGCATTTTAGCGCCGCGTACCAGACAGCCTGCACCGTATACGGGATCGCCTTCCAATCTCATCACCGATCTGTAAGTCTGTTTGGGCCGTAGTGTATCGCGGGCGACAGCGAAGGGATGAATTGGTCACGGTAGACGCGATGAAACGCGTCGTTGGTGCGGTGGTCAGAACACCCGATGGTTTGCAAAGCCGGTGTGGTCACCCTGTATTCCCAGCGTTACTGGCGGGTCCGTATGCTGATGCCAATGCCGAAGCCAATGCCGACAATGAGTGAGAGCAATGTCTGACGACGACGAATTCCTGCAGGAAATGGCCGATGTGAAGCCCATGATGCCTCAGCAGCGCGTGCGGTTGCAGAAGGGGCAGGGGCGGGATGCAGCGCTGGGGCTGCGGCGCGAAGCGGCGGTGCAGCACCGGGCCGGTGACAGCAACCCCCTGACGGACGAAGGCGTGACGCCCCTGGACCCCTGGTACGTGCTGGACTTCAAGCGTCCCGGCATCCAGAACGGTGTATTTCGTAAACTCAAGCAGGGGCGTTACGACCCTGAGGCGCGCCTGGACCTGCATCGCATGTCGGTGAAGCGTGCGCGATCCGAGATTTTTGATTTTGTGCGCGAATGCCATCAGCTGGGCCTGCGCAGCGTGCTCATTGTTCACGGCAAGGGCGAGCGATCGGCGGATCGCGAGGCCGTGGGCATTCTCAAGGGTTTTGTGAACCGCTGGCTGCAAGATCTTGAGCCAGTGCAGGCATTTCACAGCGCGCAGCCGGCCCATGGTGGCACCGGCGCCGTGTACGTGCTGCTGGCCAAGAGCGAAGAGAAAAAACGCGAGAACCGCGAGCGGTTTATGCGTGGTCGCGTGCCTTACGAGCAGGGTTAACAGTCTGCGTCCGTGAGGTATGGCTGGATCATTTGGCCTTCAGGGGAAATCGATCCGGGTATTTGATGGTGTCGATGCCGAGATCAATATCCAGATCGGGCCAATAAAAATGCCCCGGCGAGGCTTCCTCAACATTCAGTATCTCGGATACCGCGGCATCCTTGAACCAGGGAAATTCGCTGTAAGGTAGAAAGTGCTCGCTGTCGTTGGTGAGCAGCCAGATTCCATGACTGGAGATGTTAGTTACCTCCGTCGCCGAAGAAGGTATTCCATGCTGCGATGAGTTCATCCCGGTGCTCCTCTACCAACTCCTTGATCTTAGCAATTTGTTGGTCAGATAGCGCATGATTGCGAGCCAGAGCTATCTCAGGCTCCAGCCAGAATTTTGCTTCGCCGTCGGTGCCATGAACATGCACGTGTTTTCTGCTTTCTTCTCTTGAGAAGAAGTAAAAGCGATAACCGCGCTCACGAAATACCGTTGGACTCATGAGGCCAGTTGTGCGCTTATTTTCAGATCACGTCAATCTCAGATCCGGTCAGGCAGCGGCTTCAAGAATCGCCGCGTAGCCGGCGCCATAGCGGTGCTCTGCCAGCAGTTCAATCAGGGGGCGTCCGTCAGGTCCCGCCGCATTCACATCGCGTCCTGCCTCGCTAAACAGCGGCACAAAACGCGCAAAATCTGATTCACGCATACTCTGGTAGGCGCGCAGCAGAATCGCGTAGTCGCTGTTTTCGGGATCGCCGGGGCGTGGCTGCAGAAAGCTCGCTACGCGTTCGTCGTCCCACTGCTCGTCGAGCACCTTCTCTTTATCTTTGCGCATTTCTTAAGCCCTGTTACTCGTCGCTGTCCAGGCGACGGATCAGCAATTCATTAACCATCTGCGGATTGGCCTGGCCCTTCGAGGCCTTCATGATCTGTCCCACAAAGAAGCCCGTGAGCTTCTTACGTTTGGCGGGGTCTGCTGCGCGGTACTGGGCCACCTGGTCGGGGTTGCCGGTCACAACCTCATCGACCATCGCCTCAAGGGCGCTGCTATCAGACACCTGCTTGAGGCCTCGGGCTTCGATGATAGTGTCGGCACTGCCTTCACCGTTGAACATGCCCTCAAAGACCTGCTTGGCGATCTTGCCGGAGATGGTGCCGTCCTTGATGCGCAGGATGAGTCCGCCCAGGGCTCCGGCGTCAACGGGGCTATCGGTGATATCGAGATCCGCGCTATTCAGGGCGCCCAGCAGCTCCACCTGCACCCAGTTCGCCGCCAGCTTGGCATCGTCGCAGGCCGCGGCGACTGCTTCAAAGTAGTCCGCCACTGCACGCTCGTCGGTGAGCACGCCCGCGTCGTAGTCCGACAGGCCGAAGTCGCTGCAAAAGCGCTGGCGTCGTGCCAGGGGCAGCTCCGGTAACTGGGCGCGAATCTCTTCGACGTCGGAGTCGCTCAGCACCACGGGCAATAGGTCGGGTTCGGGGAAATAGCGGTAGTCGTTCGCGACTTCCTTGCTGCGCATCGAGCGGGTTTCGTCGCGGTCGGCGTCGTAGAGCCGGGTTTCCTGCACGATGGTGCCGCCGTCTTCCAGCACATCTTCCTGACGGTTGCGCTCGTGGTGAATCGCTTTTTCGACAAAGCGGAA
>JAUIMF010000135.1 GCA_030433415.1 Gammaproteobacteria bacterium | reverse complement strand
CTATATCGCCAAGGTGCTGAGCGTGCCGCGCACGTTCCTCATTCCGTTCATCCTGTTCTTCACCCTGATGGGCGCCTATATCGGCCAGAACAACGCGACCGAGCTGCTGATCCTCGTGGGCTTCGGCATCTGTGCCACGATCCTGAAATTCGCCGATTACCCGCTGGCCCCCTTGCTGATCGGGTTCATCCTGGGCCGCATGCTCGAGGACAACTTCTCGCGCTCCATGCAGCTTTACGACGGCATTTCCTTCCTGTGGGAGCGGCCGATGACGCTGGGCCTTCTGGTGATCGCGGTGCTGCTGGTGCTGCTGCCCAGCTGGCGCACCCGGCGCGAGCGCGCCAAAGAGCGCAAGGAGCGTGGGGTCGCGGAAGGGGATTGACGGGGGCGGTGCGTGGGCGTGTTCCCAACACTCCGTAGGGTGTGTGCTTGCACGCACCTTGGGTGGTGGTTGTGTGGTGCGTGAAACCACGCACCCTAAGCTTGCTTAGGCTCCGAAAAAGCTTAAACCGACCTGAATAATGCTAAGTATCAAGCCAACCATAAAACCTGCAATAGCAAGTGGAGCCCGCAAGAAGTATTTCTTTGCTCTATTTGCCCCTTTCACTACACGGTTAGCAATAGAGGTCGCAACAGACAGTAGTATAATAGCGAAGTAAAAAAACGCAGTCGGTAAAACGCTTGTTGCAAAGAGTGTGTTGTAGGGTACTCGAAATTCTTCAACTTCACGACCGGCTAAGATCAAATCCCGGTCCATGCCTTGAACCCAAATTCTATCAAGTACTACGAAGTCGTCACAATTTTGTAACACTATAGCAGACTGACTTGTGAGATAAAATCGGGAATGTAATTCGTCTTTCATAAAGCATATGGCAATTGGATAAGGTGGAAAAAGTGGTGCGATAGAACGAGCAATGATTGTACTGAGGCGCGGTAAGTCCAGAGGGCCTATCAGCGAAGCTGGAAAACCATCTTCGAGCTGGTCAGTCATAAAAAATGCCGATGTATACGCGCTGCTCATTGAGCCTTGTTGAATGACTGAGCCATCCACATGAAAGGACATTAACGATAGGTCCTCATCGGCAGAATCGCTTCTAAGTGCGTTGGCAAGCGCTGAACGCGAATCCGATAAAATGTTACGATAAACCTCCTCTCGGCTCTCATCGTCGATGTGTTCGAAAGTGATGTCGAAAATGTTTAGTGTAGACAAAGCAGCAAATATTTCGGCTTGCTGTCTCTCTTGAGTAAGTTCGAACGACGAATAGTACGGAACGAAAATTGTGTTCGCTTCACCCAATGAAGGTTTAGTTGTCAATCCGCCAGTTATGTTGCCACTAAAGGAGAGCCTTTCTATCGTGCCTTCAACAGCTTCGTCGGGAATAAGCTGGCTAGCACGCTCTATGTCAAATTCGGGTGAAGAAATCGGTTTTTCGAAAATTGCAGTGACTACGTTTGGTGTGCTGACAAATATTTGAACGACAATCAGCAAAAAATATGCGTAAGCCAAAATAAAGGTATTCATCGTTACAATAATATCCGAGCCGACAAATACAATAGCTCGGAATGAACTTTTTGCACGAACCGCCGCTTCAATAAAAATTTTTGTTTGAAGAATTGTTACGTAGTCAAATGCCATATTGAAGGCTATAAATGCAATGAACAGTCCAACCTGCGTAGGTGAAAAAGAAAGATCATCGAATAACTCTGGAAAAAAGAAAAATTGGAGCGCTATCACAATCGAAAATGAAATAATCGACACAATCGCTGCAGCGCAAATAAAGCTCAGGGAATTGACCCGAGATGTGAAGAAACGTCCAAAGATGATTGAGTGCGCCAACGACAAGAATTTCGTCATTCTTTCGTCGGGCGTAAGGTCTTCCTTGCCCTGTTCTAGGTAATTGGACAGCCGCGCGCGAATTTTCTCATCTACGAAAACGGTATCTAGGAACGCCCCCAACGCTGTCAGAAGCATTATTTCATTCAAGAAAGTCGGGAGCATGTCTCAGCATTCATCTTGTCAGATTTCAAATTTTGCACAATATATAGTGATCAGCATACCGCTCGCCACAAGAGAAGCAAGCAATACCCATGAGAAATCAGTCTGCTACAAAACTTGTGACCAGCAAGAGAACGGGAATTGCTCACCCCCGCCGCCTCCGCCTCACCCGACCGCCATCACTCCCATCCCCCTGTGTGTTGAACCCGACGACGGGCAACTCTACCACCTTGCCAAGTTCCGGGAACGGGTCGGTGGCGTGGGGGATGGCGTTGGCGGCGACGAAGTGTTCCTGGAATTTCGGCTCGATGGCGGTTTCGACCTTGGTGATCTGGCGCACGGTTCGGGTGATCTCGGCCCGGGCGGCCAGGTTGCAGAGCGCGATGCGTGCGCCGGTGCCTGCGGCGTTGCCGGCGCTGCTCACCTTATCCAAAGGCACGTCCGGGATCATCCCCAGCACCATCGCGTGTTTCGCGCTGATATGCGCACCGAAGGCACCCGCCAGCACCACGCGGTCCACCACGTCCACGCCCATCTCGTCCATCAACAACCGCGCGCCCGCGTAGAGCGCGGATTTGGCCAGCTGGATCGCGCGGATGTCGCCCTGGGTGACGGTGATGCGCGGGCCGCCCTCGGCTGTGGCGTCGTGGATCAGGTAGGCGTTGGTGCGACCTTCGGCAAAGCAGCGGTCGGTCCCGGTCTGCGCCGCCGATCCGATCAGGCCCGAGGGGTCGAGCAGCCCCGCGATGCGCAGCTCGGCTACCGCCTCGATGATGCCCGAGCCGCAGATGCCGGTGATGCCGGTGGCGGCGGTCTCAATCCAGAAGCCGTCCTCGTCCGACCACTTGTCACAGCCGATCACGCGGAAGCGCGGTTCCTTGGCGACGGGGTCGATGCGGATCGCCTCGATGGCACCCGGTGCGGCGCGCTGGCCGGAGGAGATCTGCGCGCCCTCGAAGGCGGGGCCGGTGGGCGAGGAACAGGCCAGCACGCGGCTGGTGTTGCCCAGCAGGATCTCCGCATTGGTGCCCACATCGACGATCAGCACGAGGTCCTCGGATTTCCCCGGCTGTTCCGACAGCGCCACAGCGGCGGCATCGGCCCCCACATGGCCCGCGATGCAGGGCAGGATGTGGATTTTGGCGCTGGCGGGCAGGGCGGTGAGGTGCAGATCGGCGGCGGTGAGGTTCAGCGCCTCTGACGTGGCGAGGGCGAACGGGGCCTGG
This sequence comes from Gammaproteobacteria bacterium, assembly GCA_030433415.1. Classification (GTDB taxonomy): domain Bacteria; phylum Pseudomonadota; class Gammaproteobacteria; order Pseudomonadales; family Halieaceae; genus Congregibacter. Next base: position 1,213 of record JAUIMF010000135.1, on the reverse strand, counting down.
CCCAGTTCCACCGGGTCGATCCCCAGAAGCAGGTGGTGCATGACGGGATTGCAGACAAAGACCGTCTCGAGGATCAGGCTGGTTGCGATGCCAGCCTCCCTGGCGATCTCTCCGGTCAGCGTGTCAATCGCCTCGCGCACGGCGCGGGTCATCTCCATGTCGCCGCCGGGGTTCATCATGGCGTAGGAGACGCGGCTCATCAGGTCTTCGCCAAAGCGGATCTGGGGGTTCATGATGCCCGAGCTTGCCACCACTTCGCCCGTGTCGAGATTGGTCAGATGCGCGGCGACGGTGGTGGAGCCCAGGTCGATGGCAAGGCCGTAGAGCCCGCCTTCGTGCAGCCCCGGCCATGCCGCGATGATCTGCGGCGTGGCGTCATGGGACGTCTTGTGGAGCGCCACGGTGATGTTCCAGTCGCCCTTGCGCAGAATGGGCTGCAGCGCGGTCAGCACCGGGAAGGCGCAGGTGACGCTGTCGATCTCCCACTGATCCCGCAAGGCACGCGCGACGCGTTCCAGATCGCCGGTGGGTTCGTGCATGTCCGGCTCATCGACCTCGATATAGTAGAGCCGTGTGGCCGGGTCCATTTCGATGACCCGCGCGCTGGCGGCTTTGCGCACGACCTGGCGGTGCACCTGGCTTTCGGGTGGCACGTCGATCACGATGTCGCCCAGGATCTGCGCCTGACAGCCCAGCCGCCGCCCCGGTTTCAAACCGCGCTTTTCGTCGTATCGGGCTTCGACCTTGTTCCACTCGGACAGCGCGCCGTCACGGGCGGTGACCCCGTGTTTGGGGAATTCGCCGTAAGACGGCGTGATCTGGCATTTCGAACAGATGCCGCGCCCGCCGCAGACGGAGTCGAGATCGACCCCAAGCTGCCGGGCGGCTGTCAGCACGGGGGTGCCCACGGGGAAATGCCCGCGTTTGCCAGAGGGGGTGAAGACGACGAGAGGGTCTTGATTCGACATGGGAATCCCTTGGTGTTCGATTGCGGTGGATCATAGGGGCGCGTCGCCGAGGAAAAAGGTGATTTGCGTCATAATGTTTATGCAGAACGTCATGGTCCGGCGGTGGCGCGCTTTGCGTTGACCGGTGTGGCCGGGACATGCAACGCTGCTGCGCATGGGCACGGGTCCGGGGGGCAGGATGCGACGGTTGCTGGTATTGATTTTCACGCATGGGGCGGCGCTGGCCGTCGGGTTTGGTCTGGGTG
>JAUIMF010000052.1 GCA_030433415.1 Gammaproteobacteria bacterium | reverse complement strand
AGGAATACGAAGAGATGAAAGAACTGGTCGAGATGGAGCTGCGCGAGCTGCTGGACCAGTACGAGTTCCCCGGTGACGACACGCCGATCATCTGCGGCAGCGCGCTGATGGCGCTGAACGGCGAAGACGACAACGAGCTGGGCACGACGGCGGTTAAGACGCTGGTCGAGACCCTGGACTCTTACATCCCTGAGCCTGAGCGTGCGATTGACCAGCCGTTCCTGATGCCGGTAGAGGACGTGTTCTCTATCTCTGGTCGCGGCACGGTGGTTACCGGTCGCGTAGAGCGTGGCATTGTGAAGGTTGGCGACGAGATTGAGATCGTTGGCATCAAGGACACGCAGAAGACGACGTGCACGGGCGTAGAGATGTTCCGCAAGCTGCTGGACGAAGGCCGTGCGGGCGAGAACGTAGGTGTTCTGCTGCGTGGTACGAAGCGTGAAGAAGTTGAGCGTGGCCAGGTACTGGCGGTACCGGGTTCAGTAACGCCGCACACCAAGTTCGAGGCAGAGGTTTACGTACTGTCCAAGGACGAAGGTGGTCGTCACACGCCGTTCTTCAAGGGCTACCGTCCGCAGTTCTACTTCCGTACGACGGACGTAACGGGTGCGGTAGAGCTGCCTGAAGGTGTAGAGATGGTTATGCCTGGCGACAACCTGAACTTTGTTGCGACGCTGATTGCGCCGATCGCGATGGAAGAAGGTCTTCGCTTTGCTATCCGCGAAGGTGGCCGCACCGTCGGCGCCGGCGTGGTGGCCAAGATCATCGAGTGATCTTCAGCAAAAGCTTTCAACCGATAGGTTGACTCCTAAGCCCGGCCTTTGTGTCGGGCTTTTTTTTTGGCTGCCGATTGTGTTGGTGGCTTCGTAGGGGTGGGGTGTGGCCCGTCGGCATAGGGTTCGGGCTGCTCGCGCATCTCCATCGGCGCTACGGTATTAAATGAGCGCGCTCGACGGACGCCCCAACCCCATGCCGACGGGCCACGTCCGTCCGACTAGGCCGACATACTTTCAGCACCAAGAACCAAGAACCAAGAACCAAGAACCAAGAACCAAGAACCAAGAACCAAGAACCAAGCACACAGAGTCGCTGAAACGTAGCTCGCGAATGCCGCGAGGCGAGGGCGGCTTCCTACGCTCGCTGGTTGGGGGGACGCTCGCTACGGAAGCCGCCCTCGCCTCGCTCCCGCCGTGCCACACTGCTGTCTGGCACTGGCACTGGCACTGGCACTGGCACTGGCACTGGCACTGGCACTGGCACTGGCACTGGCACTTGTTCTGGTATTACTACGGCGGTGGTTCACTTCGCCATGACCACAAAGCGCCGGCAAGCGGCATCGGCGGCCATTCGGAGGTGAGTGACCCGAGGCGGTATTGCTCGAGCGTCCGTCGAGCGCGCCGTTTAGAGCCGTAGCGCCGATGGAGATGCGCGAGCAGCTCGAGTAATGCCGGCTCGGGTCACCCAGCCCTGGAGGTAGTTTCTGATGAAGGGTCCCGTATTGATGGAGGCACGCGAGCAGCTCGAGTAGTGCGGTCTCGAATCAGCTCGACCAAGGCAGGTTGAGGATCGGCGCTGAATCTACCGCGGAGGTGCGGCAGGTGATGTTCCTTTGGGCGTCTGTCGAGCGCGGTCAATCAATGTCGTGACGCCGATGGAGATGCGCGAGCAGCCCAAAGGAATGTCGCCTGTCGCACCGGGGCCGAATACAGCCCCCAAACCTCAACACTGAAAGTCGTTCAGTCGTTCAGTCGTTCAGTCGTTCAGTCGATCGATCTGCTCATTCAGCGTCCAGTAGTCGTAAAGGATACCGAGCCCGAACAATCCAACGGTAAAGAGATAGATGATCCCCGTAAAAATCTTGCCCATGTAAAAACGGTGGATACCCAGAAAGCCCAGAAACGTCAGCAGAATCCAGGCAATGTTGTAGTCGACGGGCCCATCGATATAGCGGTCATCCGCATCGTCGTTCATGCCGGGGATCAAGAACAGATCGATAATCCAGCCGACAAAGAACAGGCCCAGCGTAAAGAACCAGATCGTACCTGTAATGGGGCGGCCGTAGTAAAACCGATGGGATCCCATGAAGCCAAAAATCCAGAGCAGATAGCCCATCAGGGGGGAGTGTGATTGCATTGTGACCTCGTCTGTCTTAACCCGCACAGGGATGATGACACAGGTCAACGCGGAATCGACCGTTCGCAGGCTAAGCTGTAGATGAAGTGAGATCGCATGCCCGCAAGCTGCGATGAATGGACCCTCTGACGGGATCACACGATAGTGGGCCCCTGGGTTTTTAAAAGGAGAATTACATGTCCGTTGAACACCATGATCTTATTCACGAATTCCCCGAACTGAAGGACCGCATCCATGAATTGAAGGTCTCTGATGCGCATTTTCGCAATCTCTTCGACGCTTATCACGAGCTGACTCGCGAAGTCGAAAAGATGGAAGACGAGGTGACTCCCGTCGCCACGCATACCGAAGAAGAGGCCAAGGTCCGTCGGCTGCGTCTGAAGGACGAGCTCTATCGCATGCTCACGGTAGCCGCAAAATCATGAGCGCGCAGGCCGACATCAGAGCGGGCCTGCAGGCCAGAGCCGCGCAGTTGGAAGAGCGGTTGCTCAACATCCAGCAGGACCAGGGCAAGGCCTACTCTGCGGATTCGGAAGAGCGGGCCCAGGAGCGGGAAAACGATGAAGTGATTGATGGCATCGGCGAAGAAACCCGCGCAGACCTGGCTTCCGTGCGCGCGGCCCTGCAGCGTCTGGAAGAGGGGAGCTACGGAATTTGTGCCGAGTGTGGGGAGCCTATCGCTGCAGAACGCCTGCAGGCCCGGCCCGAGGCATCACGCTGCATCGGTTGCGCCGACTGAAAGTCGGGTGGGGCTCGACATGGCACGGCGCTGACAGGCGTCCGTGCCTCTGGGCTGTTGTTGGGTACTGAGGCGCGCGGAAAACCTTTACACACGCCTGCATATTTTTCCTTGACAGGCCATTGCCTCATAACTAGAATTCGCGCTCCTTTAAACGGGGTCCCCTGCGCGGGGCTCTGGTTTTTTTAAAAAGATTGGAGACTGATGGCGTGCAGAATCAACGCATTCGCATCCGGCTGAAAGCCTTTGACCACCGCCTGATCGATACGTCGACTCAGGAAATCGTTGAAACTGCCCGGCGTACCGGTGCCCAGGTGCGGGGTCCTATCCCCCTGCCGACGCGCAAGGAACGCTATACGGTCCTGATTTCACCTCACGTGAATAAGGACGCACGCGATCAGTACGAAATCCGTACCCACAAGCGCCTGCTGGATATCATCGAGCCGACGGAAAAAACCGTTGACGCCCTGATGAAGCTGGATCTGGCAGCGGGTGTGGAAGTACAGATCAGTCTTGGTTAACGACAATTCGTGACAAGACCTGCTCCTGAGGCGTAAGCGTCGGGGGTGTGTAACGCCACGAATCCTTGGGGGATTCGGGCGGCCATAGAGGGTGTTAGCCCCGTACACTGTGAGGTTGGCAAAATGACTATTGGCTTAGTCGGCCGGAAGTCCGGCATGACGCGCGTCTTTACTGAAGACGGTGCATCAATTCCAGTAACCGTAGTGGAGGTTTCTCCAAACCGCGTTACTCAGATCAAAGACAGCGATGGCGATGGCTATCGCGCGATTCAAGTAACAGCGGGTGGCCGTAAGGCTGCCAATGTGAGCAAGTCCGAAGCGGGGCACTTTGCGAAAGCAGGTGTTGAGGCCGGTCGTGGCCTGTGGGAATTCCGTCTGGCGGAAGGTGAAGAGTTTGAAGTGGGTGCTGAGCTCACCGTAGAACGCTTTGAAGCCGGTCAGAAGGTAGACGTTGCCGGTAAATCCAAGGGTAAGGGCTTTCAGGGCGCGGTAAAGCGCTGGAACTTCCGCACCCAGGACGCGACGCACGGTAACTCTCTGTCGCACCGCGCCCCTGGTTCTATTGGCCAGTGTCAGACGCCCGGACGTGTATTCAAGGGCAAGAAGATGGCCGGTCAGATGGGTAACGCCAATGTGACCGTGCAGGGCCTCGAAGTGGTACGCGTAGACGCCGAGCGTAATCTGCTGCTCATCAAAGGTGCGGTACCCGGAGCCCCCGGCGGCGATGTGATCGTCCGTCCGGCGGTTAAAGGCTGAGCGTAGGAGTTGTTGAAGTGGAACTGAGCATTGTAAAGCCCGGTAACGAAGCAGCAGGCACGCTGTCCGTTTCCGATGCCAACTTCGCGCGGGAGTACAACGAAGACCTGGTTCATCAGGTGGTGACTTCCTACCTGGCGGGTGCCCGTCAGGGAACGCGGGCGCAGAAAAACCGCGCTGCGGTATCTGGCGGCGGCAAGAAGCCCTGGCGCCAGAAAGGTACGGGCCGTGCCCGTGCCGGTACGATCCGTTCGCCCATCTGGCGCAGTGGTGGTGTGACCTTCGCGGCACAGCCCCAGGATCACAGTCAGAAGGTGAACCGCAAGATGTACCGCGCGGCGCTGAAGACCATCATGTCTGAGCTGGCCCGTCAGGATCGTCTGGTTGTGGTCGAGACGCTGGACGTGGACGCGCCCAAGACGAAGCTGCTGGTTAGCCAGCTGGACGCCTATGGTGTGAACAGCGCGCTGCTCGTGGCCGACGAAGTTAGCGAGAACCTGTACCTGGCGTCGCGCAACCTGCAGAAGGTTGATGTGCGCGATGTGCAGGGCATGGACCCCGTGAGCCTGCTGGCCCACGACAAGGTCATGGTGACCGTGGATGCGGTCAAGAAGATCGAGGAGATGCTGGCATGAACCGTGAGCGCATTTTTCAGGTGCTGATGGCCCCCCACGTCTCAGAGAAAGCGGCGATCGTTGCAGACAGCAACAATCAATACGTCTTCAAGGTGGCGGTTGACGCGACCAAGAACGAGATCCGCAAATCCGTCGAGCAGCTGTTCAAGGTAAACGTTGAAGACGTGCAGACCCTGAAGGTCAAGGGCAAGGTCAAGCGCAACCGTTTCGGTTACAGCACCAAGCCCACCTGGAAGAAGGCCTATGTCCGTATTGCCCAGGGGCAGGACATCGACTTCGCCGCCGCCGCTGAGTAAGACGAGTTAGGAGAGCCGGTCAAATGGCAGTACAAAAGAGCAAGCCGACTTCCGCGGGCCGCCGTCATCAGGTTCGCGTCGTCAACGCAGAGCTGCACAAGGGAGCGCCGTATGCGCCCCTCGTAGAGAAGCAGTCGCGTAACGGTGGTCGTAACAACAACGGTCGTATCACGACCCGTCACGTCGGTGGTGGCCACAAGCAGCACTATCGCCTGGTGGACTTCAAGCGCAACAAGGACGGCATTCCCGCCCGTGTTGAGCGCATTGAATATGACCCGAACCGCACCGCGCACATTGCGCTGTTGCTGTTCGCCGACGGTGAGCGTCGTTACATCATTGCACCCAAGGGCCTGAGCGCCGGTGACACGGTTCAGTCCGGTTCCGCGGCGCCCATCAAGGCGGGTAACTGCCTGCCGCTGCGCAACATTCCCGTGGGCTCCGTGGTTCACGCGGTAGAGCTCAAGCCTGGCAAAGGCGCGCAGCTGGCCCGGTCAGCTGGTGCCTCCGTGCAGCTGGCAGCGCGTGAAGGTCGCTACGCAACGATCCGCCTGCGCTCTGGCGAGATGCGCAAGGTGCTGGCAGATTGCCGTGCCACCCTGGGCGAGGTGTCCAATGCGGAGCACAGCCTGCGTAAGCTGGGTAAAGCCGGTGCTGCGCGCTGGCGTGGTGTTCGTCCGACGGTGCGTGGTGTGGCCATGAACCCGGTTGATCACCCCCATGGTGGTGGTGAAGGTCGTACCTCGGGTGGCCGTCACCCCGTAAGCCCCTGGGGCACGCCGACCAAGGGTTACAAGACTCGCAAGAACAAGCGTACGGACGATCTCATCGTGCGTCGTCGCAAGAAGAAGTAACAGCGCTACCTGCGCTTTGCGAACAGAATTTAGAGGAAGAAGACAGTGCCGCGTTCATTGAAGAAAGGCCCCTTCATCGACCTGCATCTGCTGAAGAAAGTAGAAGCAGCTGTGGAGTCCAACGATCGTCGACCGATCAAGACCTGGTCACGCCGTTCGATGGTTTCTCCCGATATGGTTGGCCTGACCATTGCTGTGCACAACGGCCGTCAGCACGTGCCCGTACTCATCAATGAAGACATGGTGGGTCACAAGCTTGGAGAGTTCGCCGTAACGCGTACCTTCAAGGGGCACATCGTGGACAAGAAGGCGAAGCGCTGAGCGCGCGCCGGGACATAGGAAGTAAAGAGATGGAAGTTGCAGCGAGACTCAAAGGCGCCCGCATCTCCGCGCAGAAGGCGCGACTGGTGGCAGACCAGGTGCGTGGCAAGCCCGTGGAAGAAGCCCTGTCCCTGCTGGAGTTCAGCAACAAGAAGGCTGCCCACATTGTCAGGAAGGTACTCAATTCAGCGATCGCCAACGCCGAGAATAATGAGGGTGCTGACGTCGACGAGCTGAAGGTGTCTTCTGTGTTTGTTGATGAAGGTATGACGATGAAGCGCATTCGTCCCCGTGCGAAAGGTCGCGCGGATCGGATCTTCAAGCGCAGCTGTCACATCACCGTAAAAGTCGCCGACGGCGAAAGCTAAAGGATCAGGAGACGACCACATGGGTCAGAAAGTACATCCCACGGGCATCCGCCTCGGTATCGTCAAGGACCACAACTCGGTCTGGTATGCCGATCGCGGTAACTACGCGAAGCAGCTGGTCACGGACCTGGAAGTTCGCCAGTTCATCGAGAAGAAACTGGACAATGCTTCGGTCAGCCGTGTGGTTATTGAGCGTCCGGCACAGACCGCGCGTATCACGATTCACACCGCCCGCCCCGGTATCGTTATCGGCAAGAAGGGCGAAGATGTGGATGCGCTGCGCAAGGTGCTGACGCAGAAGATGGGTGTGCCTGTGCACATCAACATCGAAGAGATTCGCAAGCCCGACCTGGATGCCCGCCTTGTTGCGCAGAACGTCGCGCAGCAGCTGGAGCGTCGCGTCATGTTCCGTCGCGCCATGAAGCGCGTCGTGCAGAACGCCATGCGCCAGGGTGCCGAAGGCATCAAGGTACAGGTCTCCGGACGTCTGGGCGGCGCTGAAATTGCGCGCACCGAGTGGTATCGCGAAGGTCGTGTACCTCTGCATACGCTGCGCGCTGACATCGATTACGCGACCTACGAGGCCGCAACCACCTACGGAATCCTGGGCGTCAAGGTCTGGATCTTCAAAGGTGAAGTTATCGGTGGTGAAGAAGTAGAAGGCGGCCGCAAGGCGGCGGCCAACTAAGGTAAGGATTCGGAAGGATGCTGCAACCAAAACGTACAAAGTTCCGCAAGACGCAAAAGGGCCGTAACCGCGGTCTCGCGCATCGCGGCAGCAAGGTCAGCTTCGGCGAGTTTGGTCTGAAGGCCACCGGTCGTGGGCGTATCACTGCCCGTCAGATCGAAGCGGCGCGTCGTGCGATGACCCGTCACATCAAACGTGGCGGCAAGATCTGGATTCGGATCTTCCCCGACAAGCCCATCACCGGTAAGCCCCTGGAAGTTCGTCAGGGTAAAGGTAAGGGTAACGTCGAGTACTGGGTGGCCCAGATCCAGCCCGGCAAGATGCTGTACGAAGTACAGGGTGTTTCCGAAGAGCTGGCGCGCGAGGCGTTTCAGTTGGCGGCGGCAAAGATTCCCGTCTCCACAACGTTTGTTAAAAGGTCGGTGATGTGATGAAAGCCAGCGAATTGCGAGAAAAAAGCGCCGAGGAGCTCGGCCAGCAGCTGCTGACGCTGCGCGAAGAGCAGTTCAAGCTCCGCATGCAAAAGGCGACGGGCCAGCTGGGCCAGACGCATCTGCTGCGTGAAAACCAGCGCGATATCGCGCGGGTCAAGACCGTGCTGCACGGCATGAACAATGAGGCAGGTGAATAACGATGGCGGCTGAAAAAAGAACCCGTACCGTGACCGGTCGCGTAGTGAGCAACAAGATGGACAAGACCATCACAGTGCTGATCGAACGTCGCGTTCGCCATCCCCTGTATGGCAAGTACATGACCCGTTCGTCCAAGGTCCACGCTCACGATGCCGACAATCAGTGTGGCATTGGCGATCTGGTAACTGTGGCTGAGACCCGGCCCATTTCCAAGAGCAAGAGCTGGAACCTGGTCGAGGTCGTTGAGAAAGTGGAGAGCGCTGTCCAATGATCCAGACCCAGTCCTATTTGGAAGTTGCAGATAACAGCGGTGCTCGCCGCGTTATGTGCATCAAGGTGCTTGGTGGTTCCAAGCGTCGCTATGCCCGCGTTGGTGACCTGATCAAGGTTACCGTCAAGGAAGCGATTCCCCGCGGCAAAGTAAAAAAAGGTCAGGTTATGACCGCAGTGGTTGTGCGTACCAAAAAAGGTGTGCGTCGCCCCGACGGTTCCCTGATCAAGTTTGACGACAATGCCGCTGTGCTCCTGAACAACCAGGAAGCACCGATCGGTACGCGTATTTTTGGCCCGGTCACCCGGGAACTGCGTGGTGAGAAGTTCATGAAGATCATCTCCCTCGCTCCGGAAGTGATCTAGAGAAAGCGCTGAACACAGTCGCTGAGAGAAAGACGATGCTCAAGATTAAACGAGACGACGAAGTGATCGTGCTGGCCGGTAAAGACAAGGGCAAGCGCGGCAAGGTGCGCCGTATTGTGGATGACAGCCGCGTGATCGTAGCTGGTATCAACATGATCAAGAAGCACACCCGTCCCAACCCCCAGGCGGGCGTACAGGGCGGTATCGTGGAGCGCGAGGCACCGATTCAGGTGTCCAATGTTGCGCTTTACAACAGCGAGACCAACAAGGCAGATCGCGTTGGTTTCCGTGTGGAAGACGGCAAGAAAGTAAGAATATTCAAGTCCACGGGCGCGGCAGTCGACGCCTGAGGTCAGGATACAGGTATAAGCAGATGGCAAGCTTGAAAAACAAGTACCGCGACGAGATCGCTCCCAAGCTCAAAGAAGAGCTCGGCCTCGATAACGTCATGGAAGTACCCCGCATCACCAAGATCACCCTGAATATGGGTGTGGGTGAGGCCGTGGGTGACAAGAAAGTCATGGAAAACGCTCTGGCGGACATGACCAAGATCGCTGGCCAGAAGCCGGTCGTCACCCTGGCTCGTAAGTCCATCGCGGGCTTCAAAATCCGTGACGGCTGGCCTATCGGCTGCAAGGTGACGCTGCGTCAGGATCGCATGTACGAGTTTCTCGAGCGCCTGATCAGCATCGCGATCCCCCGGATCCGTGACTTCCGTGGCATCAGCCCCAAGTCCTTTGACGGGCGCGGTAACTTTGCCATGGGTGTAACCGAGCAGATCATCTTCCCCGAAATCAACTACGACGAGGTGGATACGCTGCGCGGCATGGACATTACGATCACCACGACGGCACGCACGGATGATGAGGGCCGCGCCCTCCTGCGCGCTTTCAACTTCCCGCTGAAAGGATAATTCGCGTTATGGCAAAGAAGTCGATGATTGCGCGTGAGGCGAAACGAGCCAAGACTGTGGCCCGCTACGCGAAGAAGCGTGCAGAACTGAAAGCAGTAATCGCCAGCTCAACGGCAAGCGATGAAGAGAAGTGGGATGCGCAGGTCGCGCTGCAGAAACTGCCCCGCAATGCGAGCCCGGTGCGCCAGCAGCGTCGCTGCCAGGTAACGGGTCGTCCCCACGCGGTTTATCGCAAGTTCGGCCTGTGCCGGAACAAGCTCCGTGAAGCGGCTATGCGCGGCGACGTGCCCGGCCTGGTCAAGGCCAGCTGGTAAGCGTCAAGGCGAGAGGAATACAGACATGAGTATGCAAGATCCATTGGCCGATATGCTGACCCGTATCCGCAATGCCCAGATGGCTGGCAAGACCAGTGTTGATATGCCTGGCTCCAAGCTCAAGGCGGCAGTGGCGAAGGTGCTGGAAGAAGAAGGTTACATCGCGGCGTTTGAAGCCCGCGTTGAGGGTGTCAAGCCGCGCCTGCGTGTTGACCTCAAGTATTACCAGGGCAAGCCCGTGATCGCCGAGATCGATCGTGCGAGCCGTCCCAGCCTGCGTCAGTACGTAGGCAAAGAAGATATGCCTTCCATCCGTGGTGGCCTGGGTGTCGCCATCGTGTCCACGTCCAAGGGCGTGATGACGGATCGTGCTGCCCGCGCAGCCGGTGTAGGCGGTGAGGTGCTCTGCACGGTCTTCTGATCGGCGGGCACTATTCAAGAACACAGCGAGTACAGAGAGAAGGACAGACAGATGTCCAGAGTAGCTAACAATCCCGTGTCCCTTCCCAAGGGTGTGGAGCTGAATGTCAACGGGCGCGAAGTGATGGTCAAGGGTGCCAAGGGTTCCCTGTCACTGTCACTGCACGAAGGCATTGAACTCAACCAGGAAGACGGCACGGTGAGCTTCGCCTACGACAGCGACGATTCCAAGGCCATGGCCGGTACCACCCGTGCCCTGGTCAACAACATGGTGATCGGCGTGTCTGAGGGCTGGGAAAAGAAACTGGTGCTCAATGGCGTTGGTTATCGCGCCAAGGCGAGCGGCAAAAGCGTAAACCTGACGATCGGTCTGTCCCACCCTGTGGACTACGACCTGCCCGAAGGTCTTAGCGCCGAGACGCCCACGCAGACGGAGATCGTCATCAAGGGCATCGACAAGCAGGCCGTTGGCGAGGCCGCTGCAAAGATTCGCAGCTTCCGTCCGCCAGAGCCGTACAAAGGCAAGGGTATTCGTTACGCGGATGAGCATGTCCGCCGTAAAGAAGCCAAGAAGAAGTAACGGGACAGTAAGAGATGAGCGTAAAGAACGATTCACGCCTGCGTCGCGCCCGCCGTTCGCGTCAGCGTATGCGTACGAAAGGCGTCAACCGCCTGAGCGTACACCGCACGCCGCAGCACATCTATGCCCAGGTTTTCGCGCCTGCGGGCGATTCGGTGATTGCCAGCGCCTCTACGCTGGACTCGAGCCTGCGCAGCGGCAGCACCGGCAACATCGATGCAGCGGCGGCCGTTGGCAAGCTGGTGGCAGAGCGGGCCCTGGAGGCCGGTATCAGCAAAGTGGCTTTCGATCGTAGCGGTTACAAGTACCACGGTCGCGTCAAGGCCCTGGCCGATGCCGCGCGCGAAGGCGGACTGGATTTCTAAGGTAGACAAGCATGGCGTTTAACGAACAGAAGCAGCAGCAGGACGGTGATCTCCAGGAAAAACTGGTACAGGTCAACCGTGTAGCCAAGGTGGTCAAGGGTGGTCGTATCTTCGGCTTCACCGCCCTGACGGTGGTCGGTGACGGCAATGGCCGTGTCGGTTTCGGTCGTGGCAAGGCCCGTGAAGTGCCTGTGGCGATCCAGAAAGCCATGGAAGCGGCGCGTCGTAACATGATCCAGGTGGATCTGAACAACGGCACGATCCAGTACCCGATCAAGGCGCGTCATGGTGCGTCCAAGGTCTACATGCAGCCGGCTTCTGAAGGTACCGGTGTCATCGCCGGTGGCGCCATGCGCGCCGTGCTGGAAATCGCCGGTGTGCACAACGTACTGGCCAAGTGCTATGGCTCCACGAACCCCGTGAACGTAGTGCGCGCGACCTTCAATGGTCTGCGCGACATGGCGTCTCCCGAGAGCGTGGCGGCCAAGCGTGGCAAGACCGTCGAAGAGATTTACAGCTGAGCCGTCGCCGGCCTTGAAAGCGGCGACGATTGGCACAACTTAATACGGATTAGCGAGTCATGGCTAAGACAATGATTAAAGTCACCCAGACCAAGAGCACCAACGGGCGTCTGAAGAACCACAAGGCCTGCGTGGCCGGCCTGGGTCTGCGTCGTATTGGTCACACAGTGGAAGTGGAAGACACTCCCTCTGTGCGCGGCATGATCAACAAAGTGAGCTACATGGTTCGCGTGGAGGAACAGGCGTGAGCGACACAATGCGACTCAATACGCTGAGCCCGGCCCCGGGTTCGCGCAAGGCCGCCAAGCGCGTCGGTCGTGGTATCGGCAGCGGTGTTGGCAAAACGGCAGGCCGCGGTCACAAGGGTCAGAAGTCTCGTTCCGGTGGCAAGGTTGCTGCAGGTTTCGAGGGTGGCCAGATGCCGCTGCAGAAGCGTCTGCCCAAGTACGGCTTCACGTCGCGCATTTCGCGCACGACGGCCCAGGTACGCCTGGCGGAGCTGAACAAGGTGGCTGGCGATGTGATTGACCTTCAGGCACTGAAGGACGCCGATGTCGTCAAAGACGATGTGCTGCGTGTTCGCGTGTTCCTGTCAGGTGAAGTCAACCGTGCTGTAACGCTCAAGGGGATTCCCGCGAGCAAGGGTGCCCGCGCTGCCATTGAGCAGGCCGGCGGCAGCATCGAGGAGTAAGGCGGTTCCGCGGAATCGACCTGCTTGAGACTTACGGGAATTAGAGGCATACGACCGAGGACCTGATGGCCGAGTTACCCTCAGCAAACCGGGCCGGACTGGGCGAGCTCTTTGCTCGCCTTCGTTTTGTTTTGGTCGCGATAATTGTCTACCGCATCGGTACGCATATTCCGGTGCCCGGCATTGATCCCAACCAACTGGCGGCGTTGTTCAACCAGAACCAGGGCACGATCCTGGGGCTGGCGAACATGTTTTCCGGTGGTGCCCTTGAGCGTATGAGTATTCTTGCGCTGGGCATCATGCCGTACATTTCTGCGTCCATCATTATGCAGCTGATGTCGGCGGTGACACCGCAGCTCGAGCAGTTGAAGAAAGAAGGTGAGGCCGGACGGCGCAAGATCAGCCAGTACACGCGCTACCTGACGGTAGTGCTTGCCATCGTCCAGGCGACGGGTATGACGGTGGGTATGGCGAACCAGGGCATGAGCTACAACACGGGCATGTTGTTCTTCATCATTGCCATTACCTCGCTGGTAACCGGCGCGGTTTTCATGATGTGGCTGGGCGAGCAGATCACCGAGAAAGGTGTAGGCAACGGCATCTCGCTGCTGATTTTTGCCGGTATTGTGGCGGGCCTGCCCGCTGCCATCGGCCAGTCCCTGGAGCAGGCGCGGCAGGGTGAGTTGAACATTCTGTTCCTGTTGGTGATTCTGGCGTTTGCCATCACGATGATCTACGCCATCGTATTCATCGAGCGTGGTCAACGTCGCATAACGGTGAACTATGCGAAGCGTCAGCAAGGTCGTAAAACCTACCAGGCGCAGAGTTCGCACCTGCCCCTGAAGGTGAACATGGCGGGTGTGATCCCGGCGATTTTTGCCAGCAGCATTCTGTTGTTCCCGGCATCCATTGCCCAGTGGCTGGGCAGTTCGGGTGGAGCGGACTGGCTGCAGGATCTGGCCGTTGCCATTGGGCCGGGCCAGCCCCTGAACATTTTGTTGTTCACCGTATTTATTGTGTTTTTCTGCTTCTTCTACACGGCGTTGATGTTCAACCCGCAGGAAGTGGCCGATAACCTGAAGCGTTCTGGTGCTTTTGTCCCCGGTATTCGTCCCGGGCAGCAGACCGCGAATTATATTGATGGCGTGCTGACGCGACTGACGATTTTTGGTTCAGCGTACATTGCCATCGTTTGCCTGATCCCCCAGTTCCTGGTGGTCACGGCCAACGTACCGTTTTATCTCGGTGGTACGTCGCTGTTGATCGTGGTCGTGGTCGTTATGGATTTCATGGCCCAGGTGCAGAGTCACATGATGTCGCACCAGTACGACTCGGTGATGAAAAAGGCAAATCTGAAGACTTATGGTAATGCGGGTCGCGCGCGCTGAGCGTGCGAGCTGATTGGGAGTAGTAGAAGATGAAAGTCAGAGCATCGGTTAAAAAGATCTGCAGAAACTGCAAGATCGTCCGTCGCAACGGCGTTGTGCGTGTTATCTGCAATACGGATCCGCGTCACAAGCAGCGTCAGGGCTGAATAGTTTGTTGGGCCAGCATTGCGTTCTGGCACAGGAATCGTTAAAATCGCGCGCCTTTTTTCGGGGCTGAGCGCTTCCCGGTCGTGCTACGGCGAATCCGGTGTGGGCGCGCGCAGTTAAATTCGGAGATAAATGAATGGCTCGTATAGCCGGGGTCAATATACCCGACAACAAGCATACGGTGATCTCTCTCACCTACATCTACGGTGTTGGCCGTACCCAGGCGCGTCGCCTGTGTGCCGACTGTGGCGTAGAAGAGAGCGCAAAGGTCGGTGACCTGTCTGAAGGGCAGCTCGACGCCCTGCGTGCCAAGGTTAGCGAGATGACCGTTGAGGGTGACCTCCGCCGGGAGATCTCCATGAACATCAAGCGTCTGATGGACCTGGGCTGCAACCGCGGTCTTCGTCATCGTCGCAACCTCCCGCTTCGCGGCCAGCGCACCAAAACCAATGCGCGCACCCGCAAGGGACCGAGGAAACCGATTCGCAAGTAATCCCTGGCCGGCATGACCGGACAAGGACAGCGAATCCTCGATTAGTGTAGCTGCACCGCAGTGCAGTGTTGATATTAAGCAGGATCTGATAAATGGCTAAGCCAGGTGCCAAAGGCACGCGCAAGAAAATCACGCGTACCATCGCCGATGGAATCGCGCACATTCACGCGTCATTCAACAACACCATCATCACCATTACGGACCGTCAGGGAAACACCCTGAGCTGGGCCACCGCTGGCGGCTCCGGCTTCCGCGGTTCACGTAAGAGCACGCCGTTCGCTGCCCAGGTGGCTGCCGAGCGTGCGGGTGAAGCAGCCAAGGAATATGGCCTGCAGAACCTCGACGTACAGGTGAAAGGTCCCGGACCGGGTCGTGAGTCAGCGGTACGTGCACTCAACGCCTGCGGCTACAAGATCAGCAACATCACGGACGTGACGCCGATTCCCCATAACGGGTGTCGTCCGCCCAAGAAGCGTCGCGTTTAAGAGGTAGCAAAGTTATGGCTCGATATATTGGCCCCAAGTGCAAGCTCTCGCGTCGCGAGGGTACGGATCTGTTCCTGAAGAGCGGTGTGCGCTCTCTGGATTCCAAGTGCAAGCCCGAATCTGTTCCCGGACAACACGGCGCGCGTCGCGGCCGTTTGTCTGACTACGGTGTGCAGCTTCGCGAAAAGCAGAAAGTTCGCCGCATCTACGGTGTGCTCGAGAAGCAGTTCCGCAATTACTACAAAGAAGCGGCACGCCTGAAAGGCGCGACCGGTGAAAACCTGCTCCAGCTGCTCGAAAGCCGTCTGGACAATGTTGTCTACCGTATCGGTTTCGGCGCTACGCGCTCCGAAGCCCGTCAGCTGGTGGCGCACAAAGCCATCCTGGTGAATGGCCAGGTGGTGAATATCGCCTCTTACCAGGTGAAAGCCGGTGACGTGGTATCCCTTCGCGAGAAGGCCAAAAAGCAGCTGCGTGTGCAGTCTGCCATGGCTCTGGCTGCCCAGCGTGGTGAGCCGGAATGGATCGACGTAAACGTTGACAAGCTCGAGGCTGTTTACAAGGCAGCCCCCGAGCGTCAGGAACTCTCGTCCGAGATCAATGAGAACCTGATCGTCGAGCTCTACTCGAAGTAAGGGCGTTGGGCCGGAGCAGACCTCTGGCCCTGACGTTTTCGAAGAGATCGACCCAACTAGCTACTTACAGGTGCCCCAGATGCAATCATCAGTCAAGGATTTACTCACTCCCCGCAAGATCAAGGTCGAGGAGAAGAGCCGCACCCGTGCGCAGGTGACCCTCGAGCCCCTGGAGCGGGGTTTTGGCCACACGCTGGGTAACGCCCTGCGTCGTATCCTGCTGTCTTCCATGCCCGGTTGCGCCATTACCGAAGTGGAAATTGACGGCGTTCTTCACGAGTACTCCGCCATCGAAGGTGTGCAGGAAGACGTTATTGAGATTCTGTTGAATCTGAAAGGCGTGGCCCTGGTCATGAATGGCAAGGACGAAGCCGAGCTCGTACTGTCCAAGGAAGGCGAAGGCCCCGTTACCGCTGGCGACATTCAGACGGATCACGACATCGAGATCTGCAACCCCGATCACCTGATCTGCACGCTCAATAGCAAGTCTTCTATTCACATGCGCCTGGCAATTGCCCGCGGCCGTGGTTACTCGCCTGCAGATTCCCGCGAGAACGCCGAAGAAGAGACGCGTTCCATTGGCCGCCTGCAGCTGGACGCGACCTTCTCTCCCGTTCTGCGTGTTTCCTATGTTGTGGAAGCCGCCCGGGTAGAGCAGCGTACGGACCTCGACAAGCTGGTACTGGACCTCGAAACCAACGGCACCATCGATCCTGAAGAAGCGATTCGTCGCGCCGCAACGATTCTGCAGCAGCAGCTGGCGGTCTTCGTTGACCTCGAAAGCGAAGCCCAGGCCGTTGCCAGCGATGCAGAAGACGAAGTCGACCCCGTGCTTATGCGCCCCGTCGACGATCTGGAGCTCACCGTGCGCTCCGCAAACTGCCTCAAGGCAGAGAACATTTACTACATCGGCGACCTCGTGCAGCGCACGGAAGTGGAACTGCTCAAGACGCCGAACCTGGGCAAGAAGTCCCTTACGGAAATCAAGGACGTCCTTGCCTCCCGGGGACTCTCTCTGGGTATGCGCCTCGAGAACTGGCCGCCCGCCAGCCTGCGCAACGACGATAAGGTACTGAGCGCCCTGTAAGAGCCGCAGGGCTCTGGGGACTGTAAGCAAACACAAGGGGCGTCGCGAGACGCCAACGAAAGGACTGGAAAAATGCGTCACCGTCACAGTGGACGTCAGCTGAATCGCAATAGCTCTCACCGCAAGGCCATGTTCCGCAACATGACCATCTCGCTGGTGGAGCACGAACTCATCAAAACCACTCTGCCCAAGGCAAAGGAACTTCGTGGCTATGCCGAGCCGCTGATCACCCTTGCCAAGAACGACAGCGTGGCCAACCGTCGCCTGGCGTTCAACCGGGTGCGGAACAAGGAAGCCGTTGGCAAGCTCTTCAGTGAGCTGGGCCCCCGGTACAAGGCCCGTCCTGGTGGTTATATCCGCATTCTCAAATGCGGCTACCGTGCCGGCGACAAGGCACCCATGGCCTACGTCGAGCTTGTGGACCGTCCGCAGCCCGAGTCCTACGACGCTGACGACGAGTAAGTCTGCGCGTCTTGCAGGCGCGTAAGTCAAAAAGCCGGGTACAGTCCCGGCTTTTTTGTGCCCAATTTTCGAGGGCGGGTGATCCGAGCCGGCATTCCTCGAGCTGCTCGCGCGGCGCTCCATCGGCGCCGCGGTTCTTACTACCGCGCTCGACGGACGCTCGAGCAATACCGCCTCGGATCACTCACCAGCGAACAGCATGGGTGCATTCTCCTCGCGGTGATCGGGCGCGGGTGATCCGAGCCGGCATTACTCGAGCTGCTCGCGCGGCGCTCCATCGGCGCCGCGGTTCTTACCACCGCGCTCGACGGACGCTCGAGTAATACCGTCTCGGATCACTCACCAGCGAACAGCGGCTGAGGGTTCGCTCCACCGCAGATTCGCAGCCGTTAGACGCCGAGGGGGAGGTGGGGCGCCGAAGCCTCGTAGCGAGGCAGGGGGCAGGCCTTTGTGCGTCTGTCGAGCGCGTTCAATCAGTGCCGTAGCGCCGATGGAGATGCGCGAGCAGCACAAAGGCCTGCCCCCTGTCTCGCCCCAGCTTCAACCGTGCCACCAAAACCCCGGGCCTGTTACGTAATGGGGTAAAAGTGACTCAAGCGGCCTTGGTCGAAGGGGGCGTCTTCCCAAGCATGGGTGCAAGAAACCGCCCGGTGTGGGAAGCCGGATTCTCGGCGACATCCTCGGGGGTACCGGTTGCGATGATGAGGCCACCACCACTGCCGCCCTCGGGTCCGAGGTCCACGATCCAGTCGGCGGTTTTGATCACGTCCAGGTTATGCTCGATGATCACTACTGTGTTGCCGTGATCTCGAAGGCGGTGGAGTACCTGCAGCAACTGGTTGATGTCTTCGAAATGCAGGCCGGTCGTCGGTTCGTCCAGAATGTACAGCGTGCGCCCCGTGTCGCGTTTGGATAGCTCCCGCGAGAGCTTTACCCGCTGTGCTTCACCGCCCGACAGGGTCGTAGCGGCCTGGCCGAGGCGGATGTAGCTCAGACCAACATCCATGAGGGTCTGAAGCTTGCGCGCGATCGTGGGCACCGCTTCGAAAAACTCCAGCGCGTCTTCCACGGTCAGTTCCAGTACTTCGTGAATGTTCTTGCCCTTGTAGCGAATGTCGAGTGTCTCGCGGTTGTAGCGCTTACCCTTGCAGACGTCGCAGGGCACGTAGATGTCTGGCAGAAAGTGCATCTCTACCTTGGTTACGCCATCACCCTGACAGGCTTCGCAGCGACCGCCCTTGACATTGAAGCTGAATCGACCGGGCTTGTAGCCGCGCGAGCGTGCCTCCTGGGTGCCCGAAAACAGTTCGCGTATCGGCGTGAAAATGCCGGTGTAGGTGGCGGGATTGGACCGCGGTGTGCGGCCGATGGGGCTCTGGTCAATGTCGATGCACTTGTCCACGGCATCAAGGCCTTCGATGGACTCGTGAGCGGCTGCGGTGAGCGTCGTTGCTCCATTCAGGGCGGTGGCAGCAAGGGGGTACAGGGTGGCGTTGATCAGCGTGGACTTGCCGGAGCCAGAGACGCCGGTGACGCAGGTCAGCAGACCCAGGGGGAGTTCAAGATCCACGTTGCGCAGGTTGTTGCCCGAGGCACCGCTGAGCTTCAGTATGCGATCGTCATCAAAGGGCGTGCGCGCATCCGGTACGGGAATACAACGCTCGCCCGAAAGGTAGGCGCCGGTCAGGGAGGTTTTTTCGGCCATGATGGCCGCCGCGTCACCCTCGGCAACGATGGTGCCCCCATGCACACCGGCCCCCGGGCCGATGTCGATGATGTGGTCTGCGGTGCGAATGGCGTCTTCGTCGTGCTCCACCACCAATACCGTGTTGCCCAGGTCCCGCAGGTGCGTCAGCGTGCCCAGCAGGCGTTCGTTGTCTCGCTGGTGCAGGCCAATGGACGGCTCGTCCAGAATGTACATCACACCCACCAGGCCAGCGCCGATCTGCGATGCCAGGCGAATGCGCTGGGCCTCACCGCCCGACAGGGTCTCAGCACTTCGCTCGAGCGTCAGGTAGTTCAGGCCCACGTCGACCAGAAAACGGTAACGGGCACGGATTTCCTTGAGGATCTTCTCGGCGATTTCTGCATCCCGGCCTTGCAGGTTGAGGGCGTTGAAATAGTCTTCGGCTTCGCCGACCGGCAGGGCGGTGATGGACGGCAGGTTATGGCTGTCGACCAGTACATGGCGGGCGTCCTCGCAGAGTCGACTGCCGCCGCAGTCGGGGCAGGGGGCGGTAGACAGGAACTTCGCCAGGTCCTCGCGCACGGACTGCGATTCGGTATCGCGGTAGCGCCGCTCCATGTTGGGCAGGATTCCCTCGAAGGCGTGGGAGCGCTTGAAGACGTCACCGCGATCGTTCACATACGAGAAGCTGATCTCCTCTTTGCCGCTGCCCGTGAGAATCAGCTTGCGATGCTTGGCCGAGAGCTGTTCAAAGGGCGTGTCCACGTCAAAACCGTAGTGCTTGGCCAGCGACGTGAGCATATGAAAATAGTACACATTGCGCCGATCCCAACCACGGATCGCGCCTTCGGCCAGGCTGGCTTCGGGATACAGCACAATGCGTTCAGGATCAAAGAACTGGCGCACGCCCAGGCCATCGCAGGTCGGGCAGGCGCCTGCAGGGTTGTTGAACGAGAAGAGCCGGGGTTCGAGTTCGTTGATGCTGTGTCCGCACTCGGGGCAGGCAAAGCGGGCCGAGAACACCTGGTCCGGACCGTCGTCGTCCATGGGAGTCACCAGCGCCAGACCATCGGTAAGTTCCAGCGCGGTTTCGAAGGATTCCGCCAGGCGAAGCTGCAGGTCGTCGCGTACCTTGAAGCGGTCCACCACGACTTCGATGCTGTGTTTCTTCTTTTTGTCGAGATCCGGCAGGTCATCCAGGTCGCGCACCCGGCCATCGACACGGGCGCGCACGAAGCCGGCACCGCGCAATTCCTCGAAGACATGCAGATGCTCACCCTTGCGTTCGCGAATCACCGGTGCCAGCAGCATGAGCCGGGTGCCTTCGGGACGCGCCAGCACCGCATCAACCATCTGACTGACGGTCTGGGCCTGTAATGGGCGATGGTGCGTGGGGCAGTGTGGTTTGCCGACGCGGGCGAACAGCAGTCTGAGGTAGTCGTAGATTTCTGTGATGGTACCCACGGTTGAGCGCGGGTTGTGCGATGTGGATTTCTGCTCGATGGAAATCGCCGGTGACAAGCCGTCCACGTGGTCGATATCCGGCTTTTCCATCATCGACAGGAACTGGCGGGCGTAGGTGGACAGGGACTCCACGTAGCGACGCTGGCCCTCGGCATAGAGCGTGTCGAAAGCCAGGGAGGACTTGCCCGAGCCCGAAAGACCCGTGATGACCACCAGTTTGTCCCGGGGAATATCCAGATCGATATTCTTCAGGTTGTGAGTGCGCGCGCCGCGAACCTGGATCGTGTCCATGCAAAACTGTCTCAGCAGGGAGAAAACCGCACAGTATAGGTGGCACAGGCGTCGGCACAAAGTGTGATGACGCAATGCGCTGGTGATACCGCTGACGACAGTGAAAACTGCTAGAATCTCGTTCCCCCAACAGGTGTCTCTTTTTTGCTCACGAAAACTCCAATGAACGCCCTGGAGCGTCGCGTTGTCGCAGCGCTGTCGCTGCTTTACAGCTTTCGCATGCTGGGCCTGTTCATGGTGCTGCCACTGCTGGCGCTCTATGCCGCGGACTTGCCCGGTGCTGCACCCGCCACCATTGGCCTGGCCCTGGGAGCCTACGGCGCCACCCAGGCGCTGCTGCAGGTACCCCTGGGCTGGCTGTCTGACCGTATAGGCAGAAAACCGGTGATCCTCGGCGGCCTGGTTGTGTTTGCTGCGGGCAGTGCGGTGGCGGCGATGGCTGATCACGTCGCCATCATTATCGTTGGTCGCGCGCTGCAGGGAGCGGGAGCCATTTCGAGTTCTGTGCTGGCCCTGGCGGCCGACGCGACGTCTACGGAACAGCGCACCAAGGCGATGGCGATTATCGGTATCAGTATTGGTCTGTCCTTCGCCCTGGCGATGGTGCTTGGGCCGCTACTGGCCGCATCCGGTGGTCTGGGTGCTGTGTTCTGGTGCACTGCGGGGCTGGCCGTATTTGGGA
Organism: Gammaproteobacteria bacterium; assembly: GCA_030433415.1. Lineage (GTDB taxonomy): Bacteria > Pseudomonadota > Gammaproteobacteria > Pseudomonadales > Halieaceae > Congregibacter. The sequence goes on along the minus strand of JAUIMF010000052.1, from coordinate 4,675 downwards.
TCGCGATTGTCGTGTTCGCGGTCCCGCGCACCGAGGTCCGCCATCACGACAGTGTCGGAGCTTCCCGGGCGATGCTGGGACCCGTGCTGCGTGATGCCACGCTCCGGCGTCTGTATGGGTCCGTGTTTCTGCTCCATTTGTTGATGACCGCCGCGTTTCTGGTGATTCCGACGGCCATGGAGGAGCGCCTGGGGCTGTCGAGGGACAGTCACTGGCGTGCCTATCTGCCGCTGTTGGCGGTGTCTCTGGTGATCATGTATCCGTTCCTGCACGTTGGCGAGCGGCGCAAGCGGCTCGACTTGGCGCTGCGCACCGCCATCATTGTACTGACGGCGGCGCTGGGCGCGCTGATGGTGGCGACGCAAGCCGCGGTGCTTTATGGGGCATTGGCGCTGTTTTTCGGGGTTGTGAACTACCTGGAGGCCACATTGCCTTCGATGGTGTCTAAATCCGTGCAGAGTCGTGGTCGGGGAACGGCGATGGGTGTTTACGCGACCTGCCAGTTTCTGGGTGCATTCGTTGGGGGCGCCCTTGGCGGTTGGGTACTCGGCATGGGCGGCGTGCAGTGGTTCCTGGGTCTGACCTTGCTGCTGGGGCTCGTATGGCTACAGCTACTGTGGCGTATAACGAGAGTGAAGAGCACGCAGATGACAGAAATTGAGGCTTCCTGAGCGCTGTCGCTGTCGCATTTGCGAGGGTGGGTTGCTATATTGGCCTGCTTATCACAGCACTATGGAACAGGCAGTATGGCATCGCGCGGCGTCAATAAAGTTATTCTCGTAGGCAACCTTGGCGCGGACCCGGAGACGCGTTTCATGCCCTCCGGCGGCTCTGTTACCAACGTGCGGCTGGCGACGTCAGAGACCTGGAAGGACAAGCAGACAGGCCAGCCACAGGAGCGTACCGAGTGGCATCGCGTGGTGTTTTTTAATCGCCTCGCCGAGATCGCCGGTGAGTATCTGAAGAAAGGTTCCAAGATCTACGTTGAGGGCTCGATCCGCACTCGCAAATGGCAGGATCAGTCCGGCCAGGATCGCTACACAACAGAAATCGTCGGCAATGAAATGCAAATGCTCGACAGCCGCGGTGGCGGTGGCATGGGTGGGGGTTACGACCAGAGTTACCCGGAGGCTGGCGGTGGCTTTGAGCCCTCCGGTGGACCCTCGCCGTCGGCTCCTCAATCGCAACCCCAGTCGCAACCCTCAGCCGGCGGCGATTACGATGACGATATTCCATTCTGAGATACGTTCGCACCACAGTTAGTGTGGGGAATCGGTAGTGCATGTACTGCTGATCGGCTCTGACAACCCCGTTGGGAATGCCCTGCAGGGGGCGTTCAGTCAGTGGGGGCGTCACCATGCCACCACATTGACGGCTGCTGCCAGCCGCTGGCGCAGTGAGCGTCAGGCCAAAAAGGTGGTGCGCAAGGGTGCCCCCGACGTGATTGTCGATCTCCGCCTGGCCTGGACCGTTGCTTCAGGAGCCGTGCCGGGGCCGGACGACATCGACCGAACTCACTGGTTGGCGAAGGCGAGTGAGCGCAGTGGCATGTGTTACGTGCTGCTCTCCAGCGATTGCGTATTCTCCGGCCAGGGCTCGCGAAGCCTTAGAGAAAGCGACGCTCCCGACGCCCGGCGCGAGCCCGGACTGCAGCTCATGGATGCCGAAGAGCGTGTTATGGCCGCCTCGGAATCCGCTATCGTACTGCGCACGGGACCACTGTTCGCGGCGTTTGATCAAAATATGCTGACGTCGCTGCTGGCGGGGCTCGGGCATAGCTCTCCTGGGGTTTTCGACGATCGTGATGTGTTTTGCCCGGTGGCCAGCATTGATATCGCCCGTGTGCTGGCGGCAATGCTGGATCAGTTGGGTGTCGGGGCCGATGCTCGAGGCGTATTCCATTACTGCAGCGGCGATCGGGCTACCGCCTACGGTTTTGCCGAAGCGGTGCTCGCAGCGGCCGGTCAGTATCATGATCTGGGCGAGGCCGCCATCACGGCGGCGGAGCATCCGTTGGCCAATACGCTTCAGGATGTATCCGAGCACGCCGAGTCGGTACGACCTGCCACCCGCGTGCTCGATTGCAGCCGCCTGCGAGACAGCTTCGCCATCAAGCAGGTTCCCTGGCGCGGATTTATCAACCCCCTGGTCAAGCAGTTCTATCAGGTATTGGAAGAAGACACCCGGACAGAGCCATCATGAGCGCCAATGCAGAATTTGTACCCCTGAATATCGCGGTGCTGACGGTCTCAGACACCCGCGGTAGCCACAACGATACCTCTGGCGACTTTTTGGCCCAGGCGTCGGCCGATGCCGGGCATAAGCTCGCCGCGCGTCGCATCGTGCCCGATGACATCTACCAGATCAGGGCCGAGGTCAGCGCGTGGATCGCAGACGATGCCGTCCAGGTCGTGTTGGTGACCGGAGGCACGGGATTCGCTGGGCGGGATTCCACGCCTGAGGCAGTCGCTCCCTTGCTGGACAAGCAGATAGAGGGGTTTGGCGAGGTGTTTCGCGCGCTCTCGCTTACAGAGATCGGGTCGTCCACGATTCAGTCCCGGGCTCTGGGCGGAATGGCGAACCGTACCGTCGTATTCTGTGTCCCCGGTTCCACGGGGGCGTGCCGCACAGCGTGGAACGGCATTATCCGGGAGCAGCTCGACAGTACGCACCGGCCCTGCAATTTTGTGGCTGTGCTCACCGGTACGGCCTCGTCGTGACCCGCGCGCCGCTCCAGAGCCTGGATCAGGCGCTGGATCTACTCCTCGCCGATGTGCATTCCGCGGTAGAGCAGGAATCGGTAGAGCTGAACAAAGCCCTGGGAAGAGTTCTCGCCGCGGACCTGCACGCCCGTCTGGACGTGCCACCCTGGGACAACAGTGCCATGGACGGTTACGCGGTGCGCTCGACCGAGGCCGGTCAGAGCTTGCCCGTTGCACAGCGCATTGCCGCGGGCGAACGGCCCGAACCGTTGCCCGGCGCTGCCGTGGCAAGAATCTTCACGGGTGCTCCCCTGCCGCCCGGCGCCGACGCGGTGGTCATGCAGGAGGATGTGCAGATCGATGTTGAGGGCCGGGTCATTCTTCCTGCCAAAATCGCGCCGAACGACCATGTAAGGCACCGCGGACAGGATTGCCGCGCCGGTGATCATCTGCTCGGCGCCGGTCGGCGTCTCCAGCCTCAGGACCTCGGCCTCATCGCCTCCCAGGGTATTTCTGAGGTCGCTGTATGGCGCCGACTCACGGTGGCGTTGTTGAGCACCGGTAGCGAATTGCGCGAGCCCGGAAGCGGTGAACTCGACGCTGCTGCGATCTACAACAGTAATCGCCCCATGCTCGCGGCACTGCTGGAGCAGCTCGGTTGCGAGGTGCGAGACCTGGGCATCGTCGGCGACACCCCTCAGGCAACCCGCAAGGCACTGCAGGCCGGGGCCTCGGCTGACCTGGTGATCTCAAGCGGTGGGGTGTCGGTGGGCGAGGCCGATCACGTGCGCGACGTCGTCGCGGAGCTGGGAGAGATTGATCTTTGGCGTATAGCGATCAAGCCGGGCAAACCGTTTGCGAAGGGGCGGGTAGGGTCGACACCATTCCTGGGCCTGCCCGGCAATCCGTCGTCGGCTTTCGTGACTTTTGTGTTGTTGGCCCGGCCCTTCGTGCATGCCCTGCAGGGGCGGCGTGATACGGGCGCCGTCGCATTGCCGGCACGCGCAGATTTCGCTGTGCCACGACCGGGGTCAAGGCGGGAGTTTCTTCGCGTCACAACCCGCGTCGAGGGCGGAGAGCTTTGGGCGACGCCCTACGTTAATCAGAGCTCCGGCGTACTCACATCGGTTTCAGCAAGTGATGCGCTGGCGATGGTGCCGGAGCATCGCACGCTCGCGCACGGTGACGCGATCGAGATTCTGCCGCTCCATCGATTGATGGACTGACGGGTCAGGGCACGTATTTCTGGAACACCAGCGACGCGTTCGTACCGCCAAAGCCGAAGCTGTTAGACATAACACGCTGCAGGTCCAGGTCGTCCTGGCGTTCCCTGGCAATGGGCATACCCTCGGCTTCGGGGTCGAGATTCTCGATGTTTGCCGATGCGGCAATGAAGCCATGCTGCTGCATCAGCAGCGTATAGATGGCTTCCTGCACACCTGCGGCGCCAAGGGAGTGTCCCGACAGCGATTTGGTTGAGCCAATAACGGGCAGATGATCCCGGTCCGCGAACGCTTCCTTGACCGCTTTCAGCTCCTGGATGTCACCCGCAGGAGTGCTGGTGCCGTGGGCATTGATGTAGTCGATGGCACCGTCGACGGTACCCAGAGCCTGGCGCATACAGCGCACTGCGCCTTCACCCGATGGGGCGACCATGTCATAACCGTCCGAGGTCGCGCCGTAACCCACGAGCTCTGCGTAGATTTTCGCGCCACGGGCCTCGGCGACCTCCAGTGCTTCGAGCACGAGCATGCCACCACCGCCGGCAATAACGAAGCCGTCGCGGTCCGCGTCGTAGGCGCGGGATGCGCGCTCGGGGGTGTCGTTGTACTTGGTCGACAAGGCGCCCATCGCGTCAAAGAGACTGCTCATGGTCCAGTGCAATTCTTCGGCACCACCAGCAAACACCCGGTCCTGCTTGCCCATCTGGATCTGTTCCATCGCGTTGCCGATGCAGTGAGCGCTGGTGGAGC
>JAUIMF010000134.1 GCA_030433415.1 Gammaproteobacteria bacterium | reverse complement strand
GAATGGATGACCTTCGAAAAAGCGGAGGCCGCTTTGGGTGAATTACGTTCTGCTGGTGCTGCTGAGCCTCGTGAGCTTGAAGCGATTGCTTCATTTCTGTGCGCGCGGTGCGCATGTGGTGCGTAGAAAGTCCAATACACCAGTATTCTGGGCCCTATATCTCGCCTTGGGTAACCGGCAGAAAAAGAAAATTCCGACGTCCGAATACCCCAACCGTGCGAGGAGGCGGGCTCCCCAATTTGGATGGGTTACGGTAGCTTTGCACTGGCAGAATCTGGTAGGGTGAGCGGGGAGCGGTTCTTCGCTGCTGAAGCGAATGTGCCTTCCCAGCTCACTCGAAGCAGACCTTCATTTACCTAGTGGATAGCCGAGAGGGCGAAATCAACGGCGAGTGCGATGACGCACCCCGAGTTTCCATCACGACTCGGGGTCCAGCGGGCCACCGTGCTGGGCGAGTATCTCGCATTCTAGCTCGGGTTCCATCGCCATACTTACCATGCACTTCTGTAGCCACTCCGTGTTTCGGATGCGTGCGACTGCTTCGTCGTACGCTTTGCGGACGGTGTCGCCGTAGGCACCTTCGGCGATGGCCCACGCGCCGGCAGGGATCTGACCCCAACGCGAGATCATCATGGAGAGGTCGAGAATGTCGCGATTGAGAACCGCCTTGTCTGCCCAGCGATCGGCGTTCGCGAGAAGCTTCTCTGCATACATGCAGTCCAGCGTGAGAACGGGGACGCCGAAGCGATCGTCCATCTTCCCGGCGAGCGGGATTCGAGCCTCGCGGACGATCTCAAACTTGATTGATACATCCCCCACGCCGATCAGAGTGCGGATGCCATATTGGTCAGTTCTAACGTCACGCAATGTTTTGAGCTCTGCCCCCGGGAGTAGGAGCCCAGCGAGATCAGACCTGCCCCACAGGGCTTGGCGGAGCTTCCGGTACCCCTCCTGAGAAGCGCAGAGGAAGTCGATGTCCACGCTCTCGCGATACTCATCTATGTTAAGAACAATCGCCGTGCCGCCGCCGAAATAGCACTCGGCGTCGAGAAGTAAGCTGCCGTTCAAGCAGCGAAGGGCACAAAGAATGTCGTTATGATGTTGCCGCCGGAACAGGTCCGAACACTGCGGCGCAGTCATCAAGCAGCCAGCAAGTGACCGTTGCCATGCACAGCAACAAGGCGATCCAGAAGTTTCTGTTCGCGGGGGGTGATAGCGTCACGGTCGACAAACCGCCAGTTACGCTCATAGAGTGCAAGCGCAGTTTCGCCGTCCACGACTGCGTCATCGGGACGGTTCCAGCATAACTGGCGTAGCTGCGGGTATTGGTTCACTCTGACGTTCATATCATCCTCGGATGGTGCAAGATCATCCTTACCCATTACATATAGGTAACCTTGCGTGAGTTGCAAAGATTTTCCAAGGCGAAAGTCGGAGTTGTGTCCACATCGAATGTCCATACGCTTGATGAACGCTGCGACGGACAACCCACCAATGTGCGGCGAACAAATCAACCGTCTGGCGTATATAGGATCGCTCAGAAACTTCCACAAGCACCTCAGTCGCCTCCGTTTCGAGGTCAGGGGCGCCCGCTGCAACGCAGGGGCGCCCGCTGCAACGAAGGTCTTCTCGCCGCGAGCCGACAAACGTATCGACCCTTTCCTGCATGGGCAGCGAGCAGCGGCTACCGATTGGTTCAGCGGTTGCCATGCTGCGCCACCGTCAGGCCCTCGTCGGTCCGTCCTTTGGATGGCTTCGCAGGCGTGGCATTGATCGAGCGCTTGCGGAGAATGGCTGGAATATCTCCCGCACTCCTGACTTCCCTCGATATCAAGACCGTGCGACTGAGGCGAATGTCGGCTTCGCCGGGCCGCAGCGCAGCAAGGCCATGGTTGTCCGAACGTCGTATGTGGGCTGATCACGTTCACAGGGCGATATTAGCTGTCCTCGTAAGGTCAACAGGCGAACCTTCGCCTGAGCCCTCTGAAGAGAACTGGCAGGTCGGTTGAAAAGCATACGACCTTCTCTCACTTACCCTTCAAAATAGCAGCAATGATGAGGCCAAAGGGCCCGAGGATCGCTCCCCAGAGCGCGCCTTTGCCGCCATCGACGAAGAAGCCGATGATGCCGAAGACGATGGCGCCTGCGATGATGAATTCCATGATTTTATTTCCTTTCTTGCTGCGGCAGCGCGCTCGAGGCACCGTCCCACCCTGTGGGCCACACTGATGTGATGGTTCTAATTGCTGGTCTGGATGCCCAGCGTTTCAAGGGTCGCGCGGTCAGGCGCTCCAGTGGACGCTAAGCCATTCTGTTCTTGGAAGGCGCGCATAAACGAGATAATGACGTTGAAATGGTCGTACGTCGATCTGGCTGAGCGCGTCCTGCGCCTGCCGGATTCCAAGTCCGGCGCCAAGGTCGTCCATCTCGGCCAGCCCGCTGTCGACCTGCTTTGTGACGCCCAGCGCATCGACGGGAACCCATGGGTCATCGCTGGCACCCTGCCGGGCAAGCGCTTGAGCGATCTCCAGCCCTTCTGGCAGCGCGTCCGCGCCCGCGCCGGCGTCAAGGACGTCCGCATCCACGACCTGCGCCACACCTTCGCGTCGACGGCCGTCGCGTCGGGTCAGGGTCTGCCCATGATCGGCAAGTTGCTCGGCCACACGCAGGTCCAGACCACGGCCCGCTACGCCCACCTCGCCGCCGAGCCGGTGCGAATGGCTGCCGACGCAGTGGCGCAGAACCTCAGGCAATCCTTGGGATAATCGCGCGCCACCGCGCCCCTTTTCGATTGATCGCGCAGTTCCGCGCGGCTACCCTCCGAGAAAGCCCAGAAATTGGGCGCGCACAGTTCGCGTGCGCGCAGGGCTGGGCGGGAGCGCAATGTGGACAGGGACAAGGCTGGACTTCGCTGGGGGATCGAGCAGCGGCTCGAGTTCATCGAGTTCCGCCTGTTCTGGGAGGGGTGCGTCAACCGCATCGACGTGATGCAGCAGTTCGGCGTTTCGGTGAACCAGGCATCCTCGGACCTGAATCGCTACATCGCGCTGGCACCGGACAATATGGTCTACGACAAGAGCGCGCGCACGTATGTCCGTGGCCCGGACTTCGACTACAAGTTCCGTCCGCCAGACGCAGCGCATTACCTCGCCCAGCTCCGCCTGATTGCCGACGATGTGCTGGAGCGCGACGACTGCTGGATCCCTGACCTGCCACCCTATGCATCCGCCCCGACGCCTGTGCGGGGCGTCGATCCGGTGACGCTCCGCTCGGTGGTCGGCGCCATCCGCCGGTCCGAGGCGATCGAGGTGAAGTACCAGTCACTGTCGAGCCCGGAGCCGCGCTGGCGCTGGATCGCGCCCCACGCCATCGCGTTCGACGGCTTCCGCTGGCACGCCCGCGCGTTCTGCTTCGGCGACGAGGTGTTCAAGGATTTCCTGCTGTCTCGGATCCTTGACATCCGCGCATCGCGCGGGTCCGACGTTCTGGCCGACAATGACCACGACTGGCACTCGGAGGTCACCCTGCAGGTCGGTCCCCACCCCGAGCTCTCAGAGACGCAGGCGAAGGTCATCGCGCTCGACTACGGGATGAAGGGTGGCAAGGCAGAGATCAAAGTTCGACAGGCGTTGCTCTACTACGCGCTTCGTCGGCTAGGGCTCGATACGGACCCAGCGGCTAGAAGGCCGCAGGATCAGCAGATCGTGCTTCTCAACCGGGAGGCCACAGGCATTCGCAATGAATAGTGGATTTGACACATACAGCCAGGAGGCGAACCTCCAGATTTACGGGTTCAGTGGCGAAACAGGCGGTGCGCACGCCTCTCGCACAATCATGGTCGACGAACTCCAAAGGCTTTTTGAAGTGGTTCAAGACCCTTTTGCTGAACGTGATCAATACCGAATGGCGATTATTGAACAAAACGCACTGGGAAAGAGATCTGCCAAAACACGACTTCTGACATATCGGCACCTTTCTGACCTTTACGGACTTGATTCCAACTTGTTGGTGTTTCGCGGTCTGAGGTTCTTTTGGGAGAGAGAAGTCGACGGTCAAGCGCTGCTTGCACTTCAGTGTGCGTACGCGAGGGATGCCCTTTTAAGATCGTCAGCCTCTTATATTCTTTCGACTCCCGAAGGAACCCCCCTGTCACGAGAGGCAATGGAAGCGCACATTGAGACTGTTTTTCCCAGCAGGTTCAGCGCAGCGACTTTAAAATCAACAGCTCAAAATCTAAACTCATCTTGGACTAAGGCTGGGCACCTTTCCGGTCGTGCCGTGAAAATCCGCCGCAGGGCAGCTCCAACGCCAGGAAACGCCGCGTATGCTGTTTTTCTGGGTTACCTGGCGGGCTTAAGGGGGCTTTCACTTTTTGGCAGCCCCTACGCTAGTCTTCTAGACTGCAGCGCAGAGCGATCGCTTGAGTTAGCACAACAAGCTGCACAAAAAGGATGGATTAGCGTTAACCATATCGGTGATGTGTTCGAAGTTTCATTCCCAAATCTTCAGCGACATATTGATAGGAAGTTGCAGCGATGAGCCGAGTGAAACGCCTAATTAAATCGTACTCCCAGTTCA
>JAUIMF010000133.1 GCA_030433415.1 Gammaproteobacteria bacterium | reverse complement strand
GGCAGCACGATGGATACACGCACGGGTCAGGATTCCTTGAAACTGTTGAGGCGTTCGATCTGCCGCGGAGTGAGTTCACCGTCGCGCGCCAGATCGTCCAGACGCGACAGTGTACCGCGCGCGGCATCGTCGTCACCCGTCACGCGCTCAAAATAGGCGCGCATCAGCAGCAATTCCCAGTCCCGTGGTCGCGCCGCCGCGGCGAGGGTCATGTAGTCGCGGGCACGCTCGAGCTGTCCTCCGGTGTTGGCAAAGGCCGCCAGGGCCTCGAATACATTGACCGACGCGGACCGCGGGGACTCCTCCAAATACAGGTTTGCGAAGGTGCTCCCCAGCGCATCCCACGCAAAGTCGGGACAGGCGTTGAGCTGCCGCATGCGTTTGAGCTCTACCAGATAATGGGTTTCACCGATGGGTCGCTCAATGGGGCTGGCCGTGATTGCCGCGAGTTCTGTAATCGGCAACGGCGCGCGTGCAAGACAGGCGAGCGCCACGTTGCGCAATCGCTGATCGGCGTTACGCCGCACGCGCGTCGCCATCGACTCGGCCTCAAGGGCATCGGCGCGAGCGGCGGCCGCCGCAGCGCGCGGGTAGTCCCCAATCAGGGCAAACTGCTTCGCCATCTCAGCCTGGGCCCGCGACGACTCCGAATGCCCCGCCAAGTGGTGTACGGCAAGGCGCAGGGGATCGCCCCAGGCGTACGCCACGGCGGTGGTCTTCATGGCCAGAGCCAGCAGATAAAGGCCCATCAGCGTTGCCAATGCGCCTCGCCGTCCCTGCAAAAAATGCAGCATCTGCGCCAACGCGAGTCCCAGCATCATGGACAGGAACAATCCGGGCAGATAATTACGGTGTTCAAAATACAACTCCAGGGGCAGCACCGTGGATTCAATGCTGTGCGCCCCCAGCCAGGCCCAGAACAGCCCCACCCAGGGCAGCGCGATCCCACGTCGCACACAAATCATGGAACCTGCCATCAGCACACCCCAGAAGAGCAGGCTCCAGGATGTAGCCAGTGGCCGTAGCAGACCCTGGGATACGGTGACGTCATCGTGGTACACCCCCAGGCGCAAGGTGTCGGCCCAGTAAAACTGACGCAGGTAGTCCACGAGAATCCGGCTTTCGGTCAGCAGACGTTCACCGAGATCAAAGCGGCGCAACGCATAGCCTTCATGAAATACAAGAAAGAGCCCGGCCAGCCCCAACACCGCGACCAACGGCAGCCAGGGCACGACGGCTGCGCGCCAGTGTGCACGCCCGCGCACCTCAACGGGCCAGAACCAGCAGCACTCGAGCACAACAATCAGGGGAATGACCAAAAAGCCCGTCTCTTTGGCGTAGGGCGCAGCGATTGTGGAAGCCAACAGTAACGGCAGCGAAAACCACGGACGCTGCCCGGCGATCAGACGGGTCCGCACTGCGAGATACGCCAGCAATGCCACCAGCACCAGAGTCGTCGCCAGCATCGCCATACGTTGTACGACGTACAGCACCGTAGAGACCTGCATGGGTGTCAACAACCAGACGGCAGCAGCCATCGCTGCTCCCAGGGTCGCTTCCTCAGGCCGCACATACCGCAGCAAGCCCCGCGCGACAAAGAACAGCAACACGCCATTCAACAGGTGCAGCAACAGGTTATTGGTTTTCGACACCTCAGCGGTGCCCGATGTATAGGCCTGCTCAGCCACAAAGGTCAGCAGGGGCAAGGTCCGTCCCAGCATGCCGGAAGTATCCCCGGTCACGAGCTCGCGGAAGGTATCGGCATCCTCACGCACTGCCGCCAGACGCTGCACCGAACCGAGGTCATCCAGCACATAACCTCCATTGAGGCCGGGAGCGTAGATCCAGGCCGTAAGCACCAGCGCCGCGACGAGTATCGCGGGAGCAAGCAGGTTTCTCGGTGATGAAAATGCCACGATGTCAGTCCTGTGCACCCAACACAGCACCGAACCAGCGCTGGCGACGCAGACCATCGTTGCGGTAAAGCGGCACCACGGCCTCAAGCATCGCACCGTTGTCCTGTGCGGCCATCGCCCGCTCCAGTTGCAGCCTTGCGATCAGTCCCTCGCTGGGTGAAGCCTCGATGATCCGAAGAACACGCTGTGCATCACCCTCGCTCCCCCGGTACAGGTAGTAGCGATACAGCGCAGCCTGAACGCGCAGATCGCCGCGATAACGAGTTTCAAGGGCGAGCAGCACCGGCGCGGTGGTATCTGGGTCGCCCATGCAACGATCGCCAAGACAGTCCAGCAACGCTGCCACCGCGTTGTATTGGGTCGCCGGGAGCGGCGCGCCGTCCAGGCGTTCCGGCAGCGCCGTCAGCCACCGGTGCTGCTGTGGATTCCCGGGAAAATGTCGCGCATCAAAGCGATGCAGTATCACCAGCGGCGCAATGGCATCGTCATCGATAGCAGCCATAGCCAGGTACGCCTCGCGCGCCGCGAGCAATTGCGTGATGCGCTCGTCACCTGTGGCACGCGCCGCCGCCTGCTCCCGCGCCTGGCCAAGTAAATAGTGTGCACGCGGAGACTGCGGATGCGCCACCACGCTGGTGGCCGCCATGGTCACGGGGTCCGACCAGGCGTACAGACGCTGCCCGAGGGGTATCGCCAGCAGTACCAGCAACAGGTAGGGAAGCACCCGGGCCAGATCCGGCATGCTGCGCCGCAGGTGCTCCAGCAATGAGGCCAGCGCAGTCGCCAGCAGCAGCGCAACAGCGAAGGATGGCAGGTAGTTGCGATGCTCAAAGGCCAGCTCCAGCGCCAGCACCGATGACTCCATGGCGTGGGCAATCAGGAAGAAACCCAGGGCGAAGAGCAACACCGGCACACGCCGACGCATCGCCACGGCGACTATGAACAGCGCTGCCCACGCCAGCGCAGCGATGGCGGTGGTCGCAGGTTGCAGTAAACCGGTGGAGACCAGCAGATCATCGTGCACAAAACCGGCATCGTTAAAGGGTATGAGCAACCACCCCACATAGAGCCACAGTATCCGCAGCTGCGTGAGCAGGCGCTCGACCGGCGTGAAGTCGAGGTAACGGTATCCATCGTGAACCACACCCCAGCCATCCAGCGTGCCCCATACCAGCAGGATCAGGGGTAGCACACTGGCTACCAGCGCGACGCGAGCCAGCCAGTGCCGACGAGCATTGACCACGCCTCGAAAGACCACGAGTTCGGTCCATGCGATCAGCCAGGGCAACAACAGCGCGACTTCCTTGGACAACGCACCAAGCAGCGTGAATGACACGACCCAAAACAGCGTATGAATCGCCGCCGGCCAATGCAGCGCTGTGTGGGTCACGGGCACACGCCATCGCAGATAACTGAGATAACCGGCGGCGGAGAATAGCGCGGCCAACTGCGTCATGCGCTGCACCGGGTAAAGCACGGTAGATACGTGTAGCGGAAACAAAAGCCACAGCATGCCGGTGAACGTGGCTACCAGACGTCCCCGCTCATTGTTATACCCAAGGCCCGACAGGAGGTGTCGGGCACACTGACTCAGCAATACGGCGATCACAACATGCAGCAACGCATTGACGATACGCAAATGGGCAGGATCAAGGCTACCCTCTATCCCCGCCTGCAACGCAAAGGACGACATGCTCACAATGCGTCCGAAGGGCGTAGCAACCCCGCTCAAAATCGCATCGCGCCAGGTACTCGCGTCGCGCAGAGACACCAGTGTGGTGTTGTATTGCAGTGAGGTTGCGTCATCAAAAAGAAACGCATCGCTGGCCAGCAGCGCGACGGCCAGCAGGTAGGTGGCGCAGGCAGCACCGAAGTAAATCCAACCGCGGAATATCATGCGGCAGATTTTATCAGCAGCAGAAACGAAAAAGGCCCGGCAATGCCGGGCCCTCTCACAACCTGAAGCGGTATCAGCCGCGGCAGGTTGAAGGCAGGTACTTGGTATCGATCGCTGTGGCGGAGCCACCGGCGCCGGGCTTGCACACCCAGGTGATAGTACGAGCCGTGCCGTTGGTGATCGCAGAGATCGCGAACGAGAAGGCTGTGGAGGTGTTGTCTACGACACCGGGGCGCACAATTGCGTATACCAGACCAGTGTTGTCGTAAGCCAGAGACTGAACGATGGGACGGTCGGGGTTTACGTTCAGACCCGCCGCCGCTACGTCCGTGGGCAGAGTACCGCGACCGGCGTAGAACTCGGCGATAGACGTCTTCGCTTCAGCCAGCGCCGCAATCGGCTCAGACATCTTGGAGCGGATCGTGTAATCCTGGTAAGCAGGCAGTGCGATGGCGGCAAGAATGCCCACGATCGCGATAACAATCATCAGTTCGATCAGCGTGAAGCCCTGCTGACTGGTACGTTGGTTTTTCATGGAGTTCCTCCGGTAGCGTTGGCTACATGTATTAACAGTTTCGAACCTGGTTCGGCACAAATATGGTCTTGTTGGTCTTTCTCTTGCCCATGCATCAGCGCTTTTCGTTGCGCCTGTTGTTGCGTACGTTGCGTGTCATGTCGTTTGAGCAGCCCGTGAGCTGCGTTTAACGTCAGTTAGCCCAGTACACTGAGCAGATTGCGGGCCAACTTTTCGGATCGATCGTTTTTTTATATTTAAATCAATCAATTAGAGGGATTATCGCTCGCCGACACCGACACGATGGGACAGTTTTTGTCGGCGAT
>JAUIMF010000051.1 GCA_030433415.1 Gammaproteobacteria bacterium | reverse complement strand
GGTGTCGCCCCTGTCCCGGCGCAATGACGCGGACCCGTTTGTCACGGACCGCTTTGAGTTCTTTGTGGCGGGGCGCGAGTTGGCCAACGGTTTCAGCGAATTGAATGACGCCGAAGATCAGGCGGAACGTTTTCGCGAACAGGTTGCCCAAAAAGATGCGGGAGACGAAGAGGCCATGCACTTTGATGCGGATTATGTACGTGCTTTGGAGTACGGCATGCCACCGACGGTGGGCGAGGGCATTGGCATTGATCGCCTGGTCATGCTGCTCACGGATTCGCCGTCGATTCGTGATGTGCTTCTCTTTCCTCACATGCGCCCCGAGTAAGCCGCGACCGGGTCGGAATTTTGGGTGGTACACTCCGGCGATGAAACGACAGATCGTTAAAGCGCTACGCTCCCTGGTCGCCGTTCCGTTGCTTGCGACGCTGGCGGCGTGTTCCTCCACGCCTGTCGTCGAGCCGGAACCCGCGCCACCGCAGCGCTCCCCCGAAGACGTGAAGCTGACGCTGAACCTGCCCGCCGATAACGGCTGCGCCTGCGTGCAGGACGCGAGTGATCGCACCTTTCTTGAGCGGGGTATGGAATCCCTGGCCGAGGCCGACTACATCGAGGCCGTGCAGTATTTTCAGCGCTACCAACGCCTGGAATCCGACCCCCTGGCGCAATGGGAGGCGGAGCTGGCAATTGCCTACGTGAGCATGCTGCCGAGCAGTCCCTTCTATGATGTGGAAGCGGCCCGGGAAGGGTACGTGATCCTGCAATCACGTGAACCGGATGGTCGCAAGCACCCGAGCATTGTGCTGATGCAGCAGGCGCTGGAGTCCTTTGTGCTGATGGAGCGCCACGTCGAGGATCTGGAGCGGCGGGCAACGATGCTGCAGGACGACCTGTCCAAGCGCGAGCAGGCCCTCAAGCGTCTGCGGGAACTGACGCTGGGGCAACCGGAAGGCGCACGCTGAAGCGCGAGCCCTCACCTGGCGTGCTGGCCACGCTGATGCTACCGCCCATGAGTTCGCAGAAGTCCCGGCAGATCGCCAGGCCCAGACCACTGCCACCGTAGAGGTGACTGGTGGAATCATCGGCTTGCACGAACACCTCGAATACCTGAGCCTGCTGATCTTCGGTCATGCCGATGCCGGAATCGCTCACCTCAACAATCAAATCGCCTGACGCTTCGTCCTGCTGCGCCTTCACCTCGATCAGCCCGTTGTCGGTGAACTTGGCGGCGTTGCTTAGCAGGTTGACCATGATCTGACGGAATTTCACCGCGTCGTTGTATATCTCGGGCAGGCCGCTGAAATCGTCGCAGCGCAACGTGTTGCCGTTACGGCGCAGTACCGGCGCCAGCGCATCGACGGTCATGGTGAGCACTTCGCCGGGCTTGAAATGCTCCATGGCCAGCTGCATCTTGCCGGTTTCGATCTTGGACAGGTCCAGAATGTCGTCGATTAGTGCCAGCAGTTGTCGCCCCGACAGCACGATCTTGTCGAGGTCCGTCTGAAACTGGCCCCGGTCCACGGGCTCGTCATCATCCAGTTCGTCGTGGAGCATCTCGCTGTAGCCGATAATGGCATTCAGAGGCGTGCGCAGTTCGTGACTTACGTTCGCCAGAAAGCGGGACTTGGCGGCGTTGGCCTCGTCGGCAGACTGCTTGGCCTCTTTCTCTTCATCGATGGCGCGGCGCAGCTTGTCTGACATGCGGTTGAACGCGTTCGCCAGATCGCCCAGTTCGCCGTCGTCGTTGATGTCGCTGATGCGAAAGTCCAGGTCACCTTCTCCCAGGCGCTGCGTGCCGCGCTTGAGGCGCTTGAGATTGTCGTTGGTATAGCGCACCAGAAAAAAGCCGAGCGTGGCAGTGAGAAAAATGGACGCGATAAAGCCCAGCACCGTAATCCGGTCCGTCAGGGCAATGGTGCGGTCGATGATGTTGGCGCGCTGCACGGCGATGAACGCCTGGCGTTGTTCAAGCTCCTTCAGGCGCTGGCTGGTTTCAAGGTAGGGGATCGGGTCGTCGATGTCGCCCTGCCAGGCGTCGTCGTTGTAACGCTCGTAGAAGCCCTCCCAGCTCTGGAGCAGGCGATTGCTGCTTTCTTGTAGGCGCTGGTACTGCAGTGCTGTCACATCGCTGACCATGCCTCCGAGTGCCTCGAGGGTGCCCCGGGTGGCGCGGATGCCCTCGAGGGCGCTGGCGCGGTCCCCGTCGCCGAGGCGGTCGTCGGTATTTTCTCGCAGCGTCGACAACACCAGGATTTTCTGGCGTTGGTCTTCCAGCTGTTTGCCCAGCTCTCCCGAGAGCTGTCCCGCGCTCACAGCCTGACGGTAGGCCACCATACTTTCGCTACGCGCATAGCTGCCCCAGAAGTGCGTGCCCACGTTGATCGCAAACAGCACCAGAATTGTGAACAGCGAGAGCGTTAAGCGCCTACGCAGGCTCATGGCGAGATCAACGCGTTGATTTTGTCGAGGAGGGCGGGAAAATCGATGGGTTTCGTCGCGTAGTCATCGCAGCCGGCGGCCAGCGCCTTGTCGCGGTCTGCGGCCATGGCGTGGGCGGTGAGTGCAATGATGGGAATGTCTGCTACTGCGCTATCACTCTTCACGCGTTGGCACACGGTCCAGCCGTCCACCAGGGGCAGGTTCATGTCCAGCAGAACCAGGTCGGGTCGCTCCTCGGTGATGCGCGCCAGGGCTTTTTCACCGTCCTCGGCAATCAGCGTTTCAAAGCCCGCGCGGCGCAGGCGGCGACTGAGCATGTCCCGGTTCAGCTCGTTGTCCTCGACCAGCAGCAGTCGTGCGCTCACAGTATTTCTCTCTTGAGGGGATACACCTGCAGCGTCTCGTCGATGCCCTTGGCGGTGAGTTCGCGCAGGTCGCCCAGTTCGTACTCCGCACCGAGGGCGTTTCGCGTCGAGTCGGCGATCAGGATCTCGCCACGACCGGCTACGTCTTCGATGCGCGAGGTCACGTTCATGGCGTGGCCGACAAAACCGTACTTGCTGCGCCGCTCCGAGCCGATGTTGCCGGCGATCACGGTGCCGGTGTTCAGCGCGATGCCCATTTCCAGCTCCGGCAGTCCGTCGATACGGTTGGCCGCGTTGATGCTCTCCATCGCCGCCTGCATTTTCAGGGCACAGCGGGCAGCCCGGTCCGCATCATCGTCGTGGCGTCGAGGAGCGCCGAATACGGCGAGGATCGCGTCGCCCAGGAACTCGTCGATGGTGCCATTGTGCTGCAGAATGATGTCGGTCATCGCACCGAGATAGCGGTTGAGCATGCTGACCACCCGGTCGGGAGGCAGTTGTTCGCTCAGCGTCGTGAAACCGCGGATGTCCGACATCATGATCGTGACCTCACGCAGGTCGCCGCCGAGATCCAGGCCCTCGGGGCGCTCCAGAATCTCGGTGACAATATCGTCCGACAGATAGCGGCCGAAGGTGGCGCGAATAAATCGCTCGTTACGCTCCAGCTGCTCGCGGTAGAGTTCTTCGCGATCGTGCCAGTGCTTGCGCTCGATCCCCGCCTTGATGCGGGCCTGCAGCAACACGGGATTGAAGGGTTTGAACAGGTAGTCGTCGGCGCCCCCCTCAATGCAGTCGATGATGCCCTGCATGTCCTGCTCACCCGAGATCATGATGACCGGCGTGGCCCGCCAGCGGGGTTCTTCCTTGATACGTCGCAGCACTTCACGGCCGTCCATGCCCGGCATGCGACGATCCAGCAGCACCACGTCCACATCGGCGTTGTTGAGCATGTCCAGGGCTTCCTGCCCGCCCGGTGCCGTGACCACGAAGTGGCCACTGCGGGTCAGATAGCGGGCAAGGAGCTCGCGATTCTCTTCGCGATCATCCACCGCAAGAATAAAGCCCGGCTCACCGGTACTGATCGCGGCCGCCTGTTCCATGGTGACGCCCACGCCCGCATCGCTGCGCTCGGTGGTGCCGGTCAGGATTGCGCCCAGTACGCTTGCCAGGGCGTCCGGGGCGTCGCCAAGGCTTTCGAGGAACATTTCGGCATAGCCGCGCAGGGCGCCGGCCAGATTGCGCAGTTCATGGGCGTCGGCGGCGCTGTCATCGAGCAGCGGTGCGATACGCTCGGCACAGGCGCGCAGGGCGGACCAGTCCTCACGGGATTCCGTATCCAGCGTCGGCAGCGATGCCTCGTCCACGCCCAGAAGTCCCTCGATGGCGTTTTCGAGCCCGTCCAGCCACGCCGCAGGGGGGAGTGCCGCGGACGACGATTCCTGATCTGCGACGCTCATGATTGTGTAATCCGTGCCATCCCGTCGTCCGGGGCTGTGTCAGGAGCGAGTATAGCGATGGCGGAGGGGGCAGGAAACGCTATTGGGCTTTCGATGGATGCGCCACGGAGAAATTTTGATGTAACATGGCAGCAGTTTACGCACAGCCGACGACAGGTGAGCCAGGCGCCCTTCATGTTGCAGCAGGTAGAAATTTTTCAGGGACTCTCCGATGCGGAGCTTTCGGCGCTGGCCGAGAGCAGCACCAGCCGGTCTTTTCCCAAGAATACGGTGGTGATCCACGAGAACGATCCCGCAGATTCCCTCTTTGTCATCGAAAGTGGCAAGGTCAAGGTGTACTGCAGTGACAAGAACGGCAAGGAGTTCATCATGAACACCCAAGGCGCCGGCGATTATTTCGGTGAACTGGCGTTGCTCGATGACTCCACGCGTTCCGCCTCGGTGCGCACCGTCGAGAAGTGCAGCTTCTGCATTATCTACAAAGACGATTTCAACCGCGTGCTCGAGGCGCATCCCAGCATCTCTCGCAAGCTCATCGCCAACCTGGCGTCGCGCGTCCGCAAGCTCACAGCCGACGTGAAGAGCCTGGCGCTGCAGGACGTATACGGGCGTGTCGCGAATGTGCTCATGGACCTGTCTGAAGAGCGCGGCGACGGTACCCTCTACATCGGTGAAAAGCTGACCCAGCAGGATATTGCCGACCGCGTGGGCGCCTCACGCGAGATGGTGGCCCGAATCCTCAAGGATCTCACTATTGGTGAGTACATCCGGTTTGAGGGCCGGCATATCATCATCAATACGCGGTTGCCTGCAAAATACTGATAGTTAGCTGATGGTTAGTTGATTGTTGGCGTACTCGCGCCAGCGTCCGCGCATCACATTAGTTGGCTTTCGCCAGCGACTTCACCTCCAGATCCAGTGAGCCATCGGCCAGGCGGGCCTGCACCGTTGTGCCAGGAACCGCCTGTTGTGTTTGGCGGATGATGCTCCCCTCAGCGTCCGTGAGTATCGCGTAACCTCGGCCCAGGATTGCCAGGGGATTCAATCCATCCAACAGTGCCGTTGTGGTCGCGAGCCGCTGGCGGCGCCGATCCAACTGCAGCTGCGCCGCGCGATGAAGCCGTTGCTGTCGCGTTTCGATCACCGTTCGAAGCTGTTCGAGGCGATGACTTGGCGAGGCGGCCGAGAGTGCAGCAGCCTGCCTGTCCAGCCTGTATCGTCGTTGCTGCAGCTGAGTCATCATGGCCCGGCGCAATTCGCTTTCGATGCGATCAACGGTCTGGCAGCGCTCCCGCAGGCGTTGCCCCGGATGGCGTAGCGACGTCGCCAGACGGTTGAGGATCAACCGGTCTCGCTCAAATCTCCCTTTTACAGCTCGCTGAAGCTGCGCAGCGAGGTGGTCGAGGCGCTGCATGCGTTCTCTTACGTCGTCACTCAGCAACTCCGCGGCCGCGGAGGGTGTGGGCGCGCGCACATCGGCGGCGAAATCGGCGATGGTGAAATCGACCTCGTGGCCGACGCCCACAATGACGGGCAGGGCGCTGGCGGCGATGGTGCGGGCGAGGGTTTCGTCATTGAAGGCCCACAAATCCTCCAGCGATCCGCCACCGCGAGCCAGCACGATGGCGTCGAACTGCATTCGACCTTCTTCGTGCAGGCGATTGGCCTGGATCACCGCATCCACCAGGCCCGCGGGCGCCGTGTCGCCCTGCACCGAACGGGGCAGCACGGTGACCCGCAGCGCCGGGTTGCGTCGGCGTAGCACCTGCAAGATATCCTGCAGCGCGGCGCCGGTGGGCGATGTGATGACTGCCAGGTGCTCACATCGCAGAGGCAGGGCTTGCTTGCGCTCAGTGTCGAACAGGCCCTCATCGCGCAGCTTATCGCGCAATGCTTCAAAACGGGCCTGCAGGGCGCCGGTACCCGCCGGTTCCATGAATTCGCCGACCAGCTGGAATTCCCCACGACCCTCATACAGCGATACGCGAGCCCGCAGACGCACGAGATCGCCGTTTTCCGGACGGAACCGCAGGCGCTGGTTGCGGTTGCGAAACATGGCGCAACGCACCTGGGCCTGCTCGTCCTTGAGCGAGAAGTACCAGTGTCCGGATGTGGGACGGGCGAGGTTCGAGACTTCACCCTCGACCCAGACCCAGTCGAAATGAGATTCGAGCAGACCCCGCACCTGACGGTTCAGCTGGCTGGGACTCAGGGCGGTGGGGCTCGCGTCGGTCATGGATCGATTCGTTCTTACGCCGGTGGGCTTAAGCGCATATAATACCGGCTTTAACCTCTCTCGAATCTCATCCGGCGCCTCCATCGGGGGGGTTGGAGTACCGCTAATTCAGTGGTGAGGTGAGGGCAGGGCAACCGCAAGTGAGAAGAGACAAGCCATGCTGCGAATCAAACACGAAGCGCTTACCTTTGATGATGTGTTGCTGCAACCGGGCTACTCCGAGGTCGTGGCGACGGATGTTTCCATTCGCACGCGCCTGACCCGGGGTATCACGCTGAACATGCCGCTGGTGTCGGCGGCCATGGACACGGTCACCGAAGCCCGCCTGGCCATCGCCATGGCCCAGGAAGGCGGCATTGGCATCATCCACAAGAACATGACGCCCGAAGAGCAGGCCAACCAGGTGTTTCGGGTGAAGAAGTTCGAAAGTGGGGTGGTCAAGGATCCCATTACGATCCAGCAGGAGGCCACGCTGGCGCAGTTGCTGGAATTGACGACCCGCCACGGCTTTTCTGGCGTTCCTGTGCTCGCGGGCGATGATCTCGTGGGTATTGTGACGCACCGCGATATTCGCTTTGAGTCCGACATGGACAAGCCCGTGTCGGCCATCATGACGCCCCGCGACAAGCTGGTGACGGTGCAGGAGGGGGCCGAGGCCATCGAAGTCCAGCGTCTGCTACACCAGCATCGCATCGAGAAGATTCTGGTGGTCAACGAGAACTTTGACCTGCGCGGCATGATTACCGTCAAGGACTTCGACAAAGCCAAGAACTATCCCAATGCCTGCAAGGACAGCCTGGGCCGCCTGCGGGTGGGTGCCTCGGTCGGCACCAGTGCCGATACAGAGGCGCGGGTAGCGGCGTTGGTGGATGCGGGCGTCGACGTGCTGGTGGTGGACACGGCGCACGGGCACTCGCGGAACGTACTGCAGCGCATCCGCAGCATCCGTGATGAATACCCCGATCTGCAGATCATTGGCGGTAACGTCGCGACGGCCGAAGGCGCCGTCGCGCTTGCCGAGGCGGGCGCGGATGGCGTCAAGGTGGGCATCGGCCCCGGGTCCATCTGCACCACGCGCATCGTCACGGGTATCGGCGTACCCCAGATCACCGCGATTGCCGAGGCGGTGGAAGCTCTGGCCGGGCGCGATATTCCCGTGATTGCCGATGGCGGTATTCGCTTCTCGGGTGACCTGTCCAAAGCCATTGCGGCCGGTGCCCATGCAGTCATGATGGGCAGCATGTTTGCCGGCACCGAAGAGGCACCGGGTGAGGTGGAGCTCTACCAGGGGCGTACCTACAAGTCCTACCGCGGCATGGGCTCGCTTGGCGCCATGGCGTCCAAGCAGGGCTCATCGGACCGCTACTTTCAGGACGCCAGCCAGGGCGCCGAAAAGCTCGTACCCGAGGGCATTGAAGGTCGCGTGCCTTACAAGGGACCTGCCGCCGCGATCATCCACCAGCTCATGGGCGGACTGCGGGCCTCCATGGGCTACACGGGCAGCGCCGATATCGAAACCATGCGCACGCGACCGGAATTCGTGCGCGTAACCGCCGCGGGTATGTCTGAGTCCCACGTGCACGACGTATCGATCACCAAGGAAGCGCCGAACTACCCCGTCAGCTGAGGCTGCCGCAACGAGAACCGCCATGACCGACATTCATGCCAGCCGCATCCTGATCCTGGATTTTGGATCCCAGTACACGCAGTTGATCGCCCGCCGGGTGCGCGAGATCGGTGTTTACTCCGAGATTCGCGCCTGGGATATGACCGAGCAGGAGATCCGGGACTTCGCGCCCAATGGGATCATCCTCTCAGGTGGTCCCGAGTCCGTCACGGCCCCGGGTTCACCCAGAGCGCCCGAGGTGGTGTTCAGTGGCGATTGGCCCGTGCTAGGCATCTGCTACGGCATGCAGACCATGGCAGTGCAGAACGGTGGCGTTGTAGAAGGGTCCGACACCAGCGAGTTTGGTTATGCGCAGATTCGCAGTGCCGGCGATGATCGTCTGTTGCACGATATTCGCGACCACATCGATGATGGCGGCCAGGGTCTGCTCGACGTGTGGATGAGCCACGGTGACAAAGTGACAGGCCTGCCCGAGGGGTTTCGCTGCATTGCCGAGACCGCGTCCTGCCCCATCGCCGCCATGACCCACGAGTCGCGGCCGTGGTTCGGCATCCAGTTCCATCCCGAAGTGACGCATACGCTGCAGGGCAAGCGCATTCTGGAGCGCTTTGTTGTGGAAATCTGCGCCTGCGAAACGCTGTGGACACCCGCGCGGATCGTTGAGGATGCGATTGAGCGCGTGCGCGAAACGGTCGGTGACGACCACGTGCTGCTGGGCTTGTCCGGTGGTGTGGATTCGTCGGTGGTCGCGGCGCTGCTGCACAAGGCCATTGGTGATCAGCTCACCTGTGTATTCGTGGACAACGGCCTGCTGCGCCTGCACGAAGGAGACCAGGTGATGGAGATGTTCGCCCGCAACATGGGCGTCCGCGTGATCCGGGCCGATGCCCAGGAACAGTTCCTTGGTCGCCTAGCAGGTGTCACCGACCCGGAGCAGAAACGCAAGATTATTGGTAATACCTTTATCGAGGTGTTCGATGACGAAGCGGCAAAGATCGAGGGCGTGCGCTGGCTGGCCCAGGGTACGATTTATCCGGACGTGATCGAGTCCGCCGGTGCCAAGACCGGCAAGGCCCACGTAATCAAGTCGCACCACAACGTCGGTGGATTGCCTGAAGACATGGCGCTGGAGCTTGTGGAGCCCTTGCGAGAACTGTTTAAAGACGAGGTGCGCCAGATCGGTCTGGAGCTTGGGCTGCCTCACGATATGGTGTTCCGTCATCCGTTCCCTGGTCCGGGCCTGGGTGTACGCATTCTTGGTGAAGTGAAACACGAGTATGCGGAATTACTGCGTCGCGCCGATGCAATTTTTATCGAGGAGCTGCGGGCGTCGGGCTGGTACGAGAAAACCAGTCAGGCCTTCGCGGTGTTCCTGCCCGTTAAATCTGTAGGTGTTGTGGGTGATGCCCGGCGCTACGAATACGTGATCGCCATACGGGCGGTGCAGACCGTGGACTTTATGACCGCGCGCTGGGCGCATCTGCCGTACGAGTTACTTGAGACCGTGTCCAATCGCATCATCAATGAGATTTCGGGAATATCCCGGGTGACCTACGACATCAGTGGTAAGCCGCCGGCGACGATTGAGTGGGAGTGACTGGAATTGGTGGGCAATGACTGGCACTGGCTGGCATTTCGGCTGAGGGTTAAAGAACTTTCTGCTAAGCGATAGACTGCATATAAACACAGTATCGCAAGGAAGCGGATCATGCCTCATGTGGCGGCCAGGATGGCCAGCCGGGACGAGGATGCTGGTCGTTACCAGCGCCGTCGTGCCGAGCAAACCCTTTTCTATCAGATCGGTGACGAGAATTACCCGGCATTCGCAGCGCTCATGGCAGAACAGGGCAGGGCATTGTCGGGTTATGTGCAACGGGAATTCGAAGAATTTCTGAAATGTGGCCGGCTAGAACACGGCTTTCTGCGGGTGCGCTGCGGGTCCTGCTACGCCGAGCATCTGGTCGCCTTTAGCTGCAAACGCCGTGGCTTCTGCCCCAGTTGCGGGGCGCGCCGCACGGCCGAGAGTGCAGCGCTACTGGTCGATGAAGTTCTGCCCGAACAGTCCATGCGCCAATGGGTCTTGAGCTTCCCATTTCCTTTGCGCTTTCTGTTCGCCAGCCGGCCGGAGATCATGGGCCGTGTGCTGGGCATCGTTTACCGCGTCATCGCCACGCATCTGGTCAAGAAGGAGGGCTATACCCACCAAGCGGCCAAGACTGGTGCCGTCACCCTTATCCAGCGCTTCGGCAGTGCACTGAACCTCAATATCCACTTTCACATGCTGTTCCTCGATGGCGTGTACGTTGAGCGTCCCAATGGAACGGCGCGGTTCCGCTGGGTCAAGGCGCCGACCAGCGCCGAACTCAGCCAGCTGGCGCACACCATCTCCCATCGGGTCGGCCGCTTTCTGGAGCGGCAAGGCCTACTGGAACGGGATGCCGAAAACAGCTACCTGAGTGGGGATGCGGTGGATGACGATCCCATGAGCCAGTTGTGCGGTCACTCGATCACGTTTCGCATCGCCGTTGGCCCACAGGCAGGGCGCAAGGTGTTCACCCTGCAAACACTACCGGCCTGCGACCCGGAAGATCAGTTCGGTGATACCGTGGGCAAGGTGGCCGGCTTCAGCTTGCACGCTGGGGTCGCGGCTAAGGCCCACGAACATAACAAGCTGGAACGGCTGTGCCGGTACATCAGCCGGTCGGCGGTTTCGGAGAAACGCCTGTCGCTCACGCCGAGTGGCAACATCCGTTACCAGCTCAAGACGCCGTACCGCGGCGGCACCACACATGTGATCTTTGAGCAAACACCGGGCATTGGTGACTCCGGCCAAGCGGGGCAGGGGCGGCAAGAAGGCCAGGGCAACGGATGAACCAGCAACACCCGCCGACCATCATGTGGCCATGACGTGGGCGCAGCGATTGAGGCGAGTGTTCAATATCGACATTGAGACCTGCCAGGCCTGCGGCGGATCAGTCAAGCTCATCGCCTGCATTGAGGATCCGTTGGTGATCAAGAGGATCCTCGACCACCTGAAAGAAAAAGCCGAAACCAAGGAGCCCGACCCTTTGCCTGAAAGTCGGGCGCCACCGGCGGGTTGGCAGTCAGGCTGTTTGACTGACGAGTCCGAAAACCAATAATTCCAACCCGGATGCTGCGCTCTCGACACCGCGGCAGAGATTCGCTGTGTTGGATGTCGGAAATAGAGCCGCTAAAGGAAAGTTGAAGGTGAGTTTTCAGCGTTGCTGGCTCTCCGCCAGCCGAGTCCGGGGGAATCGCATGGTTGGCGAGAGACTCAACAGTAGTCAGAAGCGGGTGGACCAGGGTGAAAAGGGCGTTTATTCTTCCGCCAGGTCGCCAGCGCGTGGTTGCGCTCACCGGTGGAGCGACTGGTCGCCGCAGGGCGGGCTTGAACAGCGCTCGGCAGCGGATTGGGAAATAGGATCCGATGCACTATCTCATGGCGTAACCAGGGCGATGAAGAAGAGCCAGCTGCCGCAGAAAATTTGTCGTTTCTGCAACAGGCCCTTTGCCTGGCGGCGCAAGTGGGCGCGGGACTGGGAGAAAGTGCGCTACTGCTGCCGGCGGGCCAAGTGAACTGGCTCCTGCTTCGTCTGTTCCGCTGTGCCCGGCCGCCTAAGTCGGGCTTTGTTCAGCGCTGTGGAAGGTATACCGCCCCAGCCGCGCGGCGAGGGCGCTGGCGTCACCGGCGGCCACGCGGTAGTTCGCCACTATGCCCAGCCTGGGGTCCTGCCCGACGTCCAGCCCGGCAAGGGTGACCCCGGCCTCCGCGGCTTCAGCGCGCAGCACTGATTCCACCTCGCGCAGCACCAGGGCGGGCTTGAAGGTCTTGCCCACGGCGGTGACCGGCAGGGCGTCGACGATGTGGATGGACCGCGGCACCGCGGCGCGCTCGTGGATGTGGGTTTCGGCATGCGCCCGCAGTTCCTCTGCGGTGACGCTGCCGGGCCGTTGCAGTTGCACGTAGGCCACCGGGATTTCACCGGCGTGGGCATCGGGGCGGCCCACGGCGGCGCTGATGGCGACTGCCGGGTGGGCGGCGAAGGCCTCCTCGATCACCTTGGGATCGATATTGTGGCCACCGCGGATGATCAGCTCTTTCTTGCGCCCGGTCAGCCAGAAGTAGCCATCGCTGTCCATGCGCGCGAGGTCGCCGGTGTTGAGCCAGGGCTGATCGCTACCCGGCAGGTCGATCCAGGCGGAGGCGTTGTGCGCGTCATTGAGGTAGCCGGCAAATACATGGGCTCCCTGCAGTGCGATGACGCCCACCTCATCCACTTCGGCATCGCGCAGGTAGGCGCCATCGTCGTCGACAATCATGGTCCGCATCTGCTCCCAGGGCAGGCGCAGGCCGATGGAGCCCACCCGGGGCGTGCCCTGCGGCGGTGTCAGCGAGGCCACCGCAGAACACTCGGTCAGGCCGTAGCCTTCCAGTACGCGCATACCGGTCTTCTGCTCGAAGGTGTTGAGCAATTCCACCGGCATCGGGGCGGCACCGCAGATGGCATAGTCGAGGCAGGACAGGTCCAGCCCTGTCATGGGCGACTGCAGCAGGCCGGCGTAGACTGTGGGCACGCCGGAGAAGGAGGCGACCCGGTGTTGCGCGACCACCTCCCAGAAGCGCTCCACCAGACCCGGCGCGCGGTAGCCGGCCGGCGGCCCCAGCAGGGAGTGAGCGCCGGTGGCGAACACGGCAAGCCCCGTACCCAGCTGGGCATTGACATGGAACAGCGGCAGGCAGGTCAGTATGGTCTTGCCGGCCTGAAACAGCTCCGGCACCACCGAGCAAAGCTGGGTGGCATTGGCGGTTTCGTTGCGCTGGGTATGCCTGGCAATTTTCGGCAGGCCGGTGGTGCCGCCGGTACAGAAGTAGGAGGCGATATCGTCGGCGCCCGGCGGGGCGAAGTCGAGGGTATCTCCAGACTCCCTGGCCAGCTCCAGGTGAAAGTCGAATACCGGAATGCCCGCCAGGGTATCCGGCAAACCGTCGGCCCGCTCGCTGGCGCCTGAGCCCTGCAGATTTCCCGGCAGGTGGCGCAGCGGGTTTACCGCCAGAATCCCCTGCAGTGCCATGTCGTCGCTGCTGCGGATCGCGGTCTCTACCCGTTGCCATATCTCCGGCTGCGGGGAGGGGCCCTGGGTAATCAGCCACCGGGTCCCCGCTGCCGCCAGCAGTTCACCCATTTGCCCGCCTTCCAGCAGGGTGTTCACGGCGAAGGCGATACCGGCAGTTTCCCCGCCCCAGACCGCCAGGTGTGCCTCCGGCAGGTTGGGCAGCACATAGGCGACCACCTCGCCCTTCTGCAGCCCCAGGCGGCGCAGCATATTGGCGGTGCGGGTAATCTCCGCATGCCACTGGCGATAGCTCCAGGTGGCGGGGGAGGCGTGGTCCTCGGTGCGCAAGAAAAAAGACAGGGCGGTGGCATCGGGATTGATGGCCGCGCCGGCAGCGATCATGTCGTAGGTATTGGTCAGCGTGGAAAAGGGATCGCTGTTGGACTCCTCGATGGCGACGATGTCCTGCAGGCTGGAAATACTCATGTCATAGCTCGATTAATGTGCAACAGCAGCGGGAGCTGCGGTTCTGGCTTGTGTGATTAGTAACTTGCAGGACAGCTTACTCGAAGTGACTGCAGTTTTGCAGATCAGGCGTTCAGCCGCCTCCAATGTTCAGGTGACAATCCGCTGGTATTTTTGAAGGCCCGGGAAAAGGCGCTGACATTGCGATAACCCAGAATGTCCGCCAGGTCGACCAGGCCGATGCTGGAGCTGCGCAGGTAATGCTCAGCGACGTCATGGCGTACTTCCGTCAATAGCGTCCTGAAGGTGACACCTTGCCGGCGAAGTTCCCGCTGCAATGTTCTCGGGTGTTGATTGAGTCGCTGGGCAACACTCTCCAGATTGCACAGGTCGGTACCGAGGTGCTGTCTGATATGCTGCTGGACCCTGTTAGCTAGAATATCATGCACCTGATAGTCAGCCATGACCGTATCGAGGTGGCTCTTGACAATGGCTAGCAGCTCATTGTCTGCAGTTGCGATTGGAATCTGCAAATCGATCGCCGGGAATACGATCCCGGTGAAATCCTGGTTGAATTCAACCGGTGAGCCAAAGTACTTGTTGTACAGCCGCGCTGTTTCCGGCTCTTTGTGGGAGAAGCAAATAGCACTGGGTCGCCAGTTTTCAGCGCCCAGGCTCCTAAACGCATTGAACACTACAGTGATGGCGAGGGTGTGCAGCTGGGTTAGTGATCCTTTATAGGAGATGCGATTGTTTCGTACCAGAATCGCGTGCTTGTTTTTACGCTGAAGCTCCCAGATCGAGAACTCACTGTTGAGAAGGTTGTACTGCAGCGCGTTCTCAATGGCCTCGCCCAGCGTCGACGACAAAGTGGGCAATTGTGCCATGAGACCAAAGCGCATTGGCGGCTGGTGCACGCCGACCAGAAAGCCGAAGTGGGGGCAGTTGGACTCCTCCGCGACCCTGTTAAGAAAATTCACAATCTGGTCGAGAGCGAGGAAGCCCCGGGGTGCCACCAGCAGCTCGGGCTGGATGCCGTTAGCAGCCAGTGCCCCGGTCAGGTCCGCGCCAATTTCCCGGGCGGCCTCGAGCGAGCCCAGCAGTAATTCGCTGGTGGCGAGCAGGGGTGTGTGAGCATCGTAGACCTGCAACTTTCCAGCCCCCTTCGACCGGTTGATGATCTTTTGTCGTCAAATGGTATGCAAAGTGTCGCAAAATAGTACGCAGAAGGCAATCGGGGTTGGTACGGTCACACGCAACAGCTTATCCGGTGGTTCCGCGGTACAGAGGATTTACCCAGCTGCCCTCAAACTTCAATCGACAGTGCAATGCCAGGATGATAGACATAATCAATTTGCGACGCGCCCTCTTTGCCCCGGCTTTTTTGCTGTGGAGCATCGTGCTGGCTGGCAGCCAGGTTTGGTCACAGGAGGGGGACGCCGCTCTTGATCCCATGGCGCCGTTGGCCGAGGCGTATGTTCGATTGGGCCTGCAGTTACAGAACCACGACCCCCTCGAGTATCTCTACCTCGGTCCCGATGCCTGGCGCAACACGGCCCGCGAAAACCCGCTTGCCATGCCCCGGATTCAGGAGGAACTGGCCGCGCTGCAAGCGAAGATAGCGGCGCTGCCGACGCCGGCGACTGGCATGGATCAGGACCGGCGGAGCGTGTTGCAAGGACGGATCATCGCCATGGTCACGCGCCTTGATATTCTGCAGGGCCGTTTTCCAGCAAGCTTCGACGAGGAAACCCGCCTGCTGTTCGGTGTGCAAGCGCCGCACCACGATGAGGATCACTTTCGCGCCCTGGTAGCAGAACTGGACGAGCTGATACCGGGGGAGGGAGCGCTGCCGGCGCGGGTGGAACGTTTTCGGGACCAGTTCATTATTCCCGCCGACAAGGTGGAAGCGGTCATTACTGAATCGGTGGCGGAGTGCCGGCGCCGCACCAGGGCTCATATTAGTCTGCCGGACAATGAGGCCACCAGCCTCAATATGACGACCGGCAAGCATTGGGTTGGCTTCGCAGAGTTCCAGGGCGACAGCCACACCACGGTGCACATCAACCGCGATGTGCCGATACATGTCGAGCGGGTTATTCAGCTGGGGTGCCATGAAGCCTATCCGGGGCATCATGTGCACGCGACCCTGGTGGAAGCGGAACTGGTCAGGAAACGCGGCTGGATCGAGTATGCCTACATTCCCCTGCATGGTTCGCAGGCAGTCATCGCCGAGGGCGCGGCCAACTACGGCGTAGACCTGGCATTCACGCCGGCGGAACGGATCGCCTACGAGCGCTCGGTGATTCTGCCCATGGCCGGCCTCGATGGTGAGCAACTCGAGCTGTATTACCGCTATTTCGCCCTGCTGGACCAGCTCAATTTCGCCCGGAATGAGGTCGCTCGCTATTACCTTTACGGGGGCATGCCGAGAGAGCAGGCCATCGAGTGGCTGATGGAGTTTGGCCTGGAGTCGCGTGGCACGGCATCCCAGCGCTTGGACTTCATTGCGGCTATGCGCTCCTACGTCATTAATTACAACTACGGTAAATCACTGGTTCGCGACTATGTAGAGAGCCAGGCCGGCCCGGACCGGGAAGCGCGCTGGCAGGTTTTCCAGCAGGTCCTGTCCACACCCATTCAACCGCAACAGATGCGGCAGAACATCGCCCAGTCTGTGGCTGAGTAATGCCCACCGACGGGGGCGATGATGCACTACTCACTGGCGCAACGAGCCCTGTGGCAGTCATTCACCAGTGCCCCCATGAAAATAAACGTGTAGAGGAACAATCAATGTACAGCAAATCCAGCATGCATCTGACCAGGACTGCCCTGGCCCTGGCCATATCGGCAGTCTCCCTTGAACTGCATGCCCAGGCCCTGGAGGAGGTGGTGGTCACGGCCCAGCACCGCGAAGAAAACCTGCAGGATGTGCCGATCGCCATCACCGCTATCGGTGCAGAGGATATTCGCTCCGCCGACATCAGCGACCTGACGGCGATTGCCCTGCGCACGCCGGGCTTCAGCATGGGCGTATTCAACCCGGCCCAGCCCCAGCTGTTTATCCGCGGGGTAGGCTCCAATGCCGACGGCGCAGGTGAGGACCAGTCAGTGGTTGTATTCCTTGACGGTGTCTACCTCGGGCGCACGGCTGGCCAGGCCTTTGACCTGTTCGACCTGGAGCGTCTGGAAGTGTTGCGCGGGCCACAGGGTACGCTCTACGGCAAGAATGCGGCCGGTGGCGCGATCAATATCATTACCCAGAAGCCGACTGAAGAACTCACGGGCGCCCTGGAACTCTCCGGCGGAGATATGGGTTACCTGGGCATTCGCGGCAAGGTGTCGGGGCCCCTTGGCGAGGAGACCTATGGCAAGATCTCGGTCAGCCACAAGGAGCGCGATGGCTATGTCGAGAGCCTGGTGGCCGATATTGATGATTTGAACGCCTATGAGAGTGACGGCATTCGCGGCCAGCTGTTGACCCGCCCAGCGGACGCTCTGGAACTGCTGTTCTCTGCCGACTATTCAGAAGACAGCAGGAACAGCCCGGGGCGAAACCCCGGCACCGAACTCGCCCTGGGCGATTTCGTGGCGGCGTCGGGCCTCAATCCCGACTTTTACCAGAACCTGCAAAGTACTGAACCCCATGCCGATATCGAGACCTGGGGCGTTTCCCTGCAGGCCGACTGGCTGGTGGAAATGGGCACTTTCACCTCGATTACCGCCTACCGGGAGTCGAGTGCCGATGTGCTGGATGTTGTCTGGCCCGCGGACATTGAATACTTTCAACTGGCGAGCGCAGACAACTTTTTCGATGAGGAGGCGGAGCAGTTCAGTCAGGAATTTCGCTTTGCCGCCGATGCTGGCGAGCAGCTGTTCTGGCAGGCTGGCGTGTATTACCTGAAAGAAGAGGTGGCGCGCAACGAGTATAACGATATCTATTGCGGCTTGCTCTGCGGTGTGCCCGCCGAGTCTGCGATCCATCTGCCACTAGCCGGCGCGGAACAAACCAACGAGACCAACAGTTACGGGATATTCGGCCAGGGCACCTGGACGTTTAACGAGTACTGGGACCTGACCCTGGGTGCGCGCTATACCTACGAGGAGAAGGAGGTAACCAATGTGGGTTCCGCCGATGGAGCCTTCTCTGTCCTTGAGCCCTATGACATTGAGGAAGAGGAGAGCTGGGGTGCCTTTACTCCGAAAGTCGCGGTCAATTACTACCTCGGTGAAAACCTCACCACCTACGCCACGATTTCTACGGGTTTCAAAAGCGGCGGATTCCAGGGCCTGGCACCGACAGAAGCGGCGGCCAGCACCTCTTTTGATGAGGAACACGTGACCAACTATGAGCTCGGCATTAAAGGCACTGTGCTCGACAATTCCCTGCGTTTCAGCGCCGTCGCGTTTTACATCGACTATTCCGACCTGCAGGTTCTGGTGCAGACAATTCAGCCCGGTGGCCTGCCCGGCCCGCTGCTGACCGAGAATGCGGGTGAAGCACAAAGCCAGGGCATCGAACTGGAGGCACTGTGGCAGCTGCACGATTACTGGCAGCTTTCCGGAAACTACGCCTACCTCGATACCGAGTACACCAAACTGGAGGGCAATCTCAAGCCCAATGAGGGCAACAGCCTGCGCAATGCGCCGGAAAACGCGGTCTCACTGAGCCTGGTGTTTGATTACCCCCTGCAGAGTAACTATATCAATGCCCGCGTCGACTATACTTACAAGGATGACGCCTACCAGGATATCCAGAATCGCCCCGAGTCAACACTCGAGTCCTATGAACTGGTCAATTTGCGTCTGGCCTATGGCGCAGGCGATGGCCAGTGGGAAATTGCCGGATGGGTGAAGAATGCGGCGGATGAGGAGTACATGCTGCATAACTACACCATAAACCCCGGTCTGTCACAAAACATTACTCCCGCTGCGCCGCGAACCGTGGGTGCCACCCTCACCTGGAATTACTGATTCCCTTGCACTCCCAGGTGGAGTAGTGCTTGCCGGCGCGCGCCATTGCGCGCCGGCCTTTTTGTCTTTAGAAGGATTGCGTCGATGAAAGGTTTACTACACAAGGCTGCGATAAATCTGTTACTGCTGCCGTGCCTGGCCGTTGCCGGCCAGGTGGACCCGGGGGAGGAAGTGATCTCCAGCGTACTTGCCATGGGGGTAGCAGCTCCCGGAGTGGCGCCTCCGCGGGGGGACGAGAGCGAAGGGCCGTTCAAGCGCCTGGTGATAAAGAATGCCAACGTCATCGATGGTGCCGGTGCGCCGACGCAGGGTCCGGTCACGATTGTGATAGAAGGTGACCGGATCGTCGACCTGCGCGGTGGTGGTACCGGATCGCTCCATCTCGGCGAGGAAGATTACGATGCGGATACCAGGGTCATCGATGCCTCGGGACAATATGTAATCCCCGGACTGATCGACGCACACGCCCATTTCGGCACGCCAAGCCACGCATTTGGCGGCGCACTCACGAACCCGGAGTATGTCGCCAAACTGTGGTTGGCCCACGGTATCACCACGGTCAGGGAACCCGGCGCCTTAATGGGCCTGCAGTGGACTCTCGATCATAAGCAGCGCAGCGACAGCGGTGAAATCGCCGCGCCCCGTATCAAGGTATATGCGCTGTTTCCGGAGACCATGAGTTCCCCCGATGAGGCGCGCAACTGGGTGAGGGCGGTGCGCAGGAAGGGCGCCGACGGCATCAAGTTTCTCGGCGCTGCACCGGCGGTGATCGAGGCCGCCATTGGCGAAGCGAGAAAGCTCGGGATGAGAACCATGTATCATCACTCGCAGGTTTCCGTAGCGAGAATGAACGTGCTGGATTCGGCGCGTATGGGCCTGGACAGCATGGAACACTGGTATGGCCTGCCCGAGGCGATGTTTCGTGACCGCCGGGTCCAGGATTACCCAGACAGCTACAACTACAATAACGAACAGGACCGGTTTTCCGAGGCCGGGCGACTGTGGCAACAAACCGCGGCCCCGGGTTCAGAGCCCTGGACCTCGACTATCGATGAGCTGATCGGCCTGGATTTTACCCTCGATCCCACCTTCACTGTTTATGAGGTAAACCGGGATACCATGCGCGCCAGGCAGGCGGAATGGCATGACCAGTACACGATGCCCTATATGGCACGCGCCTTTGAGCCCAATCCCAAAATCCACGGTTCCTTTCATTTCGATTGGACCACCACCGATGAAGTGGCCTGGAGCAACAACTACCGGCTCTGGATGAGCTTCGTCAACGACTACAAGAATGCCGGTGGCCGGGTCACGGTGGGCTCCGATTCCGGCTTCCTCTATGGCATGTACGGCTTCGGTTATGTGCGTGAGCTGGAATTGCTGCAGGAAGCGGGGTTTCATCCCCTGGAAGTGCTGCAGGCCGCCACCCTGAACGGGGCAGAAGTCATGGGCATAGCGGGGGAGACCGGCTCCATCGAGGTCGGCAAGAAAGCCGATCTGGTAATCGTCAACGAGAATCCGCTGGCCAATTTCAAGGTGCTCTATGGCACCGGGCATCAGAAACTCAATACCGATACCGGCACAATGGAACGCACCCGGGGTATTCTCTATACCATCAAGGACGGTATCGTGTTCGACGCCGAACAGATGTTGGCCGATGTGCGCCGCCTGGTAGAGGAACAGAAAGCCCGGGAAGGAGAAATATAACCATGCCAACCATAAAACGCGGGACAGTCCTGCTTTACCTGCTTGCTGCGCTCGCGGCGCCGCTTGCGGCAGAGGACTACGACCTGGTGATCGCCAATGGCCGGGTCATCGACCCGGAGACGCAACTGGATGCGATCCGTCACGTGGGTGTCAATGGCGGCACCATTGTTGCTGTCTCGGACAGGCCCCTGGCCGGCAAGCGCAGTATCGACGCCAGCGGCCTGGTCGTGGCGCCCGGCTTTATCGATGTCCACAGCCATACGCCCACGCTCTTGGGCCAGCACATGAACCTGCTGGACGGGGTGACCACCCAACTGGAACTGGAGGCAGGGTCCTATCCCGTCAGTTTTTACGGCGAGCACTACAGCGGCGGAGCGCAGCTGAATTACGGTACTTCGGTGGGGCATTTCGCAATCCGCATCAAGGTGATCGAGGGTGTCGACCAGCCTTACCTGTTTATGGGGCATACACTTGCGAAGATGGGTGGTCCCGCGTGGATGCAGCCGGCCACTGACGAGCAGATCCAAGCCATGCGCGCTATGGTGAACCAGGGCATTGACGACGGCGGCCTGGGTATTGGCGTATTGCTGGATTACATGACCGCGGCGGTTTCGGAGGCGGAACTGCGCATGCTGTTTGACGTGGCCGCGGAACGGGAGGTGCCCATTTTCGTCCATGTGCGCCGAGGCTACACCGGAGACCCCGCCGGCCTCATTGAAGCGCTGGATCTTGCGACGGAGACCGGAGCCGCGCTGTTCATTTGCCACATCACTCACAATGCGATGGGCCGGATCGGCGACTGGCTGGCGATGATCGATGCGGCCAATGCCGCCGGGGCCAATATCACCACTGAAACACTGTCCTACGCGGCCGGGGGTACCGGCATTTCCGCCGATGTGTTCCGGCGCCGGGACTGGCAGAAGATATTCGACATCAGCTACGAGGACGTACAGTGGGTCGCCACCGGCGAGTGGCTCACCCGGGAAACCTGGGAAAAGTACGCCCGGGAACAGCCCACTGGCATGGTCAACCACCATTACGTGAAGGAGCCGTGGATGGAGACGGCCATGAAGTGGCCCGGAATGATGATCTCCACCGATGCGCTGCCCGCACTGGACCTAGATATCCTGGCCAATCCCAATGTCGCGGGCACCTTTTCCCGGGTACTGGGCCACTATGTGCGCGATACCGGCCTGTTGTCCCTGAGCGAAGCGCTGGCAAAAATGAGCCTGCACCAGGCCCGGTGGATGGAACAGGCCTCACCAGCATTTGCCAAAAAAGGGCGCCTGCGGGAAGGCATGGACGCGGACATTGTCATCTTCAATTCCGCCACGGTTGCGGCCAACGCGACCTACGGTGACCCCTACCAGAAGCCCACAGGGATAGAGCATGTCATTGTCGGCGGACGGCAGGTGGTGCAGGACTCGGTGCGTATCGAGGGCCGCTACCCGGGACGAAAAATCCTTGGCCGGCCGCAGCCGTGAACGGGGATAGACAATGAACTGGTGTATAGGACTCTGTATTTTTACGGTTGCCTGCTTGCCACTGCAGGCTGTCATGGCAATCGGTGGGCAATATGATCTCGTGCTTCACGG
This sequence comes from Gammaproteobacteria bacterium, assembly GCA_030433415.1. Classification (GTDB taxonomy): domain Bacteria; phylum Pseudomonadota; class Gammaproteobacteria; order Pseudomonadales; family Halieaceae; genus Congregibacter. Next base: position 4,532 of record JAUIMF010000051.1, on the reverse strand, counting down.
TGGGCGCGTCATTGATCCGGCCTCGGGCCTGAACGCGGTTCGCAATGTCGCCATTGCTGACGGGCGGATTGCCGAAGTGAGTGAGCGGCAGATGCATGGCGATTTAGTGGTTGATGTCGGCGGGCTTATCGTTGCGCCTGGATTTATCGACCTGCATGCACATGCGCAAATGCCGCTGGGTCAGCACTTTGCCGTCTATGAGGGCGTTACCACGGCGTTGGAACTGGAGGCGGGCTCATACCCTGTCACTGCCCTGGGCACGCACGAGCCCTTCGCCATAGAGGGTGAGTCGCGCATTAACTTTGGCGCATCGGTGAGTCATATCTTTATACGAGACTATCTGTTTGAAGGCGACCGGGCGGCTCAGAGCGTCGTCCATAATGCCCTGTTGAAAATGCCCAATAACCGCAGCAGCGTGAAAGCGCATTTAACGACCGATCAGATGCAGCAACTGGAAAATCATCTGAATACTGGGCTGGATCAAGGTGGTTTGGGTATTGGCATCTCACTTGATTATATGAACGAGGCCGTCAATCGGCAGGAACTGGAGCTGGTTTTCGAGGTCGCCGCTGCAAGGCATGCTCCGATATTCGTTCATGTTCGCCGCAATGGACCCGCGGGGGATCCTTCTGGTCTGATCGAAGTGTTGGAGCTTGCGGAGAGGTCCGGTGCGCCACTGCATGTCGTACATATCTCTGCGAGCGGCATCAACGGTACAGCCAATTTCCTTCGCCTGGTCCGTGAGGCCCGAAGTCGCGGCGTAAGCGTCACCATGGAGACCTACCCCTATAACACCGGTGGTACGCCCTTGACAGCAGATGTCATGGACCGCGACTGGCAGTCAATCTTCGGTACGACCTATGAGGACCTGGAGATGGCCGGAACCGGGGAACGATTGAGCAGGGCGACTTTTGAAAAGTACCGGAAAACCAACCCGGACGCGTTTCTGATCAATTATTACAACCGTGAGGAATGGACCCGTCCCGCGACGGTCGCGGAAGATGTCATTATCGCCAGTGATTCGCTGCCCATGTTTAACCTGCAGTACAAGGTACATCCCATGGGTATTGGTTCTTTCGCCAGGGTGCTAGGTCGCTATGTGCGCGAAGAAGGTGCCTTGTCGTTATATGATGCAATAACGAAAATGACGCTGCTACCGGCGCAGGTGTTAGCCGGCTATAGCCCGAATTTCACGCGCAAGGGGCACATCGGTGTTGGCGCCGATGCCGATATCGCCGTGTTTAATCCGCGCGATGTCATCGATAACGCGACTTACCTTGAACCCTATCAGGAGTCTTCCGGAATGGTGCACGTACTCGTCGGTGGAGTGTTCGTGCTCCGCGATGGGCAGATGCAGGAAAGTGCCTATCCCGGTCAGCGCTTGCTCGCGAATCCGATGTAATATTGCAGTGCGTATCAGTAAGAAGCTGTGTTCGCCGACGGCGTTATCTACAAAGGCGGTATGAAGGGCCAGAGCATCTGCGTGTCACTTGCCCGGGATGTGGTGGTAGCATGGCCCGGTAATGGCTTGACCGGAGTCGCAACGAGCCATTATCCCGGCACTATCAAGACAATATGCAGTAAGCGAAGAGGAACAGGCATGATCCGCACAATCACTATCGGCATGGTCGTCGCTGTTTTGCTGGGTCTTGCCGGCCAGGTCTCTGCGCGCCAGCAATCCGCCGTACAGATATATCTGGCCCGGGAAATCCTTACCATGGACCCGCAGCAGCCCCGGGCTGAGGCGGTGGCCGTTGCCGACGGGCGTATCATGGGTGTGGGTACGCTACAGGATATGCAGGCCCTGGCCGGCGATTCCGCTGTTGTGGATGAGCGTTTTGCGGACAAAGTCATCGTTCCGGGGCTGATCGAGCAGCATATTCATCCGGTACTGAGCGCGCTGACACTGGGCTCCCAGGTTATTTCCATTGAGGAGTGGGAGCTGCCGGAAACGACGTTTCCCGCGGCCAGGGACAGGCAGGCTTACTTTGCCCGATTGCGGGCGGTCGAGGCCGCCCTGGGCTCGCCGACTGAACCGCTTGTCTCCTGGGGATTTCATCATTATTTCCACGGTGAACTGACGCGGGAGGACCTCGATGAGGTGTCCTCGGTGCGTCCGATCGTCATCTGGCATCGCTCCGGCCATGAATTTATTCTCAACACGGCGGCCCTCTCACTGGCTGAGGTTACCCGGGAGTCCGTGGCCGCGAGCCCGGAAAGCATCAGAGCGCAGGTCAATTTCGATAAGGGCCACTTCTGGGAGAGGGGTGCCATGGACTATCTTTCGCCGCGGATTTTGCCGCTTATCGGAGCCCCGGAAAGATTGCGCGCCGGTATCGAGATGACCGAGCACTACCTGCACCAGGCGGGCGTTACCACCTCGGCGGAGCCGGGCGGGGTCTCCGGGTTCTATCCCCAGCAGATTGCCGTGTTGGGGGATACGGATACGCCGTTTCGCTTCTACTTCATTCCCGATGGCCGTTCATTGACCCTGAAGTACACCGGGGATGAGTTGCTGGCGGCGACCGCGGCGGTGCAACGTGGCGCCGAGGGCCACACGGCATTCCTGCCCCAACAGGTCAAGCTGTTCGCCGATGGCGCCATCTTCAGTCAGTTGATGCAGATGCAGGACGGCTATCTCGACGGCCACCACGGCGAGTGGCTGATGGACGAGGCGGTTTACCGCGATGCCTTCCGTACCTACTGGGATGCCGGCTACCAGATACATGTCCACCAGAATGGTGACGAGGGGCTGGAACGGGTACTCGATGTGCTGGAAGAGAACATGCAACGCAACCCGCGGCAGGATCACCGTACAACGATTGTGCACTTCGGCTTTTCCACCCCGACCCAGGTCAAGCGTATCGCCGCGCTGGGTGCCATTGTCAGTGCCAATCCCTACTACACCGTGGCCCTGGCGGACCAGTACAGCAAGTTCGGTGTCGGGCCGGAGCGGGCCAATGAGATGGTTCGCCTCGGGGATGTTGCCAGGGCGGGTATTTCCTTCTCGCTGCACTCGGATATGCCAATGGCACCTGCGCGGCCCCTGTACCTGATGTGGGCGGCGGTTAACCGGACCACCTTTTCCGACAGGGTGGCCACGCCCGACCTGGGCATCAGTGTAGAGCAGGCGCTGCGGGCGGTGACTCTCGATGCGGCGTATTCCCTGCGCCTGGAAAACGAGATCGGCAGTATTACAGCGGGCAAGCTCGCCAATTTCACTGTGCTGGCGGCCAGTCCCTTTGCGGTGAAACCCGAGGCAATCAAGGATATCGACATCTGGGGTACGGTACTCGAGGGCAGGTTACAGCCGGCGACCAGGTGAAAGCCGCAATGAATTCAGGCAAATGAATGTGCTAGGGTGTTGTCCGTCAATAACTGGCAAGATTGTCGATTAATATGGGACCACCATGGGACCACGCCCCCGCCCTCACATGCCAGCAGATGCCCACCCCATTTTTCTAACTCTTTGATTTTGAGGGCATTGAAAGGCATTCGCAGGCGCCAGATTCACCCTGTGAAGTTTCGAATCCCTCGTATCAAAAAGGTTTATCAGGGAGGGTAGAGGAATTATTGTTCAGAAATTTCCGAACATGGTATTTATCATGGTATCCGTAGTATGGTGGTTTTTAACTATCTGAAATTAAATAGAAAAATAGCGCAATTTACAATCGAGTGGGAGTGAAGGATTTTTTTAACTCATTGAAATATAAAAACAAAATAACTCTAATTGATAATATAATCTGCATCATCAATGGTGTTTCTCATGGTATTGAGTGTGGGTAGCAAGGCAGACAGCGGCGATACCATGAGAGACACATTGATGCTGGCATGGTATTGGAGCATTTGAGCTGAGTGTGCTCAGGAGCGATTTGGAAACCTGCTATACCAGTACAGCGTCAATTTGCTCTGCTACGGGGAAGCTGGTTGATTCGCTAGCGAAGTGGACCGTATAGCCCATTGTCTTATAGCTTTTCTCGCGCTTATTGAACATGCGCTGGAGCATGGGGAGGCCGCAGTCGACATAGTCGTGAATCGTCACGCGTACTTTACCATCTGATTCCCGGTGAATCCTGCCCGCATACTGCGCCAGCAAGCCTTTCCACGCGATGGGCATAGCGAGAAACAGAGTGTCCAGCCTGGGCAGGTCAAAACCCTCGCCTACGTACTTTCCTGTAGCGACAATAACTTGTGCCGAATGCAAATGTTCGTCAACACGTTTGCGTTCAGAGGCTTTCATTGCACCTTTCAATATGACGGAATCAATACCGCTTTCCTTGAGAAGGTTGTTAATCATCTCCGCGTGTTCGCGCCTTTCAGTGAGGACGATTGGGTGCCTGCCTGCGCGAACACTCCTGATCACATCTGACACAATTAGTTGTGTTCGCTTTTCATTTTCCATTATCCATCGATAGGCATCTGTAATTTTTGGTCGCTCTTCAGGTCGGGTAAGATGCTGTGGTGGTGTATCATAAAGCTGGTGTATTTGAATCTCCTGCTCGAACTTTTCGTCGCCTGATTTTTTTACTTTG
>JAUIMF010000050.1 GCA_030433415.1 Gammaproteobacteria bacterium | reverse complement strand
GTGCTCATCGATACACCTCGCCAGGTTGCCTTGCTGCGTGAACAAGTGGGTGGTGACGGCCCGCAAATTATCGCCGTGCCCGTGGGCATTGACGAAACCATTTGGCAGCCGTTGCAGACTACGGTTGTTCCCGGACCTCTGCGCGTACTTTTCTGGGGGACATTCATTCCCCTGCACGGCGTGGATGTCATCATGGCCGCGGCCCGGGCGGTGGCCAAACGCAGGCTCGCGATCGAGTTCCAGTTTGTTGGCGATGGGCAGACCGGCGAAGCGGTCGCTGCCGAGCTGCACATCCAGGACCCGGGCAATGTGCAGTGGCGTCGCGAGCGAGTGTCGTCTGCAGAGCTCGTACGCATGGCCGAACAGGCGGATGTGATTCTCGGGGTGTTCGGCACGTCGGCGAAAGCCGCGTCCGTTATTCCCTATAAGGTCCAGCAGGGGTTGGCACTGAATCTGCCGGTCGTCACCCGCGAAACCGTGGACTTGCAGTCCGACCGCGACGCAGGTCTGATAACCGTACCGCCTGGTGATCCCGACGCGCTGGCCGACGCGCTGGAGGCGCTGCTGCAACGCCGCGCCGAAGGCTGGTCAGCGACCACGCGCGCGATCTACGACCAGCATTTCTCAAATGCGGTGATTCAGGCGCGGCTCGCGCAGGTGCTCGCCGAATGAGTTCCGCGCCCTGCATCGGTGTGTTGTTGTGTATGCACAATGGCGAAGCCTACATCGACGCCCAGCTGGACTCGCTTGCCGCACAAAGACGCCGGCCGGATCATCTTGAGATTCACGATTGGGGCAGCACGGACGACACCCCATCGCGCGCGGAGCGCTGGTTGCAGACGCAGCATCTACCCGCGGTCCTGATTCGGCATGCGGAGGCACCCGGCCCCTGCGCCAGCTTTGTGCAGGCACTGGAGCAGTTCCTGCAGCGTTACCCGGAGCTTACCCATGTGCTGTTCTGCGATCAGGACGATGTCTGGCATGCCGCACGGATCGAGGCCTACGCGCGAGTGGTGAGCGCTACTGAGGGGCCGGACCTGGTCTTCAGCGATCTGGATCTGATCGATGCCCGCGGAACCCGGATCGCCGATTCCTTCTACCGCCGGTCGGGGTCACCATTTCGTTGGCCCGTAGGGCTCGATGGGGCAGACGTATTCCTGGTCAATCCCGCCGTGGGTATGAGCATGATGCTGTCGCGGGACCTCGCCGAACTTCTGGTGCAGCACCGCGAGGCCCCGTGGCCGATGCACGACTGGGGGGCGGTGATGCTTTGCCATCTCTACCGGCGTTCGTGGCAGTTTGTTCCCAAGGTCCTTGGCAGTTACCGCCAGCACGAAGGCAATCTGCGTGGTGCCACGTCTGCCCGGGGCGCCGTTGCCAGTGTTCGGCGCCTGCGTGATCGGGTACGCGACAGTGATCGGCTGGTGCGTTGGTGCGCAGCCCACATACCCCGCACGGGGGCGCGGGATCAGGTGCCGTCCACGCGCTGGCAGGCCATGCGATGCGCCGCCGGCTCGCAAAACCTGAGCGTCTGGTATCGCGTGGTATTGTCGTCGCTGCTAATGCTGTTCTGGCCCAGGGCATCTTCCCGTGATTGATTTTTTTCGCCTTCAGGCCGCGCTGGCTGACGGTCGTACTACCTTCGCCAGTGCCACGCCGTATCCCCATATCGCCATCGACGATGCCTGCGATGGTATGCGCCTGCGCGCCGCGTTGGATCCCATCGCGCAGCGACTGCAGCAGGAGATGGCGGCCAGCGGTGATCTCATCTTCGCCAGGAACAAATTTGTCGACACGCAGTTTGAGGCCATTGCGCCGGAACTGGCAGAGCTGCGGCAGGACCTGTTGTCCCCGGAGTTTGCCGCCTGGTTGGGCGAACTGGTTGGAGAGCCCCTGTTTCTGGATCCGCAGTTCTATGGTGGCGGCCTGCACGCCGGCGGCGAAGGCAGTTTTCTGGATATGCACACGGACTTCAGTTACCACCCTCAGCAGCTTACCTGGAAGCGCCAGCTGAATATTCTGCTCTATTTAAATGTGGACTGGCACGAGCACTATGGCGGCCAGCTGCTGATGCAGCATGTGGACCGGGAGTCCGAAGAGCCTGTGCGCGTCGCCCCGGCGTTCAATCGTCTGGTGATCATGGAGTCCAGCGGCGTCACGCTGCATGGCTACGACCCCATCGCATTTCCCGCGGGGTCATATCGCCTGTCCATCGCCTCCTACGCCTATCGCGAAGAACAGCAGCGGTCTGAGGATGTGCGCAGCACCGTCTGGTATCCGCGTAGCGGTGGTGTGGTAAAGCGCAGCGTGGGGCAGTTGTTGCCCCGGGCGATTCAGTTTCTGCGTTCGCTGCGTCGCCGCTGAGGTCTCAGCTGTCCCAGTCGCGAAACCGGTGTATCTGCCGGCGTTCGCGCTTGTCGGGGCGGCGGTGTGGTCGCTCGGTCATGCCGCCGGCGAGTTTGCGAGCCTGGGCGGACTGCTCGCGGCGGGCGATGCTTTCGTCGGTTTCGCGGTACAGCGTCTGCGCCTCGGGCGCCCCGCGGCGCTGGTCTGAAAGCCCCTCAACGACAATATCGCGTTCGTCCCAGCCCTGGCGCACGCGAATGTGATCGCCGACGCTGATCTCGCGCGAGACTTTGACCCGTTGCCCATCCAGATGCACCTTGCCGCCTTCGATGGCAGCTTTGGCCAGACTGCGCGTGCGGAAAAAGCGCGCCGCCCACAGCCATTTGTCGATGCGCAATCGATCCATGATCTCAGGGGCGGGAGACCGGCATGATCTCATCGAAATGATGGATGCCGGGAAACCGCGTATCCAGGCGCTTCTGACGGGAGCTGTCTGGCTGGAGCAGGGTCAGCAGATGGCGAATGCCGTACCGTCGGGCCGCCTCGAGCACCGTCTCGGTGTCATCGATGAACAGGGTACTCTCGGGGTCGAAGGGGTGCAGGGCCTGCAGGCGCTCCCAGAATTCGGGATGCTCCTTGGGCGCGTCGAGGTCATGGGACAGCACGATGCGGTGGAACCAGCCGGTGATGTCCACTTCACCCATCTTCAGATCCAGCGTTTTGCGGTGGGCGTTGGTCACCAGTAGCACGTCCATGTCGGTGCTGCGCAACCAGCGCAGAAAATCCAGGGCGTAGGGGCGCATACGGATCATGTGCTTCAGCTCATGCTTCAGCGAGGGAATATCCATGCCCAGGGTCCGGGACCAGTAATCCAGGCAGTACCAGGGCAGGGTGCCGCGAACCTCCGTGAAGCGCGCCATGAGCTGGTCCTGCGCATCGGACTCGGCAATGCCCTGCTGGCGCGCGTACTCCCGGGGCAGGTACTCCATCCAGAAGTGATTGTCGTAGTGCAGGTCGAGCAGCGTGCCGTCCATATCCAGCAGCACGGTGCGTATTTCGGGCCAGTCGATCATGGCGCAATGCTATAGTACGCGCCATGCCATTTCGAGCACCGCCGCCTCTTTCGACCGACCATATTCTGTCCCTGCTGGACCTGTGCCTGCGGGCGTCTGCGGTCATTCTTGACTATTACGATGCGGGTGGTGACGGCGTTGAGGTCCGGCAGAAAGCGGACCGTTCGCCGGTCACAGAGGCAGATCTGGCCTCGCATCACCTGATCGTTGACGGACTGCGAGACCTCACGCCCGAGGTCCCGATTCTATCCGAAGAGAGCAGTAGCGCCGAACTGGCGCGGCGGCGGGACTGGCGCCGTTTCTGGATGGTGGATCCCCTGGATGGTACCCGCGAGTTCATCGAGCGCACGGGCCAGTTCACCATCAACGTGGCCCTGATCGAAAACCACCGACCCGTACTTGGGCTGATCGCTGAGCCCCGACGGGGGCGCATTGCCCTGGGCATCGTCGGCAATGGTGCCTGGTACTGCGAGCGCGCCGGTGGCCAGTGGCAGTTTCTGGCTATTCAGACCCGTGCGTTACCCCAGAACGAACTGGTGATATTGTCCAGCCACCGCCATCGCAACGAACGCCTGTCCCAGAGCCTGGCGTTCCTCGAATCCCGTTTTGAGTTGTTTCGGCAGAACAGCGGCAGTGCCCTGAAATTTTGCGATCTCGCCGAGGGCGCCGGGGATTGCTACCCCCGCTTTTCGCCCTGCAGCGAATGGGATGTGGCAGCGGGTGATGCGCTGGTGACTGCCGCGGGTGGGCGCCTGACGGGGCTGGACGGACAGCCGCTGCGTTACAACGACCGGGATTCGCTGCTCAGCCCGAATTTTCTGGCGGTCGGCGATCCGTCCCAGGAACTGTGGAAGGTGCTGCTTGATGAGTTGGAGTATGAGCTTGAGTGAGTATCGGAACGCTTGTGCGCGGACGAGGGCGCGGTTATCTTTCGTCTTCTTGGCCCTAGCAAACGGAATTCCCTGGGAATGAACTGGCCACCGGGACAAGAACCGGGTAACGAAGAAGCCGCCAACGAAGTGCTGACACCGGCCATGCGCCTGCTGCAATTGCAGACACGGCACCGGGCTTTGGACACGCGCATCGCCGAGATGCAGAGCTATCCCTATCAGAACCAGATTCTGTTGCAGCGCCTGAAAAAGGAGAAGCTGCGTCTGAAAGATGCGATCGAGCGTCTCAAGGACGACATGATTCCCGATCTGGACGCATAATCGGGCGGTAGCAAAGTATGGATTTTGTTGTTTACGCCGTTCCCTTCTTTATCCTGGCGATGGCCCTTGAGCTGATCTGGGGCATTCGCCGCGGTCGCAATACCTACCGCGTCAACGATGCGGTCGGCAGCCTGTTCCTCGGCACGCTCAGCCAGTCCCGGCGCTTTATTACCCTGGGCATCGGGGGTTACGTCTACCACCTGGTGGCGACGCATTTCTCGATGCCGCAGATGGATGCGCACAGCGTCTGGACCTGGGTCCTGGCCATGGTGCTCTATGACTTCTGTTATTACTGGCTCCACCGCATGGGGCACGAGCGCACGATTCTGTGGGCGGCCCATGTGGCCCATCACCAGAGCGAGGACTACAACCTGTCCACCGCCCTGCGCCAGACCAGCACGGGTTTTCTGCTGGGTTGGATATTCTATCTCCCCATGTTCTTTATCGGCATTCCCGCGGAAGTGGTCGTGTCGGTGGGGTCGCTGAATCTGATCTATCAGTTCTGGGTGCACACCGAGCACGTGGGTAAGCTTGGCTGGTACGAGTGGATTTTTGTCACTCCCTCGAATCACCGGGTGCACCACGCGCAGAACGAACGCTATCTCGATCGCAACTATGGTGGTCTGTTCATTATCTGGGACCGCCTGTTCGGTACGTTCCAAGAGGAGCTTGAAGAGGACCCGCCGATCTTTGGTATTCGTGGCCCCCTGCACAGTTTCAATCCCTTTCGCGCCCTGACACATATTTACGTCGACATGTTCCGCGACAGCTGGCACGCCCGCCGCTGGCGGGACAAAGTGCGGGTGTGGTTTGCCCGTACGGGCTGGCGACCGGCGGATGTTGAAGCGCGTTTTCCCCGCAGCAAGCCCGACCTCGCCAATTTTCAGCGTTTTGATCCGCCGACCACGGCGCGGGTGCGGGCCTACGCCCTGTTTCAGCTGGTGGCGGTGGTTGCCCTGCTCGGATACCTGCAGGCGGGAGTGGCCACGGACTACGCGACGGGCGCCGTGCTGGCCCTGAGCATGCTCCTGATTACCGTGACGACGGCAGGATGGCTCGACGGATCGTCACCGCAGCGCTGCCTGCGGGCTGACCTTGGACGGTTGCTGGTGTTGGGCGTGGCGCTGACAGTCTGGATGGACAAGCTGGCGTTCGGCGGCTTTGCCGTGGTCGCGGCGGCCTATCTGGCAGTCAACGCGGCTTTTCTGTTTGGCCTGGCCCGCGAAAGGGCTGCACCCGTACCTGCCACCTAGGCCGGCGTCTCATCGTCTGCCTGCTCTGAGCGCCGCCGGTCGCGAAGCCCCCTGGCTGCATGAGCAGCGAAGCCCTCGCCGGCCTGGGCGTACAGGTTAAAGGCAGAAATCCCCTCCGCCTCGAGTGCCTTACTCTCTTCCGCGAACCGTACAACGGCGGCGACGCGGCCCTTGTAGCCCATGCGACGCATCAGGCGGGCGACCAGCATGTTCTCCTGGTGATTGGTCAGCGCCAGCATTACCAGCTCCAGTTCATCCACCGCCACACGGTGCCAGAAATCCGGGTCGCTGGCGTCGGCGGCGGCGACGCGCCTGTGCATCGCCCGGTGTGCGGCGAGCTTGCGGTCGTTGTCGTCGATGCCCAGCACCTGCGGGCCATAGCTGCGGGCAATGGCCTCGTAAGCGCCCGTGCCGATGTTGCCCATGCCGAGCACCAGTACCTTCACGTTGCGGGTGTCAGGCAGGGCGGCCCGGACCTTGTGGGATTCGAAGCGCAGGAAATAACGTCGATAGCGCTGATACAGGGTATGGGACAGCCGATTCAGCGGTGAAGCAACGACAAAACTCACGGCAATGGCGATGGATATGGCGCTGCTCCACTGCTCGTGAACCCAGCCCAGGCCGCCCGCGACCGCAATCACGATCAGGCCGAACTCGCTGTGGTTCGCAAGACTGTTCGATGCCAGAAGCGCCGTTCGCGGAGCCACGTGCAGACGGGTGAACAGGGGGAAGTACAGCAGGGGTTTGAGCAGTGCCACCAGGCCAATCACCACCGCCAGCACCATCAGATCAGCCGACGGCCAGCCGCCGAGACCGATCGAGAGAAAGAACCCGACAAGGAACAGGTCCTTGAAGTACAGCAGGTTGCGAGCCAGTTCCTTGGCTTTCTGGTCACCTGCGAGCATTGCGCCGATGAGCAGCGCACCAAGGTCGCCTTTGATTCCCACGCTGTCAAAGAGCTGGGCTCCGAGGATCGCCAGCGCGAATCCCGCGAGGGTGAACAGCTCGGCATGGCCGGCCAGGGACAGCAGGCGAAGTACCACCTGGCGGGCGGGAATGATCAACAGCAGCCACAGCGCGGACCACTCGGGTACCTTGCCGGCTGAAAAGGCGAGAAAGAGCACGGCGGCGAGGTCCTGAATGATCAGCACCCCGATGGCCAGGGCGGCATGGCGCGAGGCCATCTCGCCGCGTTCCTGCATCACCTGGATGACAAACACCGTGGAGGAGAACGTCAGGGCAAATGCGATTACCAGCGCGGCATTCAGATTCAGGCCGAGACCGGGCAGGAGTTTTCCGGCCAGTAACAGGAATCCCAGAAAGAACAGCTGCGTTGCTGCCATATGGATAATCGTGGTGCCCCAGATACGCACGGTGAGCAGGTCGCGCACCTGCAGCTTGAGGCCGATGCTGAACAGCAGCAGCGTGATGCCCATTTCTGAAAGCACCGCCAGCAGTTCCCCGCCGACCACGTCCATCTCGTGCAGGATAAAACCCGCGGCCAGATAGCCGATGAGCGCGGGCATGCCCAGGGCGCGGCTGATCATGCCGCAGGCGAGCGCCGTGAGGATCAACAGCGGATCAGGCATCGTCGCGCAGATCTGCCGATCTGTCCTTTGTCACCGCGGCGTGACTCCCGTGTACCCCAGGTGTCGGTGCAGCTTGTGCCCTGGAATCCGGTCGAATGGCTACCCAGAGCGCGGGCAGGCACAGGGCCGCTACGGCAATATCGCAGGCAACGCGCAGCATCTCCCACGCCTCGATATCCAACGGGTACAGGTGCAGCAGGCTGCGCGTTGGCAACAGCACGATCGCCAGCACCAGCGAGAAACGCGAGGTGCCAAACAGCCCCAAACCCAGCAGCAGATACAGCGTCCCCAGCGCCGCCGTGAGCAGCAGCGCGGGATCGGTCGGAAGAAACCACAGCGACAGGCATTGGCCCAGGCCCGACAGCGTGGTCAGGATCGCTGCCAAATTGCGCAGCATGGCCGAGTCTGTATCGCGCGAGTTCACTGCGCGACGTTATCACGGCTCCTCGGCGGGCGTGAACTGCACTAGCGAGGCGCCCCGGTCCACCAGGTCGCCCGGCGCAAAGGGGTAGGCAACCACTTCGCCGGCGGCGGGGGCACGCAGGGTCTGCTCCATCTTCATGGCCTCGATCACCACCACGGGATCCCCCGCCGCCACTGACGTGCCCGGTTCCACGAGTAGCGCGACCACGGTGCCGTGCATGGGGGCCGCAAAGGCCGCATCCCCTGCGGCGGCGGTTGTGCCGCTGAGCTCAAGGGTCTTCTCGCTGAAGCGGAACGCACCGTCCTCCCAGAACACGCTGTACTCATCGCCGGCGGCTACGGTGGCCTGCCAGCGATGACCATCCAGTTCCAGAACGAGCTTCTCGCCATCGAGGTGGCCAGCGATGCGCAGTACCCGATCCTCTACCTGGAGTTCCATAAACTGACCGCTGTGGATCAGCTCTACCGTGTGCTCACCGCCGTGACACAGCAGCGTGAACTGCTGCCGGTGCGGTGTGTTCACGCGCCAGCCCCGGGTGTCAGTCCAGGGTGAAGCGAGATCATTGCCCGGCGCGCTACCGGCGCGCTGGCGCTCGGCGAGCAGGGTCAGAACGGCAGCGCCTAGGTCGCGGTGCAACATATTGCTGTGGTTTTCAAACAGGGCCGCTTCGTGCCGCTCGATGAAACCCGTATCCAAATCTTGTTGCGCGAAGGCATCGAGGCTGGCGATACGGTACAAAAATGCGATGTTGTTCGCGGGGCCTGCGACCCGAAAGTCCCCAAGGGCGCGCACCAGGCGACGGCGCGCCTCTTCGCGGTTGTCGCCGCGCACGATCAGCTTGGCGATCATGGGGTCGTAGTAGGGGCTGATATCGCTGCCTTCCCGTACGCCCGTATCGACGCGCAGGGCAGGGCCTTCTGGCGGCGTGCGCAGGTAGTGGATCGTCCCGGTGGCGGGCAGAAAACCCTGCTCCGGGTCCTCGGCGTAGATACGCGCCTCCATGGCATGGCCCCGCACGCTGATATCGCTCTGGGCCAAGGGGAGGGGTTCACCCGCCGCGACGCGCAGCTGCCACTCCACCAGGTCCTGTCCCGTGATCATTTCGGTGACAGGGTGTTCGACCTGAAGGCGCGTGTTCATTTCCATAAAGTAGAAATGCTGTCCGGCATCGAGCAGAAATTCCACGGTGCCTGCACCACGATAGTTGATGGCCCGCGCCGCCTCGACCGCTGCCTCGCCCATCGCCCGGCGCAGGGGCTCATCGAGTCCCGGGGCGGGGGCTTCTTCGATCACTTTCTGGTGGCGGCGCTGGATCGAGCAGTCCCGTTCCGACAAGTAGACGCCGTTGCCATGGCCGTCGCAGAACACCTGCACTTCGACGTGGCGGGGACGCTGGATCAGCTTTTCGATGAGCATGCGATCGTCGCCAAAGCTCGCCGTGGCTTCGCGCCGCGCGGCGGCCAGGGCCTCTTCGAATTCCTCGGGCGCGTGCACCGCGCGCATCCCCTTGCCACCGCCGCCGGCGGTGGCCTTGAGCAGTACGGGATAGCCCATGGCGTCGGCTTCGCGGCGCAATACCGCATCGCCCTGGTCGTCGCCGTGGTAGCCCGGGATCAGGGGTACGCCGGCGCTGGCCATGATCGCCTTGGCCTGGGCCTTGGAGCCCATGGCATCGATGGCGTCAGCGCCGGGGCCGATAAAGACCAGGCCCGCCGCGTCGCAGGCGCGGGCGAAGGCGGCGTTTTCGGACAGGAAGCCGTAGCCCGGGTGAATTGCCTGGGCTCCGGTGCTGCGGGCCGCTTCGATGATTTTGTCGATCACCAGATACGACTGGGCGGCGGGTGCCGGTCCGAGATGCACCGCCCGATCCGCCAGCTTGACGTGCAGCGCGTCGCGGTCGGCGTCCGAAAATACCGCAACGGTGCCAATGCCGAGACGACGGGCGGTTTCGATGACACGGCAGGCGATTTCGCCGCGGTTGGCGATCAGGATTCGTTCAAACATCGCGGGTGGTCTCCTGGGCCCAGGCCGGTGTGCGTTTCTCGAGAAAAGCCCGCAGACCTTCCTGTCCCTCTTCAGACACGCGCATGTGCGCGATGCGTGCGCTGGTGTCGGCGATCACCGCTTCGTCGATGGGGCGACCCGCAAAATCCTGCACCAGCAGTTTGGCCTCACGCAGGGCGGCGGGGCTGTTGGCGAACAGTTCTTTCGCGACACTGGCGACGCGCTCGTCGAGCTCGGGCAGAGCACAGACTTCGTGAATCAGATTGATGTGCAACGCCCGCTGCGCGTCGAAGCGTTCGGCGGTAAGAAACAGCCGCCGGGCCCAGCGGGTGCCGATGGCCTCGATAACGTGCGGGCCGATGGTGGCGGGAATCAGGCCGATGCGCGCTTCGGTCAGGCCAAAACGGGCATCGTCTGAGGCGATCGCCACATCACAGCAGCTGACGAGCCCCACGGCACCGCCGAAGGCAAATCCCTGCACACGCGCTATCGTGGGCTGGGGCAGGGTCTTCAGCGCTTGCAGCATCTCGGCCAGGGCGCGGGCATCGTCCATATTGTGGCCGTAGTCGTAATCCGCCATGCGCTGCATCCAGGCCAGATCACCACCCGCCGAGAAACTTTTACCAGCGGCCTGGAGTATCACGATGCGCACGCCGTTATCGTCGCGCAGCGCATCAAAGAGCTGGCGCAAGCGGGCGATCATTCTGTCATCGAATGCGTTGTGCTTGTCGGGTCGGTTCAGCGTGATGCGGGCGATACCGCGATCGTCCCGTTCACACAGCACCAGCTGGTCGGCAGTAGAGTCGGTCATCATCGCCCCCTACATGCGGAACACGCCGAAGCGTGATTCCGGGACCGGCGCATTCAGCGAGGCCGACAATGCCAGCGACAGCACCTGCCGCGTGTCGGCGGGATCGATCACCCCGTCGTCCCAGAGCCGTGCCGAGGCGTAAAAAGGGTGGCCCTGGGTCTCGTAGCGCTCGAGGATCGGTGCCTTGAACGCTGCTTCTTCGTCATCTGTCATGGCCTGGCCGTCGCGGGCCAGCTGGTCCTGCTTCACGGTGGCGAGCACGCTGGCCGCCTGCTCACCGCCCATCACGCTGATGCGCGCATTGGGCCACATGAACATGAAGCGCGGGTCATAGGAGCGGCCACACATGGCGTAGTTGCCCGCACCGAAGGACCCGCCAATGATGACCGTGAACTTGGGCACGTCGGCACAGGCCACCGCGTGAACCATCTTGGCGCCGTGGCGTGCGATGCCCTCGGCTTCGTATTCGCGGCCGACCATGAAGCCGGTGATGTTCTGCAGAAACAACAGGGGAATGCGGCGCTGGGCACACAGCTCAACAAAGTGCGCTCCCTTGACCGCCGATTCCGAAAACAGGATGCCGTTGTTGGCCACGATGCCAATGGGATAGCCGTGCAGCCGGGCGAAGCCGCAGACCAGCGTGTCACCGTACAGCGCCTTGAACTCGTCGAAGGCGGAATCATCGACGAGGCGGGCGATGATCTCGCGCACGTCGAAGGGCTGGCGCCGGTCCGCGGGAATGATGCCGTAGATGTCCTGCGCGTCGTAGCGTGGTTCGCACGGTTCGGTGAGTTCGATATCGATCTGCTTGCGCGAGTTCAGGTTGGCCACGGCCTGGCGCAGCAGGGCAATGGCGTGTTCGTCGTTTTCGGCGTAGTGGTCCGTCACACCGGACTGGCGACAGTGCACGTCGGCACCGCCGAGGTCCTCGGCCGTGACCACTTCGCCCGTCGCGGCTTTCACCAGCGGGGGGCCGCCGAGAAAGATTGTGCCCTGGTTGCGTACGATGATCGACTCGTCGGCCATGGCCGGCACATAGGCGCCGCCCGCCGTACAGCTGCCCAGGACGGCGGCGAGCTGGGGAATGCCCTTTGCCGACATGCGTGCCTGGTTGTAGAACGCGCGGCCAAAGTGCTCCCGGTCCGGAAACACCTCGTCCTGCTTCGGCAGGAATGCGCCGCCCGAGTCCACCAGATACAGGCACGGCAGGTGATTCTGTTCAGCGATGGTCTGGGCGCGGGCCTGTTTTTTCACTGTGAGCGGGTAGTAGGTGCCGCCCTTTACCGTGGCGTCGTTGATGAAAACCATGCACTCGCGACCGCTGACGCGCCCGATGCCGGTGATCAGGCCCGCGCCGGGCACATCGTCATCGTAGACGTCGTACGCGGCCAGCTGGGACAGCTCCAGGAACGGGGAACCGGGGTCCAGTAGCGCGTCGAGACGCTGACGGGGCAGTAACTTGCCCCGCTCCAGGTGGCGTTGGCGGGCTTTTTCGCCACCGCCCTGGCTGAGCCGGGCCACGACGTCCCGCAGCGTCGTCACCTGCTGTTGCATGGCCTCGCGGTTTACCGCGGCGGCGGGGTCGTTGGGGTCGAAGCGGGTCTGCAAAATAGCCATGGGCGCTCCTAGGCGGTGGCGTTGAACAGTTCGCGGCCGATGAGCATGCGGCGGATTTCTGAGGTGCCGGCACCGATCTCGTAGAGTTTGGCGTCGCGCAACAGACGGCCGGCGTTGGATTCGTTGGTGTAGCCAAAGCCGCCGAGGGCCTGGATTGCCTGTAGCGCCGCCTGCGTCGCGCGCTCGGCGGTGTAGAGAATGACCGCGGCGCAGTCCTGGCGGGTCTCTTCGCCGCGATCGCAGGCGGAGGCAACGGCGTAGAGATAGGCACGGGAGGCATTCAGTTCGGCGTACATGTCGGCCAGCTTGCCCTGCATGAGCTGGAAGGTGCCGATGGGGACGCCGAACTGCTCGCGGGTGTGCAGGTACGGCAGCACCTCGTCGATGCAGGCCTGCATGATGCCCACGGGCCCGCCCGAGAGCACTGTGCGCTCGTAATCCAGGCCTGACATGAGAATCATCGCGCCCTTACCTTCTTCGCGCAGCACGTTCTCGGCGGGCACTTCGCAGTCCTGAAAGATCAGTTCACAGGTGTTGGAGCCGCGCATGCCCAGCTTGTCGAGCTTGGGTGCGCGGGAAAATCCGGGAAAATCGCGCTCAACGATAAAAGCAGTGATACCGCGGGAGCCGGCCTCGGGGTCAGTTTTGGCGTAGATGATGTACACATCGGCATCGGGACCGTTGGTGATCCACATTTTGGCTCCATTGAGCAGATAGCGGTCGCCGTCGCGGCGGGCGTTGAGCTTCATGCTCACCACATCGGAACCGGCGTTGGGTTCAGACATGGCCAGCGCACCCACATGCTCGCCGGTGCAGAGTTTTGGCAGGTACTTCTGCTTCTGTTCTTCAGTGCCGTGGCGACGCAGCTGGTTCATGCACAGATTCGACATGGCGCCGTACGAAAGCCCCACGGATGCAGAGGCACGGCTGATTTCTTCCATCACCACCGAGTGTGCCAGATAGCCCATGCCACTGCCGCCGTAGGCTTCTTCGATGGTGATGCCCAGCAGGCCCATGTCACCGAACTTGCGCCAGAGATCAGCAGGAAACTCGTTGTCGCGGTCGATGTCCGCAGCGCGGGGTCGGATTTCGCGGTCACACATCTGGTGAACCGCGTCGCGCAGCATGTCGATTTCTTCGCCAAGACCGAAGTTCAGCGTGGGGTAGGCGTTACTCATGGGTGGGCTTCCTCTCGTGCAGCGGCGGGGAGCACCGTCGCGTTGTCGGTGGACTGCTGAGCCTGGTGACACAGATTCTCTATCTCTTCCAGGGCGCGCAGGGTCTCATCGAGGTCCCGGCGCTGTTGTTCCAGGGACTCACGGCGCTCCCGAACCCGCGAGAGCAGGGAATCCAGCTGCGCTTCGTCGCTGTCGCCGGGGCGGTACATGTCGATGATCTCCATGCACTCGGCGAGACTCATGCCAATGCGCTTGCCGCGCAGGATCAGGCGGATGCGCGTGCGGTCCGACGCGCTGTAGATGCGTCGCTGACCGTCGCGGCGGGGTTGTATAAACCCTTTTTCTTCATAAAAGCGGATCGTTCGCGTCGACACAGCAAATTCCGTCGCGAGGTCGGAGATTGTCCAGGTGCGGTTTTGGCTCATGGGGGTAGCGTAGATTACGTTGACGTAAACGTAAAGATAAATTTAACAACAGATAGTTTCTGGTCCTTGCCTGAACCGTGCCTCGACCGAGCGTCGACCGCACCTGTACCGCGCCTGAACCGTACCTCAATCGCACCTCGATCGTGGCCAAACCGCGCAGTTTACGCCTCATGGGACATGGCCTGGCCCAAAAGCAGAGGTATCGCCATCCTCAGGGAGCTGCTTTGCTATGATCGCTCATTCGTCGACGAGCAGATCCAACATGGCAACAAAACAGGTTCTCAAGCGACTCGCAGATGGCGAGTTCCACTCCGGTCAGGCACTGGCCGATGAGTGGGGGGTGAGTCGCACCGCAGTCTGGAAGCAGGTTGAATCGTTGACCGGCGTGGGCCTAGACGTAGAACGGGTGCGGGGCAAGGGCTATCGGCTCAAGGGTGGCCTTGAATTATTGGATCAGGGGCTGATCACGGCTGAGCTGGACGCGCCGGCACGAGCACAATTGTGTGAGCTACAACTGCTGGATCATACCGATTCCACCAACGCCGAACTCCAGCGCGACAGCGCTCCAATGGCGGGGGCGCGGGTCTGCCTGGCAGAGTACCAGAGTGCTGGTCGCGGCAGGCGGGGTCGCCAATGGCTGAGTCCGTATGGCAGTAACATTTATTGTTCCGTCGCCTGGACTTTCGAAGGCGGTGCCGAGGTGCTCGAGGGCTTGTCCCTCGCCGTCGGCGTTATTCTGTGTGATGCGCTCATGGCCTGCGGTGTCGAAGGACTCGCCCTGAAATGGCCCAACGACCTGTTGCTGCAGGGTCGCAAGCTGGCGGGTGTGCTGGTTGAAGTGCAGGGAGATCTCGACGGGCCGGTGACGGCGATCATCGGCGTCGGCGTCAATGTACGCATGCCCGAGTCCATCAGGGGCGGTATCGATCAGCCCTGGTCTGATCTCAGCAACGAATCCGGGGCGTCGCGAAATCGCGTCATTGGACGCTACCTCAATGGCCTGTTGCCCGCGCTGGCGAACTACGAGGCCGGAGGTTTTGAGCCATGGCATTCGCGGTGGCTGGCCCTTGACGCCTACGCCGATGCGCCGGTGATGGTCCATAGCGGCAACCAGCGCACCGCGGGCATCGCCCGTGGCGTGGACGGGCGCGGTGCCCTACGCCTCGAAACCGGCGCGGGCATAGAGACTCTCTATGGCGGCGAAGTCAGCCTGAGACCTGCGCCGTGAGTCAGCAGCTACTGCTGATCGACCGGGGTAACAGCGGCGTGAAGTGGCTGCTGCTGTCGACCGACGAGGCGCCGCGGCGAGGCGCAGGTGTGGACCACTTACCCGCGAGTACCAGCGAAACTTCTGCCATACCCGCGATCATCGCCAGCGTTGCCGACGAAGAACGCAACGAGGCGCTTTGCGCCCAACTGGCGGATCGGGGCTACCGGCCCTGGCTGGCAAAGACACCGGCAGCGCTCGGGGGGCTCAGCAATTCCTACCGTGAACCTGAGCGTATGGGTGTGGACCGCTGGCTTGCCATGCTGGCTGCTCGCCATCGATACCCGGGGCGTCTTTGCGTAGTCGACGCTGGCTCTGCCCTGACCATTGATTTTGTGGATGCCCACGGCAATCACGAAGGGGGCTTCATCATTCCCGGCGCTGCATTGATGCAGCGGGCGTTGTTCAGCGATACGGATCGCGTGCGCTTTGATCTGGATACCGATGCGAGCCTTGCGCCCGGGCAATCCACCGCCGAGGCGGTGAGTAACGGACTGCTGCTGGCGCAGGCTGGCGCCATAAAACTGGCGCTAGGCAACGCCCGGGTGGGGGGTGATGCGCCGAAGCTGTTCCTCTGCGGAGGCGGTGCCCAGGTACTGCGGACGGCTATCACGGAGTCTGCAGTGCTTGTAGAGGGCCTGGTATTCGAAGGACTGCTACTGCAGGCGACGCTGCAAAATGTGGTGGAGGATCATTGGCCAGGTCACCTGGCGGCGTGAATGCTGCCTAACTGGCTGCGCCGGCGCGAAGCTGGTCACTCAGGGCGGGAATGTCCGCCGCTGGCACGGCCTGACTGTAAAGGTAACCCTGGCCAAAGGTGCAGCCAAACTGTTTGAGCAGCGCCTCCTGCTCCGGCGTCTCGACCCCCTCAGCGACGATCATGAGTCCCAGGCTCTGGGCCATCGCAATGATCGCCACCACGAGTTCCCGGTCAGCCGGGTCATCGGTCATGTCCGAGGTAAAGCTGCGGTCTATCTTGAGCTCCTTGAACGGGTAGCGACGCAGGTAGCTAAGGGATGAGTAACCGATACCGAAATCGTCCAGCGACAGCGCGATGCCACGCTCCGCGAGTTCACGAATGCTCTGTTCTACGGACTTGTGCTGCAGCATCAGCACACCCTCGGTAATCTCAAGCTCCAGCGCCCTGGGTGGCAGGTCAGCCTTGGCCAGGGCCGCATCGATCTGGGCCACCAGGCGGTGATTCTTGAACTGCCGCGGCGACAGGTTCACCGCAATGCACAGCTCGGGATCGATTTGCTCGCGCCAGTCGTGCAGTTGCCCCAGGGCCTCATCCAGCACGAACAGCCCCAGCGCGTCGATCATGCCATTGTGTTCGGCAATGGGTACGAACTCCGAAGGTGGCACGTTGCCCATCTCGGGGCTGTTCCAGCGCAGCAGCGCCTCGGCGCCTGCGAGCCGCCCAGTGCGCAGGTCGATCTGGGGCTGGTAATGCACGGCAAACTCACCACGCTCCAGGGCACCGATCATGTGTTTTTCGAGACTGAGTCGCCGCTGTAGCGAGAGATTCAGCTGCGAGGTGAACAGGGCGT
Source organism: Gammaproteobacteria bacterium (assembly GCA_030433415.1). GTDB lineage: Bacteria > Pseudomonadota > Gammaproteobacteria > Pseudomonadales > Halieaceae > Congregibacter. Next base: position 9,832 of record JAUIMF010000050.1, on the reverse strand, counting down.
ACTCGGCGCGACCGTTGCTCTTGGCGTGATACATGGCGGCATCGGCCTTGCGCAGGAGTTCGCTCACGTCGGAGCCATCGTCAGGATGCATGGCGATGCCGATGCTGATACTGAGCAGCAGTTCGTGATCGTCAAAGTGAAACGGTGTATCGAATTGCTTGATGATGGACGACGCCACGGTCAGGGCATCGGAGGCGAGGCTGAGGCCACCCAGCAGTACGATGAATTCATCGCCACCCAGACGCCCCACCGTGTCTTCGGTGCGCAGGCCATCGCGAAGTCGCGTCGCGGCCTGAACCAGCAGTTTGTCCCCGGTTTCGTGGCCCAGGGTATCGTTGACCTTTTTAAAGTCGTCCAGATCCAGAAACAGCACCGCGGTGAGGCCTCCCCGGCGCTGGTCGTGGGCGATCATTTGCGCCAGGCGTTCAAGGGAGGCCAGTCGATTCGGTAGCTCCGTTAGCGTGTCCACCCGCGCCTGGCGGAGCAGCAGCTCTTCCTGCTGTTTCTGCAGAGTTATATCCTGTTTGATGCCCAGGTAGTGCGTGACCTCGCCATCGGGCGAAAAAATCGGCGAAATGTTGCCGCGCTCCCAGTACAGCTCGCCATTTTTCTTGCGATTGTAGAATTCTCCTTCCCAGGGCTGTCCGCTAAGCAGGGTCTGCCAAAGATCGTCGTATACCTCGGGGGGCGTCTGGCCAGCATTCAGGATTCGGGGGTTTTCGCCGTGTACCTCGTCCGGGCTGTAGCCCGTCACGGCTTCGAAGGCGGGGTTTACATACTCGATCTTCGCATCCGTGTCTGTGATGAGGATCAGGGCCGGGCTCTGCTCTACGGCCTGGAACAAATGGCGCACACGATCCTCGATCTGACGGCGCTCCGTGACATCCCGGCCAACGCCCAGTACGCCCAGCAGATCACCGTTGTCACCGTAGATGGGCGTCTTGACCGTTTCGAGCAGTTCGTTGTGGCCGTCGCTGGCAAAGGTGACAAGTTCCTCGTTGGTGAGAGCCTTGTCGGCATTCACCGCGCGCTGGTCATTCTCGCGAAAGAAATTGGCCAGGGATTCGCTGACAAAATCAAAATCCGTTTTTCCGAGCAATTCATCCTCGGGTGCGCCAAAGAAATCCGAGAATCGTTTATTGCCCGCCAGGTAAACGCCTTGCGGATCTTTCATCCACACCAAGTCCGGCAGGGAGTCGATGAGCAGGGAGCGAAAGCGGGCTTCGCGCTCGATCTTGTTGTTGAGCGCGAGAATTTTCTGATTTTGGTGCTTGAGATAAACCGTTGCGATGATCGCCGAGAAAAACAGGAGCGCCAGCAGAAACATCTCCATACGATGAAGCTGCAGGGCCAGCGCAATAAAAGAGACCGGCCGATTAAGGATTTCCGCGTTATCTGGCAACTGATTCATGCCAATGCCGAAACGCTGCAATTCGTGGTAGTCGAACAGGGGGCGCACGGGCCCTTGTGTCACTACGCCCAGATCTGCCGGGTTTTCACCGTTCAGAATGCGGCGTGCCGTTTGCGCTGCGGTTACGGCATGGGCCCGGTGGTCGTAGATCACGCCCCCGAGCGCGCCATCGCCGATGCCATGCTCCCACAGGTGAAAAATCGGCGCTGTCGTACTCTCCTTTAACAACTCAAGGCTTTCGTCGAAGGTACTGGGTGCCTCATCGCAGTCGCAGTACGCCGAAAGCAAAAGAATGCTGTCATTCTCGCCCAGGGCTGTGAGTTCTGCGGAAAGTTGGCTCCAGCGAATCTCCTCCAGTGAGTGCAAGATGAAGTTCGTATCGGGGAACTCGGGCACCAGGTCCAGCGTTTTCGCAAGGTCCCCGCGACCGCTGACCGTTGCGTCGCTGATGATGTGCAGGCGATCACGCTCTGGCATGAGCCCGCGTGCCAGGGAGATGGTTTCACTTATTGGTGTGTACTCCGCCAGTCCTGTGTAACGCGGATTGTCGACCAGGCGCAGTACTTTCTCTTTATCGTTTACACCGAAAAAAACCACCGGAGTGTCAGGCAGCAGCGCCTCGCCGTGGCTGAGCATAAAATCCAGCGCGTTGTCGTCGACGGTGATGATGACGTCGTAGCCCTGCAGCTTCTCGAGCTTGTAGGCGAGATTGCGACGGAACAGCTCGGCCCCGCGATCGTCGCGAAAGCGTTTGCTGTCCATGTACTCCACGTCGATGGCGAGATCGCGGTCGGCGAGCTCAGACGTCAGGGCTTGTAGGATCGAGGCCGAAGTGGGGAAGGTCGGCTGATACGAGAAGATGATCAGGGCATTTTGTTTCGGCGTGGCCTGCGTCGTGGTGGCAAGACCCAGGCCTGTCAGCAGCACTCCGCCCAAAAGCAGAACGACACACAGCAAGCGCCTGGCTTCGATCACAAAATACCCTCTTTGATCGGGCCAAGTATGAGCTTTTTATTCTGACTGGAACAGTATCTTCAGAATTAGGGCGGTACGCATGTGATACCGGTCACAATTATCCATGCTCATTCAGCACCATGAGGCTTCCGCAGCCGGGGCTCTGTTGGACAGCAACTCGGCGATGTTCGCTTCGATGATCCGGTAGCCGACGTTGCCATACAGTATCTGGCGCCCCTCGTTGAATACATAGGTGGGGCTGCCGCGCACACCGAATTGCGTGGCGAGTTCGGCGTCGCGGTGCAGCGCCGCCGCAGCCGCTCCCGAGTCGATGGATTCGCGAATTCCCTCGGGTGATGGATCTTCAGCAGTCAGCAACTGCAGCAGCACATCCATCTGCGCAATGTCTTTGCCCTGGGCGAAAAACGCTTCGCGAACACGGCTGACAAGATGATGAAAATGCGTTGTGGCTTCGGCGGAGTTGTGTTCCCGATCGATGCCCATCAACGCCGCGGCGGCGCGTAGAAACAGGTGTGCATTGGTGCAGCCAGCGGGACGACACGTCGTCCAGACATCCGGGTGCACCTGCACGTGGGACCACTGTTGGCACACCTCGATCGCGTGCTGGCCAAAACCTGCGTAACCGCCGCGGTCCTTCCAGCCCTCGCCGATCTTTACCTGCGTGTCAGCGAACAATGGCATGAAGTGTTCGCGCAGGCACATTTGCTCACCGAATCGGCTGCGCAACTCGTCCAGACGGATCTGGCCACCGTAGGCCCAGACACACAGCACATCTGAAAAGTAGTCGATCGTAATCATGGGCCGTCCTTAGAGTGTGTAGAGCTCCGCCTCGTCTCGATGGCCGCAGCAGTACGACAGGGAGGGGTCGACAATAAAATGGCGATTGAGCGTCTGGCGGCCAATCAACATGCGAAAGCCCATTTCGTCGCGATTGCTCAGGGTGATCTCGGTGCGGAACGAGCGCAGGCCCATCTGGATCGTGGTGAGGATGACGGGGCGATCCTCGCTTTTGCCGTTGGAACTGGTGACGGCGCGGTAGTCCACGCACTGCGCCGTGCATTTGATGATGGGGCGCTTGCGACGTTGCACAGGGTGGATCGAAAACTCGAGCCAGTCCTCGCCTCGTGGGCTGGGCCTGATATCAAAGGCGTGGAGCGATGAGGTTTTTGCGCCGGTATCAATCTTCGCCAGAATCCCAGGCAGCGCCAGGTCGGGCAGCGCGCACCACTCGCGCCAGCCGATGATTGCCTTGGGGAGTCGCTCACTGGTTCTTTTTCTGGTCGTTGCCATGGTTTTCTCGCGCTAGCTGATCGGGGGTTCGTCGACGTCGGGCAGGTCGTCATCAGTAAAGCCTGGCTGGTGGGCTTCGGTGAATTCCTCCACCTGCTTCTCTACGACCGATACCTGGCGCCCGTACTGGGCGATGTGAAAGATGGCGCTACCTTCGTAGGCCAGCGGCAGATTGGTGCGCCCAATGATCATGCCACTCACCGGTGCGTAAACCGGTGCTTCAGCCTTGCCCAGGGGGTCCGTGATCATGGCGATGAGGTCGCCCCGGGTCACCCGGTCCCCCAGCGCCGCAAAGGCCCGCACAATGCCGCTTTCGGAGGCGCGCACCCAGGTGCTCTTGTCGCTGACCACCAGGCGGCCTGCAACGGGTTTGCGTCGGCTTTTGGGCAACATGCCGATGCAGCGCATCACGTTCAGCACGCCGCGCACCCCCGCTCGAATATGCAACTCGTCAAAGCGCAGAGCCTCACCGGCTTCATAGAGAATCACGGGAATATCCAGATCACCCGCACATTCGCGCAGCGAGCCATCACGGATTTTGGCGTCCAATGCAAGCGGTACGTCAAACGCTTCGGTCATGGCCATGGCGCGCTCGTCGTCCAGGTCGGCGCGAATCTGCGGAAAGTTCGAGCGATGTCGAGCGCCGGTGTGCAGGTCGATGCCATGGGTACATTTGCTCACGACCTCATCCACGAAAGTGTAGGCCACGCGTCCGGCAAGGGACCCGCGCTCGGTGCCGGGAAAGGAGCGGTTCAGATCCCGGCCGTCGGGCAGATAACGGGACTGATGGATGAAACCATGCATGTTGACGATGGGTATGGCGATCAACGTACCCTTCAGGCGCTTCAGCGCCGGTGCCTGCAGCAGGCGCCGGATAATCTCGACCCCGTTGATCTCATCACCATGAATAGCGGCGCAGACGAACAGGCGGGGGCCATCGCGACGCCCGCGCATCACCTGCAGGGGAATCGCGAGCTCATTGTGTGCGAAGGTCTGGCCGACCGGCAGGTTGATGTGGTCGCGAAACCCCGGGGGAATCTCTGTGCCGCCGATAACCAGCGGCGCGCCGGCGTCTTTCATGCCATGTTCTCAGGCATCGCCGCTCTCGGGTGGGTCGGTAGCATCCGTGGATTCCACGGTTGCCTGCACCGTATCGAGGTCCAGTTCCTTGACCCGGGGGCGACGCTTGCGTCGCGCCTTGGCGGGAATCATGCCCCGCATTTTCTCCAGTTTGCCAAAGCACAGCAGCTTATCTCCGGGTTCGAGAACCCGGGAATGCTTGGGGTTGGGGATGATCGACGTGCCCCGGTAAAGGGTGAGGATGTTTATGTCGTTCTCGGGAAGGTCCGTGTCCTTGATCGCAATCCCCACGAACTGGGAACCCTCGGGCACGTAGATCTCAGTTACACCATAGCCCTTGCTCACGGTCAGGCGTTGGCGCAGGTCGATTTCGGGGAAGTCCACCTGGGCGGCGATGTAGTCGATCACCGCCCCGGCAACATCGAGTTCGGTGCAGGTTTCGATTCCCTCAAGGCCTGGCGAGGAGTTGACTTCCATGACCTGGGGCCCGTCCTTGCCCTCCAGCATGTCGACGCCGGCGACGCGCAGGCCCAGAATCTGCGCGCAGCGTACCGCTGTCTCGGCGTACTTTTCGTCGAGTTCGATGGCTTCGGCGACACCTCCGCGATGGACATTACTGCGGAATTCCTGGCCCTGGGCGACGCGACGCATGGCGGCAACGACCCGGTCGCCGACAACAAAGGCCCGTACGTCCTTGCCCTTGCTCTCGGCTACAAATTTCTGGATGAGTACGTTCTGCTTCTGACTCTGAAGCAGTTCAACAATGGATTCCGCCTGCTTCACAGTCTCGGCCAGCAGTACACCGATGCCCTGGGTGCCCTCGATGAGCTTGATGATGACGGGCGCCCCGCCCACGCGGTGAATGGCGGGCAGTACGTCGGCCTTGTCGCGCACAAATGTGGTTCTGGGAATGCCGATGTGGTGCCGGCTCAGGATCTGCAGGCTGCGCAGCTTGTCGCGGGAATTGGCGATGCCGTGCGCGGTGTTGGCACAGAACACGTCCATCTCCTGAAACTGACGTACCACCGCAGTGCCGTAGTACGTGATGGAGGTGCCAATGCGCGGCAGTACGGCGTCGTAGGTGCTGAGGTGCTTCTGCCGAAAATAGAGGTCCGGATTACCCTCTTCAAGATCGATGGCGAACTTGAGCGTATTCAGTACCTTGACCTTGTGTCCGCGCTGCTCCGCCGCCTCGCGCAGGCGGCGCGTGCTGTAGGCCCGGGGGGCGCAGGATAATATCGCGAGTTTCATGACCGGTGGCTCCGTCTGTCGTCAGCCGGAATCATGACCCGCGCCCCGGCGCGGCGCAATGTCTGTGTCAGCTCCCGGTTTTGGCGAGCAGCGCCGGTTGCCAGGGGCCCGGATTCGGTGATGCATCCGGGCGTCCGAGATGATAGCCCTGAGCGTAGTCCACACCCAGTTCCGCCAGCATGCGATACACGGCGTCGTTCTCTACAAACTCTGCCACGACCTGCTTGCCCAGCGTATGAGCCATATCGGTGATGGATTTCACGAACAGTCGATCGTCGTTGTTGCCCGGCAGGTTGCGCACGAAGGCGCCGTCGATCTTTACGTGGCTCACAGGTAACTCGCGCAGATAGGCGTAGGAGGCATACCCGCTACCGAAGTCGTCCAGGGCGATTTCTACGCCGTGACTCTGCAGTACGCTCATGGCGGTGCTGGCATCCGACAGGCTGAGCATGGCGGTGGTCTCGGTCAGTTCCAGAATCAGGCGCCCTTCAGCGAGTTCGTGCTGCCTGAGAAGGTCCGGCAGCGTGTTGAGTACCGATGAGGGGCGTAGGGCGCTGGACGACAGATTCACCGCCAGGCGCGAGACCGTGTTGTCGGCGAGCAACCGGATCGCCTGCTGTACCACCCAGGTGTCGATGTCGCGAATCTGGCCAGTCTGCTCGGCGATGGGGATGAAGCGATCCGGGTAGTAGAGCTCATTGTCATCCTGCATACGCAGCAGCGCTTCATAGTGCGAGAGTTCGCCGGTGCGAATATTCACCACGGGTTGGTAATGGAATGCCAGCTCATCATGCTCCAGGGCGTGCTCAATACGTTTGCGCCAGATCGCGCGCTCGCTCAGGCCGCCGTCGCCGAGGTCTCCAGGACCAAATACATGATGGCAGCCCGGTCCGGTCTGTTTGGCCTGATACATCGCCAGGTCCGCACGCATCATCAGTTCATCGGGACCGATATCGCCATCCGGGAACAGCACAATGCCGATGCTGGCCGTGCAGCGGTGCGTGATGCTGCCATTGACAATATGTTCGCTCACCACGGCCTCGTGCACACGGCTCGCGCAGCACTCGGCCTCTTCCTGACTAGCCTCGGGCAGCAATAACACAAATTCGTCGCCACCCACGCGCGCGAGTACGTCGCTGGGGCGCAGAACTTTCTCGAGACGATTGGCGATCGCCACCAGCAGGCGGTCGCCAACCTGGTGGCTGCTGAGGTCGTTCACTTCCTTGAAACGGTCCAGGTCCAGGAACAGCAGCGCACCGGCGCGCTCATAGCGTTGTGCATGAGCAAGTGTCGTGGCGAGTTCTTCCATAAGGCGCGTCCGGTTGCGCGTATGGGTCAGCGGATCGTGATTGGCCAGCCAGGCCACCCGGATCATGGCTTCATGGCGATTTCGCTCGACGCTCTCCATGCGGTCCGCGAGCAGGGAGGCCATGGATGTCAGATAGTCGAGTTCATCTTCTACCACGTTACCGCCATTGTCGGCGGGCAATTCCTTGCGCAGCGCGTCGTAATCGCCATCGGCCAAAAGCGGCAGAGCCGTTGCCACTCGCGTCAGGCGGTTCAGCGGGTAGTGCAGCAACCATCCCAACAGCAGGCCGGCGAGAATAAAACCTACGAGACCGGCAACGAGGGACACGATGGTGATGCGGCGAATGGCATCGCGGATCGACGTGGCATCATCGATGATCAGGGCGCTGACACCCGGCGCCATGCCGTCAACGCGAAAAACATGGATAAGCCGCTCATCGACTTCGGCCTCTACCGGTGCAGATATCGACAGGTGTTTTGCCGGTACGATGCGTTGCTGTGCGAACAGCGGCGCGGCGATCTTCTGCAGTGCCGATGCCTTGAGCAGGCGTTGCGTGATGGCGCTGAACTGAAGGTCCGTACCTTGCAAGCCATTTTCTGTCACCAGGGCGACGTCCGATTCGCTGATGTCCTGAAAGGTCAATAGCGCGTCGGCCACGGAGCGGGCCAGCACCAGGGTCTGTGAGTCATCACCTTGCCAGAGCACCGGTGTGGCAATGTACTGCAGACAGCCGCTGTGGCAGGCGAGGGTCTGGAACTGACGATCCTGGAGTTGGTTACTCGCGCAGATGCGTTGTTGCAGTGCTTCAGGCAACGCTTCTTCCCGGGGCCAGGCAATGATCGGGCGTTCGTCACAGCTAGTCAGGTAGACGTTCGAGATATCCCACTCCAGCGCCAATGTACTGCCTTCGTTTTCGAGAGATTGCTGGAGCAGCTCGGCATAGCTGTTTTCGCCAATAGCCCGGCCGCCCAGGGCGGGCAGCAGGTTCTTGAAGCCCGCCAACTCGTGGTCATTGTGAATCAGCAGTTGCTGCAGCTCCTGGGCCTGGCGGAGCTGGTGGGCGGTATGTTCCTGGGTGAAGTAGCTTGTAGATTGGCGATGGGCAAAGGTGCCGACGATCGCCTGCGTAAGTGCCAGCGAGAGTGCCAGGGCGATAAACGTCTGCCAGCGCAGACTGAGGTAACGTCGCGCGGGTCCTGCTCCAGCCTCGGGTATGGATGCGGCCATGTCAGAACCGCACCGCTATCTGCAGGGCAAAGTAGTGCCACTTGCGTTCCAGTTCCGACAGCGGATTCTCCCGGGGACTGAGCACGTAGGTGCCGTCGCGATAACTGTATTCCGCCCTTAGCATAAGGTGTTGGTTCACGTCCCAGGTCACGCCGGCGGTCAGTCCGCGGTCAAAGAAATCAAAGGGCGGTATGAGACCGCCGGTGGCGGCGGATTGGCTTTTTCCGTCGCGATCGTCGGTATCTGAATATCCGCGTTCATAGCGGCCCATGAGGGTAAAGCGCGAGCTCAGGCGGTATTCCCCCTGCAGGTACCAGCTTTCACCGCTGGACTCACCAAAGGGAAACAGGGGGCCGAAATCGCGAAACTCCACGGGCAGGTAAAGATACTCTGCCGTCGCGGTCCAGCGGTTCCAGTCGTATTGCAGCGAGGCGATGTTGAAAACGAGATTTACCTCGCCCGCGGGCAGATCGAAGGATGCACCGGGTTCGTAGCGCAGCGTGCTGTCCCACCGGCTCAGGCCCAGTTGCAGACCCTCGTCGCGGCTGCGATAGCGCAGCGAGGCGCTGATGGTGTCGTACTCCGATGACAGGCGGCCCGGCAGATCCAGACCAAAGAGTGTCCATTCGGTGTTGGCGTCGGTCGGGGGGCGGCCAACGCCGATGCTGCCCGAAAAGGTGCCGGCATCGCCCATGAAGTTGACGGCGAGGGTGGCGCCGTCGCTCGACAGGAGCGAGTCGCGGGTTTCGTCGAAGTAGATGCTTTGGGGCAGAAAAATGCTCGGGCGCGTAAATGGAACATCGCGGGTCGCGTTGTAGAGACCCATCTCGTTCTTGATTCGGCCCACGCGCAGCTCGCTGCGCAGACGCGGTGACTCTGTCAGCGTGAGCGCGGCCAGCGCGTAGTCGATGCGGAGCGAGCCGTCGTAGAGCTCGCCGGCTCGGCGCGACAGGACCTGCCCGGCAAGGCGCAGCTTTGAGTTGGGGCGGTAGGATGCATTGATACCGGCCTCGCGAAAATCGAGAGACAGATCCTGACTGTCGCCGAAAAAGGAGTTTTCGTCTGTGAGCACCGCGGCCTGGGCGGCAAAACCGTGAATCTGTAGTCTGCCCTCGTCGAAGGACGCGCCAGTCGCCGTGTTACTGCACAAAACTGCGAGCAACAGCGCGGCGATCGGGGATTTGATGGGTGGTCGATGCATGCCTTTACCTCACCTCCACCCGCAGCACATTAGCGTCTGCGGGGATTTCAGAGACGTAGCCGATAGCCCCGGGAGTGGTGCCGACCCG
>JAUIMF010000132.1 GCA_030433415.1 Gammaproteobacteria bacterium | reverse complement strand
CCGCCACGCGCACAGTCACCAGGGTGGCCTGTGGGAGTTTCCCGGCGGCAAGGTAGAGCCCGGCGAAAGCCTGGATTCGGCGCTGCGGCGAGAAATTGCCGAAGAACTTGGCGTCACGGTGTTGCAGCACCAACCCCTGCTGGACGTGTTCCACGATTATGCTGACAAGCCTGTGCGACTCGAAGTACGCGAGGTAACACAGTTCTCTGGCGAGCCCACGCCCCTCGAGGGACAGCCCATGCGCTGGGTGCCACGAGCGCAGCTGGTGGACTACGAGTTCCCGCGCGCCAATGTGGCGATAGTTGAGTGTCTGCTCAACGATGCGGCGTTCGAAGCCTCGCGAGCGTCGGACGACTGAGGACGGGCTCAGGCCTGCTTTGCCAGGGCCAGCAAGTCCTGATGCAGGGCGTCGGCTTCGCGCATCAGGTCCTCAAGGCTGCCACTGTTATCGACCACACGGTCAGCACGGCGCAGGCGTTCGTCTCGGGGTAGCTGTGCGGCCATTATCGATTTAACCAGTGCTTCGCTATTGTCATCCCGAATCATGGTGCGCTGTACCTGCACGGCTTCTGGTACATCTACCACAACGACATGATCCACCAGGGTTCGCTGGCTGCCTTCCAGAAGCAAGGGGGAGCTGAGCACCACATAGGCTTCGGTCGCGGCCGCGAGACGCTCTGCCATAAGCGCGCCGATGCGCGGGTGGGTTATTGATTCGAGCCACTGCCGTTCATGCTCGTCTGCGAACACAATGCGGCGTAGCGCGGCGCGATCCAGGGAGCCATCGTCCTGGAGAATGTTCTCGCCGTGACGCTCGGCAATGAGGGCGAGGGCCTCGCTGCCCGGAGCAACGACTTCCCGCGCCACGAGGTCCGCATCAACTATCGTGATGCCGTGGCTGGCCAGGCGGTCCGTGAGGGCGGTCTTGCCACTGCCGATACCTCCCGTGACGCCCACGCGCAAGGCGCTCATGGGGCGATGCCGATGAATCGCGCGAGGGGATCTCCGTACAGCAGTGTCAGCCAACCCGCCATGGCCAGGTAGGGGCCGAAGGGCAGGGGCTGACTGCGATCCTTGCCGCGCAGCACGATAATGGCGATGCCCAGGACCGCACCAACGACCGACGACAGCAGCACAATCAGCGGCAGGCTCTGCCAGCCGAGCCAGGCTCCCAGGGCCGCCAGCAGCTTGAAGTCGCCAAAGCCCATGCCCTCTTTGCCCGTCGCCAGGCGAAACAGCCAGTACACGGACCAGAGCAACAGATAGCCCGCCGCGGCGCCGATGACCGCATCGGCCAGCAGCACGGGACCAAGAAACAGGTTGTACAAAAGGCCCAGCCACAGCAGGGGCAGGGTGATGTTGTCGGGCAGCAGTTGGGTATCGATATCGATGCCGGCCAGGGCGATAAGGCACCAGGTGAGTATCAATGCGGCAAACAGATCAGGCCCCAGGGGTATTACCATCGCCACCGCAAGGCTGGCGAGCCCGGTAATGGCCTCGGTGAAGGGGTAGCGCCAGCCAATGCTGATGCCACAGTTGGCGCAGCGGCCGCGCAGTAGCAGGTAGCTCAGTACCGGTATGTTCTGCCAGGGGCGGATCGGCGCTTCGCACCCCGGGCAGTGAGAACCGGGGTAGGCGAGGGTGAGCCGGGGCTCGTCCTCGAGTTCGGGCAGCTCCAGATGAGCGCGACAATCCCGGGTCCACTCGCGTTGCAGCATACGCGGCAGGCGCAGGATCACCACATTGAGAAAGCTGCCGACCATCAGGCCCAGCAGCGTGACAAGGGCATAAAGGCACAGCGGGTGCTGGGCCAGAAAAACGCCCAGGGTCTGGGGTTCGTTCACGGTAGGCTAGGTGCTGAACGCGGCGCGATCAGACCACGGAACCCAGCATGAAGATGGGCAGGTACATGGCCACCATGAGGCCGCCAACCAGAATGCCCAGGATGGACATGATCAACGGCTCCATCAGCGAGCTGAGGCTGTCCACGGCGTTATCTACCGCCTCTTCGTAGTGCGTCGCCACTTTGTCGAGCATCTCGTCGAGCTGCCCCGACTCCTCGCCGATAGAGATCATCTGCAGCAGCATGTTGGGAAACAGCCCCGTACTCTTTACCGACTGATAGAGCGTGGAACCGGTGGTCACGTCGTCGCGAATGCGCATGATGGCCTGACTGTAAACGGTATTACCCGCGGCGCCGGCGGTGGATTCCAGGGCGTCCACCAGGGGTACACCCGCGTTGAATGTCGTCGCCAGGGTGCGCGAAAAACGCGCGACCACCGCGTCGTGCACGATGTCACCGAAGATCGGGGCTTTGAGCATGAGTTTGTCGATGGCCTCGCCAAACGCCTCTGAGCGCAGGCGAAGCTCTCTGAAGGCATACACCGTGGCGACGATCGCCAGCAGAATCACGAACCACCAGGACTGCATGAAGTCCGACAGACGCAGCACAAACAGGGTAAAGGCCGGCAGGTCCGCACCAAAGCTCTGGAAGGTTTCGGCAAACTGCGGTACTACCTTTACCAGCAGAATGCCGGTTACCACCAGCGCGACCACGATAACCGCCGTGGGATAGGTCAGGGCCTTTTTGATCTTGGCCTTCAGCTGCTCGGTCTTTTCTTTGTAGGTCGCGACCCGGTCGAGCATCACCTCGAGCGTACCGGCGGATTCGCCGGCGCCGACCAGTGAGCAGAACAGGTTGTCAAAGTGTCGCGGATACTTGGCAAGGGACGGCTCCAGGCCACTGCCCGCCGCGACATCATTCTTGATGGTGCCGACCAGGTCCTTCATGGAAGGGTTTTCGAGGCCGTCGGCCACGATGTCAAAGCTTTGTACCAGCGGCACGCCAGCCTTCATCATGGTGGCGAGCTGCCGCGTGAAAATGGCGATATCGGCGGGTTTGATCGGCTTTTTGCGCGCGCCGAACAGCGGTTTGGGCTTGCGCCGTACCGAGCGTGGCGTAATTCCGCGCTGGCGCAGCTGGGCCCGCGCCATGGCCTGGGATGAGGCGTTGATCTCGCCCTTGGTCTGGCGGCCGTTCTTGTCGGTACCGCTCCAGATAAACAGTTCGCTGGTCGCCGTTGTTGCCATGATCCCGGTCTGCTCTCCTGTTGGGTCCTGGGGGCTGGCCTGCGGTCGCATCCGCGGTCAGGCTCCAAAGCACGCGGTACGTGGCCGCGCGCCATTTTATTCAATCCATCGTAACGCGGTTAACTTCCTCAAGACTAACCAGCCCCTGGGCGCATTTTTTGAGTGCCGAGGTACGCAGGTCCGCAAAACCGTGCTCGCGGGCCTGGCGTGATATCTCAAGGGAATTGCCTTCGGACATAATCAGGTTGGCGATTTCTGGTGTTACGCGCACCACCTCATAGATACCGACACGACCCTTGTAACCATCTGAGCATGCTTCGCAGCCCACGGCCTTCATGATGGTCGCGGTACTCAGCATCTCTTCGGTAAAGCCTTCCTGCAACAGCGTCTCATGGGGAATCTCTGCCGGCGCGCAGCACTCGCGGCACAGGCGTCTACCCAGGCGCTGGGCAATGATCAGGCTGACGGAGGTCGCCACGTTGAATGCCGGCACACCCATGTTCAACAGGCGGGTGATGGTTTCGGCGGCGCTGTTGGTGTGCAGCGTCGACAACACCAGGTGACCGGTCTGCGCCGCCTTGATGGCGATTTCGGCGGTTTCGAGGTCCCGGATCTCCCCCACCATGATGATGTCGGGGTCCTGACGCAGGAACGAGCGCAGCGCCTCGGCAAAGTTCAGGCCCACCTTGGGGTTCACGTGTACCTGGTTGATACCCGAGAGGTTGATCTCTACCGGATCTTCCGCCGTGGAGATATTGCGCTCCGGCTCGTTGAGAATATTCAGACCCGTGTACAGCGAGACGGTTTTACCCGAGCCCGTGGGGCCGGTAACCAGGATCATGCCCTGGGGCTGGTTCAGCGCCTTGAGGTACATGGCCTTCTGTTCTTCTTCGTAACCCAGGGCATCGATGCCCATCTGGGCACTGGTGGGGTCAAGAATCCGCAACACGATCTTCTCGCCGAACAGCGTGGGCAGGGTGTTCACCCGGAAGTCGATGGCGCGGTTGCGCGACAGCTTCATCTGGATGCGGCCGTCCTGCGGGATCCGTCGCTCCGAGATGTCCATCTGGGACATCACCTTCAGGCGCGCGCTCAGGCGCGGAGCGAGATTGCGCGGTGGGCGCACGACTTCGCGCAGTACGCCGTCGGTACGAAAACGCACCCGGTAATCTTTTTCGTAGGGCTCAAAGTGAATATCGGATGCGCCCTGTTTGATGGCGTCGACGAGTACCTTGTTGACGAAGCGCACGATGGGCGTCTCGTCGACACCGGCGGTGTCATCATTGGGGTCCGCGTCTTCATCGACGGCGGCGACGTCGATGTCGTCGAGTTCTTCGGACTCCAGGTCGTCCAGGCCGCCGCCAATGTCATCCTGGGCTTCGGCCCAGTCTGCGATGGCTTTTTGCAGGCTGTTTTCGTCGACCAGGATCGCTTCGGTATTCAGGCCCGTGTGGAACTTGATCTCGTCCAGGGCCGCGAGATTGGTGGGGTCCGATACCGCGATGAACAGGCGTTTGCCGCGGCTGTACAGCGGCAGGGCGTGGTGCTTGGATACCAGCTCAGGTTCCACCAGACCCTGGGGCAGGAACTGCGGGTCGAGGGCGCTGATGTCAAAG
>JAUIMF010000131.1 GCA_030433415.1 Gammaproteobacteria bacterium | reverse complement strand
TCCCTGCCCCCACACCGACCGGATACCAGACATCAAGGAGCGTTGAATTGTAGTTCGGGTAGAACCCGTGCCGGAACCATTCGACAAGGTGTAGCACGGGGTTCCATTGCAGCACCTCGCGAGCCTGTGGGGGGAGTTGGCTCGGGACGTAGAAGATCCCGGAGACAAAGAACAACGGCCGTGTCAGAATCTTTTCAATCTGAGTCCACGTGTCCCACAGCGATGCGATTACGGCGTTGAGCGTGCCAAAGCCCATGCCCAGAAGGAAAGCCGCCAGGAATGCCAAGATGACATGCTCAGGATGAGCGGGGAGTGGCGCCAGGTTCAGGGAGATCAGCGCGGTGTAGAAGACGACCATGATCACCACGTAGGTGGCGGCCACCAACACGGCCCGGGCGATCAACGTGTCGACATCTTTGATGATCGGATACGTCAGCAGGGCCCGGTTTGCATCGAATACAGTCATGAGCTTGTTCGAGAGCTCACTGAAGAACTGTAGCGTGAGGATACCCGTCGCGAAAAACAGGGCCAGACTAGATCCAAAGGGAGGCTGACGGCCGATTATGCTGAAGAGGAACACCAGCAGGCCAACGCCAACTGTGGGGGTGATGATCGCCCAGACATAGCCGAAGGGCGATGTTCCAAAGGTCGCGCGGGTTTCGCGCAAAACGAGGCTGGCGATCACGCGCAATTGCAGCGACAGAAGCTCGTGAGTGCTGACCAGCCTCATGTAAGATGGTCCCGAACGGAATATGTCATCAGCGCGCCTATCCCCCATGCCGCGACCAATGCGAAGCCAAGGATCAGGAGGTTGCGGATGCTGCGGGGATATTGCGCGGACTCTGGCGCCTGTGGCTGCAAATGAACCGCGAGATAGCGTTGTTGTCGGTCGGCATCCCTCCGCGCCTGCTCGAGCGACGTCAAAGCCGATGCGTAGGCCTGTTGGGCCAGACTGCGTTCGACCTCCAGTTCCTCGTAGAGAGCCAGCTGCTGGCTGACAGCGCTCACACCGCTTTCTCCAAGGACCTCGCTGCCGATCGCCTCACGACGTTCAACGATCTGGGCGGCCAGCGCCTCTGCGTTGCGTCGCAGCGCGGTGAGACTGGGCGCGTTTTCGTCGAGGGTCTGGCGCAAGGCGGCAATGCGGGCATTGACGTCGATAAGGCGCGCCTCGAGGCTCGCGATCAGCTCTATTTCGAGCGCGGCACTTGCGGACGGGTCGACGGATTGCTCGGAGGCGCGGAAATCGCGAATTGCGCTGAGTGCCTGCCGCAAGCGGGCCTCCTGAAGTTCCACCTCTTCCCGTGCAAACCGGAGTGCGTCTCGTCGAGCATTCGCGGAGAGTTCATTCACCAGGGTTTGGGTCAGACGCAGAACCGCTGCTGCCATTTCCTGCGCATGTTCCGGGCTGAAGGATTGAACCTCAAACTCGATGATCCCAGAGGTCGGGTCGAATTGAGTGTAGATGCGCCTGTTCCAGTACTCGAGGAAATCCTCGACTGTTGCATCGGCATCCAGTCGCGACAGCAGATCAACCTCGCGTGACGAATAAACGCCACGCAGATCAACTTCGAGATCCACCGCCTCCAGAAGTTCGCGACTGCCTAGGTAGCTCAGAACGATGTAGGAGTCCGATGTCGTCGAGCCGGTGCTGGCAAGGCCAGTCAAGGCGCCAATGCCGTCGATTCCAGCGTTCGTATCGATGCCGCGGATCGAAAATCCTGCGCGGGCCGCATAACGGTCCGTGGCGAAGAACGCGTAGTAGAGGGTAGCAGCAATGAGCGGTAGAACCACGCAAAGGATAAGCGAAACAAGTAACCTGCTGGGGCGGCCTTTCTCCTGCCGATCACTCGCGGCGGTCGCCGCCGCGTTTCCGAGCGCAAGCACTTTGCCCTTTGACTCCGACTGCTTGTCGTTCTTGGGACTGGTCATCGCATGTTTCCCTTAAGCTTCAGCCAAGCCACAATGGCGCTCCGCAAGATCTTGCGATGCAAACTCCGGCGCTGGGGGCCACAGTTTGCCATGGCAGCAAGTTGTTCCACCGCATGCTCGGGCTCGACAAAGCAGTCCCGCTCATAATTGAAATATCGAGGGTAAGAGATCAGAGCCCCGTGAACCAGTTCTGCGACCGTCAGTCTCCGCGTCCGGCGGGGGCACGGTATCCTGTCTTCCGTCAGCCCCCAGCCCGCGTAGAAGGGAAGACCGTGGCAGACGACCTTCGCACCCCTGATCAGCGCCTCGAAGCCCAACAGCGAAGTCATCGTATGAACTTCATCGACCTGTCCCATAAGCTGGCCTAGAGACACTGGTCTCGCTAAGACTTCATCGGCAAAGGCCAGCGCATCCCGCTCTCCGTCACCGTGGCGGCGGAGGCCGGCCAAAACATCGGGGTGCGGCTTGTAGACGATATAAGCAGATGGTGTTTCCCGCCTGACGCGTCTGAGAAGTTCGACATTGGACCGGACTTCTGGCGAACCTAGCCGGATAGAGGCGTCCGTTTCGACCTGGCCGACCACGAGGATTACCGGGCCATGCCCGTTGGGGCGATCCCAGGTTTCATTACCCAGGTTGTATTTTGAAAGGTCGAGCTCAATGATCCTGTCGCGAAGTCCATTCGCACGCCGGACCGCCGCATCTTCCAGCACCTGCGTTTCGAGAATGCGCTCCAACTGCGACGGGCGCGTGGCGTCGTAGTAGATCCCGATATTGTCGATGACCAGCGATAGCGGCCGCACGAGGTCGGCGCCCAGGCCCGAGGAACGCAGGAAACCGTCTTCGATCCGCAGACCGTTGCTCGTTTCCGGTGCATCGGGAAATTCAGCACTTCCCCAGACTGCTATGGTTTGAGACTCACCTGTGCAGGGATGGTTGACGAGACTCTTCACGAAATTAACATCAGACCCTTGCAAGAAGGCCGCAATGAAAGGCCGCTTCCAGTGAGAAAACCCGATAGCCGTGATCTGCTCCGGAAACTCTTGACGCTTACGCCGTTGCAGTCCTACATGCCGAAACGCAACCTCAGGCTCGCAGCGCTGCATTGTGACAGGGTTTATGTAGCGCGGGTACTTGACCAGTGCAGCGTGCACCAGTTGCTCAAGCGTTACCGGCTTGCGGCGGTCGGGCGCGGGCAGCTCATCTTCAGTCAAGCCCCAGCCAGCGTAAAAAGGCATTCCAAAGCAACGCACGCGCTTGCCCCAGATCAGCGCCTCAAACCCCATCTGTGAGGTAACGGTGTATACTGCATCTGCATGTTTAAGCAACGAGACCGGGTGCACGGAATCTGCAATCACGCGGACTTTATTATTAGCCAAAAGCACCGAGATGTCGAAGTACCCTTTCTTGCCACGCGTCATGACGTCAGGGTGTGTTTTCAGAATGATGCCATGTTCGGGGTATTCGTTGAGGGCAGCCTGCATCATGTGGACGAAACTCTGCACGTCCGCGCAGCCATGGCTGATGGATGCATCACCGAGTGTCTGATCACACACGAGGACGTAGCGGCTTGGCAAAGGTTCCGGGAGATCACGCTCCGCGTTGTACTTCGAGAGGCGCTCAGAGCGCCACATCGCGATAATGCTGCGCGCCCGCTCAAATTCGACTTGCGACAGAGTGGTTTGCGAGAGACTCTCAAGGTCGCTGGGTTCGGTGCAGTCGTAGTAGATGCCTTTTCCGTCAAGCACGAGAGACACTGATGATTCACAGCGACCAACTGAGCGTAGAAACCCATCCTCCACGAGGCGAAATGCCCGCCCATGATGCGCAGCCAATGACATCGCACGCCGGCCGGACCATTTTCGTCCCCAACCCAATATCGTGTTTCCCTTCAAGCGCAGGACACGACTGTAAAACACTGGGGTGGCTCCAAGGACGGTCGACAATGGTAGCGATCGCGCCAAGAGCAAGCTGGTGCATGCATATTCGATCTTATGCGATGCCATCGCCGTGCGCAGACATTGCAAACACCAATGGGGCGCGGATAAAAATCGTGCGCACCATTTGAGCAAGATCGAGGGAAGGCTTGGCACATTTTCAGCCATCTGCCCGGAACCCCGATCTTGCGAGCCATCGCTGAGTGTAGCACCGCTGGCAGGCACCGTCCGGTGTTGGGTAGCCCGTCCCCAAAACTTCAACCCGCTCACGGATACCTAGCGCCGCCTGACAAGCGACATTAATGAAATGCGTAGCGTTGTGCGTAGACGTACCGTTCCAGCCTTTCGGATCCGCTCCTGCAACGCTGAAATAGCGCAGTGCTCCAAATTTCAGCCTATGTGTTGCAGCTACATCGGCAAGTGTGATTCCGCTCAAAGGCCTGGAACGGTCATGCAGCGAAATCGAAGAAAATTGAGTTTCTTCCCGCACGGGGTCCAAGTTGGCCACGCCGTAAACAGGAACAGTTGACGAGAGAATATACTTCACGCCAGCGTGCACTGCCGCCTCAATCAAATTGTGCGAAGCGGCGGTGTTGTTGGCATAATACCTGAGCGAACCCTCGGCCGATTGTGGCACAGCGATGGAGCCAACAAAATGGATAATGTCAGAAATTCCGTACTCGACGCCATGCGCCTTGATGAGCGGTATGTCCGCGAGATCACCCCTGACCACTGCGACATGCCTATCTACGGCGCATTCATGTCCAGTGCTCAAATTGTTGAGCACGACGACGCGCTCTCCGGCATCAAGCAGGTCGCGTACCATGAGGCTGTCGCTATAACTCGCGCGACCGGTAATGATGCTCGCTCGAGCAATTACTTTCGCCATAGAAACACCT
>JAUIMF010000049.1 GCA_030433415.1 Gammaproteobacteria bacterium | reverse complement strand
GAGCAGTCAGCGTGAGCTGCACCTGCTGGAGTTTTTTGATCGCAAAGCGCTGCCGGGGGAGCTGAGCCGATTGGAAAAATCCGTGGGTGGACGGTTGGGTATCGGCCCTACGGAGCCGTCAGCGCAGATCGAGGCGGAGCTCGGGAATTTTTTTGCCGGCAAGGGCGCTGAATTCTCCACGCCCCTTGCCTACCACGGCTCGGCATTCTCCATTGCGGTCTGGGACACCCTGCGCGAGATACCACCGGGGCAGACGCGCAGCTACAGCGACATCGCCCGGCGCATCGGGCAGCCCACGGCGACCCGCGCCGTGGCCCGTGCCAATGGTCTTAACCAGCTGGCGCTGGTGGTTCCCTGCCACCGCGTGATCGGTGCCGACGGCTCGCTTACCGGTTATGGCGGTGGATTGTGGCGCAAGCAAAAGCTGCTTGAGATCGAGCGGGACTATGCAGTGGCAGCGATCTGAGGCCCTGGCAGGTCAGTCGTAAAGGACCCGCTGCAGTTCGCAGTTGTCTGTGTGCTCAAAGCTGCGGCCGTAAATCTCCAGCGACGTGGTCTCGCTGTAGCTCAGCGAATCGCCGGCGATTGTGAGCGTCATCGAAAACGCCGTGGTACGGGCTTTCTCGAGCATAAAGGGTGACTGGACTACACCAAAGGTTGCGCTGCCGGCCTCCGCTGCTACCTGAAAGATCGTCTCATCGCCGTTCTGCCGCAGCGTTCCGCCGGCCAGCAGACACACGGCTCGGGGAATCGACAGTGAATGCATGACCATGCCCGTGGCCGGTTCATAGATCCAGTGACCGATCTGGTCGTGAAAAATGCGACCATTTTTGCGTTTGCGCACGATCTGGTGGTAGCGCAGTGACACCAGGTCCTGTTCTTCGGCGTTGTCGGCCGGACCCGAGGGCATAAAAGTGATTTCGTCGTAATAGGCTTCTTTGTCGATACCGTCGGGTTCCGGGGCGACGTCCAGCCCCCGATCACCGCGCCAGCTGCCGATCAATTGATGCAGGGGACCGTAGTCCACCCCATTGACGATGGTGCTCATACACTTCTCCTCTACCGCTCGAGCGCAGCACATCTGCCGGGACCGGTACTTTATGCCAGGCGCGGTGCCTCGGCAAAGGTCAGCGCCTCGCGATCCTTGGCAGAGAGGGACGGCGTCTCGCCGTCGAGCAACGGCCAGTCGATGGCCAGGTCCGGGTCGTCCCAGGCGATGCTGATCTCACTCTCGGGGTCGTAGGGGGCGGTGCATTTGTACTGAAAGTCCGCGGACTCTGACGTGACGTAGAAGCCGTGGGCGAAACCCGGCGGAATCCACAGCATCTGGCGCTTCTGGTCGTCTAAGGTAACGCCGTACCACTGGCCCAGCGTGGGCGAGTCCCGGCGCAGATCCACGGCGACATCAAAGACGCTGCCTGCGGTAGCGCGCACGAGTTTTCCCTGCGTGTGACGGGTCTGGTAGTGCAGGCCGCGCAGGATTCCGCGGGCGGACCGGCTGTGATTGTCCTGCACAAAATGCAGATCGAAACCCGCTTCGCGAAAAACCTCGGCGTTCCAGCTTTCCATAAAGAAGCCCCGCTCGTCGCCGAACACCTTCGGTGTAAGCAGGTAGACCCCGGGCAGAGGTGTGGCGTCAAACTGCATCGCGTACGACCCCTTCTTCGCGCAACAGACCCAGCAGGTATTCGCCGTAGCCGCTCTTGCGCAGCGGGTCCGCCAGCGCCTGCAATGCGGCGGCATCGATATAGCCGCTGCGATAGGCGACTTCTTCAGGGCAGGCAATCTTCAGGCCCTGACGCTCCTCTACAACGCGGATAAAGTTCGCGGCATCCAGCAGCGAGTTGTGCGTGCCCGTGTCCAGCCAGGCGGTACCTCGACTCATGACTTCGACATGCAGGTCGCCGCGCTTGAGGTAGGCCAGGTTCACGTCGGTGATTTCGAGCTCGCCGCGCGCCGATGGGCGAATATTGCGGGCGATATCGATGACGTCGTTGTCGTAAAAGTACAGTCCCGTGACCGCGTAGTGGGAGCGGGGATTGGCGGGTTTCTCTTCGATGTTACGGGCCACGCCATCGGTATCGAAGTCCACGACGCCGTAGCGCTCCGGGTCGTTCACGTAGTAGGCGAAGACCGAGGCGCCGCTGTCGCGGGCCGAGGCGGCGCGCAGGCTTTTTGAAAACCCGTCGCCGTAGAAAATATTGTCGCCCAGCACCAGGCTGACGGGGGAGTCGCCGACGAAGTCCGCACCCAGTAAAAAGGCCTGGGCCAGGCCATCGGGGCTCGGCTGTACCGTGTAGCTGATGTTGATGCCCCACTGCTCACCGCCACCGAGCAGGTTCGCAAAAGCGAGCTGGTCGCGGGGTGTGGTGATGATCAGCACATCGCGAATGCCCGCTTCCATGAGCGTCGCCAGGGGATAGTAGATCATCGGCTTGTCGTAGACCGGCATGAGCTGCTTGCTCACGGTGCTGGTCAGGGGATGGAGCCGGGTGCCGGATCCTCCGGCGAGAATGATGCCCTTGTAGGGGTTCGAAGTCCCGCGGGCGGGCGCTGAGGCGCTCATGAGGCTTACCTGTGCTTTATCAATACTTCGTATTATATCGGCCAGCTCTGTTGCCTGTCCGGTTCCGCGGTCAGGGATGTGATTCGCATCCGGTTTGCACAGCGCGCTTTGCTAAGGGTGTAGAAACTTGACGTCGACCATCGTCCTTCAGTCCCACCGCAGTGACCGCCTCGACGGTTGGGTGGCGCACTGTGTTGCCAGCGTACGCGACTGGGCGTACCGCCACGGCTTCGGATACCGCTGGCTGGACGACGCCCTGTTGGATTATGTTCCCGACGACTTACGTCTGCGTTATGCGGCGCAACCCGTGGTGTTGTCAGACCTCGCCCGTTTGCTGTGGGCGCAGCAGGTCTTGCATGAAGGTGCCGACCAGGTCATCTGGTGCGATGCAGACCTGCTGATCTTCCGCGACTTTGCGCCTCGTGATCACGAGAGTTTTGGTCGCGAGTGCTGGGTGCAGCACAGCAATGGACGGCTACGCAGCTACCGCAAGATTCACAATGCCTGGTTGCAGTGTCGGCGCGACTCCGTGGTGCTGCCGTTCTATATCGATCGGGCCACGGCACTGCTCGCCCGGGCCGAGGCACCCGTTGTGCCGCAGTTCATTGGTCCCAAGCTGCTCACGGCCTGGCACAACCTTGTGCCCTTCGGTGTGGAGGAGCGCGTGGGCATGCTCTCACCCCTGGTGCTCGCCGAACTCCTGGCGACGCCAGGTCCCGCCGTGAGCGCCCTGCGGGCAGGGCATGGGGATTCGCTGTGCGCCCTGAATCTCAGTGCCTCGTACGAGAACCGGAGCGCCGATGGCGTCTGTCACGGCAGCGCTGAATTCGAGACGGTGATTCAGGGGCTTACAGAGGGCGATCTGGCGGCGCACTTACAGGCTGGTTCCTGAGCCGTATTGTCGGCCTGGATTCGGTTGGCCTGATTTCACCTGTCTGCCGTAGACCGGGGCAGGTACAATTCGCGCCTCGCACAGCTCCCACTACACCCGCCCGTCTCCGGAAACTCCATGTCGGATTCCCTGCACATCGCCCTGCTCGGTTATCGCAGCCAGCCCCATGGTGGCGGCCAGGGTATTTACCTGCACTACCTGAGCAAGGCGCTGGTAGAGGCCGGGCACCGTGTGGATGTGATATCCGGGCCGCCCTATCCCGAACTCGACCCCCGGGTGCGTCTGATCCACATTCCCAGCCTGGACCTGTTTGTGCATGGCCTGGGCTCTCTACGCCCGAGGCATCTGTTGTCACTCACCGATATGATCGAGTGGACCAGCAAGCTGACCGGTGGCTTCGCCGAACCCTATACCTTTGGCCGGCGCGTGCGGCGCTATCTGCACAAGCATGGACGAGGCTACGACCTGATCCACGACAACCAGAGTCTCAGCTACGGGGTGCTCAAGCTGCAAAATGAGGGCTTTGCGGTGGTGACCACGGTGCACCACCCCATTACCCATGATCGCCGCATTGCCCTGTTGGCGGCGCGCACGCCGATGGAGCGCCTGCTGGTCAAGCGCTGGCATTCGTTCCTGCGCATGCAGGGGCGGGTGATTCGCCGGTTACGCCATGTGATCACCGTGTCGGAGCGTTCGCGCCGGGACATCGCCGAGGACTTCGGTCGCGACGCGTCGCGCATCGACCTGATCTACAACGGTATCGACACCGCGGTGTTCCGCCCCCATGACGATGTGGATCGCCTGCCCCGGCGCCTGATGGCTACCGCATCGGCGGACGCACCACTCAAGGGGCTGCGCTACCTGCTCAAGGCCTACGCTGCGCTTTTGACCCGCTATCCCGATCTGGAGCTGCTGGTGGTGGGTCGTCCGCAACCCGGCGGCAAGACAGAGCAGCTGCTGCGGCGTCTGCGTATTGAAGACCGGGTGCAGTTTGTCTCGGGCATCAGCACCGGTGAGATGGTGCGCTACTACGCCCAGGCCACCGTGGCGGTGGTGCCGTCTATCTACGAGGGCTTTGGCTTGCCCGCGGGCGAGGCCATGGCCTGCGGCGTGCCGGTGGTGTCGACGGACGGCGGTGCTCTCGCCGAAATCGTCGGTGAGGCCGGGTGTATTGTGCCGACGGCAGATGCCGAGGCCCTGGCCGCCGCCATTGCTGAACTGTTGGATGATCCGGCCCGGCGCAATGACCTGGGTACCGCGGGGCGCCAGCGCATACTCGAGAACTTCAGCTGGGACGTGTGCGCCGCACAGATGGTGGACTACTACCGGCAGGTGATCCGCAATGCAGACCGTTGACCGCAGTTATTTTCCTCTCCGGCCGGGGCAGCGGGTGCTGGACCTGGGCTGCGGTGAGGGCCGCCATGTGATCAATCTGGCGGCGGTGGAACAGGTGGATGCGGTGGGTGTGGATCTGTCGCTGGATGACCTGGCGACGGCACGTACTCGCCTGGGTGAGTTCCGCCAAATGCTCGCTGATGCTGATACCACCGTCGATATCGATGCCCATGCGAGTTCCGGGCAAGCCACGCTCTTTGGTGTGCTCGCCGGCGATGCGCTGCGCCTGCCCTTTGCCGATAACAGCTTCGACGGCGTGATCTGCAGCGAAGTACTCGAACACATTCCCGACTACCGCGCCGCCCTGCGCGAGATCCAGCGCGTACTGCGTCCTGGCGGCTACTTTTTTGCCAGCGTGCCGCGCGCCTGGTGCGAGCGCATCTGCTGGCGTCTGTCGCGCGAGTACCACCAGACCCCCGGCGGTCATCTGCGTATTTTTGCGGCGCCGGTACTGCGTGGCGAAATCGAGCAGTGCGGCTTCGAGTGCTATCACGAGCATGGCGCCCACGCACTGCACACGATCTACTGGTGGCTGCAGTGCCTGTTCTGGCGCCGCCGTGAGCGCAGCTGGCTGGTGCGTCAATATCATCGCCTGCTGGTCTGGGATATGATGAAAGCGCCGTGGTTGACGCGCCGCCTCGAGCGCGCGCTCAACCCGTTTCTCGGAAAGAGTGTCGCCATGTATTTTCGCAAGGCCCCGATCGGGTCCGGAGCATCGGAGTCCGGCCTGTGAGTGGTCCCTATTTAACTCCCGGCCTGTATCCGCGCGAATTCCTGGCGCCGACGGTGGCGTCCATCGTCGCGGTGCAGCGACCCACCGGTGAAATTCCCTGGTCCGCGGGGAACTACGCGGATCCCTGGGATCATGTAGAGGCGGCCATGGGCCTGTCCATCGGCGGTGAATGGCAGGCGGCGGAGCTTGCCTATCACTGGCTTGCACAGCAGCAACTGGACGACGGCAGCTGGTGGGCAGCCTACCGCGATGGTGAGGTCGACAACCGGGAGCGACGCGAATCGAATTTTGTCGCCTACGTGGCCACGGGCGTCTGGCACCATTACCTGATCACGCAGCGTCACGAGTTTCTTGCGGCGCTGTGGCCGACCGTGGCGCGGGCCATTGAGTTTGTACTGACATTGCAGTCCGAACACGGTGAGATCGATTGGGCCGTGGACGAGCACGGGCAGCCCAAAGGCGACGCGCTCA
This sequence comes from Gammaproteobacteria bacterium, assembly GCA_030433415.1. Classification (GTDB taxonomy): domain Bacteria; phylum Pseudomonadota; class Gammaproteobacteria; order Pseudomonadales; family Halieaceae; genus Congregibacter. The sequence continues at coordinate 21,688 of JAUIMF010000049.1, read as the reverse complement.
TCACGGGTTGCAGCTCCATCTACAAGAGCCTGGAGTGCGCCCACAATATTGCCGTTACCCTGGGAGAGCCCCGCCCCGAGTGGCTGCAGGCCCGTCATCGCCTGGGTGAGGCCCTGCGTCACCATCCCGAGCGCTTTGATCGCACCTGGGAGTCCAAGGCGCGCTATTCCATGGATTGGTTTTATCCTGTGCTCGCCGGTGTGGTTACTGGCAGCGCAGCGCGCGAACGCCTCGCTTCGCGCTGGCAGGAGTTTGTCAAAGATGGCATGGGCTGTCGCTGCGTGGTCGAAGAGCCCTGGGTGACGGTGGCAGAGTCCTGCGAACTGGTGATGGCGCTGCTGGCCGCCGGCGACCATGCCCGGGCTGTGGAACTCTATAGCTGGTTGCACCAGTGGCGTGCCCGCGACGGTGACTACTGGACCGGCTATCAGTTTGCCGAAGACCTGCTCTGGCCCGACGAGCGTCCCACCTGGACTGCCGGTGCCGTGTTACTCGCTGCCGATGCCCTCACCGGCCACACCGCCGCATCGTCGTTGTTTACGTGTGTGGATCTTCGCCAGAGCGAGCAGTCCGTGCGGCGCTTCCGATAATTAGATCCGCTGCAGCACCCGCAGGCTGTCCACCGCCATAACCTCCCGAAACAGGCCCGACGCCAGCGCCAGCCGATACACGGTAATGGGCGCCTGGCCACCGGTTTCGGGCGGCGGATAAACATCGTGAATCGCGAGATAGCCGCTGCGTTCAATGCGGCTCGCCCAGCCCCGGTAGTCCGCCAGCGCGGCATCCAGACTGTGGCCTCCATCGATGAACACCAGGCTGAGATCGCCACTCCAGGTGGCGGCAAACTGGGCGGAGCTGGCCAGCACCGGGATCACCGTGTCATCCAGTCCCGCGGCGGTCATGGTGCGACGAAAACTCGTGAGTGTATCGACGGCACCACTGGCGTCCGTAAGCTCCGGATCGTGAAACAACTCGCCCGGCTGATGTTCCTCACTGCCGCGGTGATGATCCAGGGCCAGCAGCGTGCGCTCCGTCGCCTGGCAGGCCAGGCCCAGATACACCGTGGACTTGCCGCAGTAACTGCCGATTTCCAATGCCGGCGCACGACCTTTGCAGCGCAGCACCGTCTCGTACAGGGCCTCACCTTCGGCCTGGGACAGAAAGCCTTTGACGGCGTCGATATCAATGGGCAGCGTGAGCGTCATGGTCGGGTATTTGATCAGCGGGGCGCCGACAGTACCCAGCGCGCCGTAAAGCTGCAAGCGCTGGTCGCCGTGCGCCGGCCTCGCTATGCTCTGCGCTTCGACGCGGGGAACCCATAACCATGCGCTTTCTCTACAGCACGCTGTTCCGGCTGCTGCTGCCCTTTGTGATGCTGCGCCTGGTGTGGCGCTCGCGCCGCGCTCCCGCTTACCGGCGTCGCCTGGGCGAACGCCTGGGCTACTTTACCCCACCGGCAGATCCACGCCCCGTGATCTGGATTCATGCCGTGTCGCTGGGCGAAACGTTGGCGGCACGGCCGCTGATTGAGCGTCTGCTGGCAGAGCGCAGCGATCATCAGTTGGTGATCACCACAACCACCCCCACAGGGTCTGAGCAGGTGCTTCGGTTGTTTGGGGAGCGCGTGTTCCATGTCTATGCCCCCTGGGATACCCCGGGCGCTGTACGCCGGTTTCTGCGCCGGGTACAACCGCGCATGCTCGTGCTCATGGAGACTGAGTTGTGGCCGAACATGTTGCACCTGAGTCGCAAGCAGGATGTGCGCATCGTGCTCGCCAACGCGCGCCTGTCGGTGCGCTCGGCGGCGGGCTATGCGCGCATACCCAAGACCACCCGCGGCATGTTTGCCTGCCTGGACTGGGTGGGTGCCCAGGCGTCGACGGATGCGGATCATTTTCTGCAGTTGGGCATGCTGCCCAGCCAGATCGGCGTCATTGGCAGTATCAAGTTCGATGTGTCCCTCGACGACACGCTGCGCGAACGCGCCGCAGCGCTGCGGCGCGACTGGAGTCTGGACCACCGCCCAGTGTTCATCGTTGCCAGCACGCACGAGGGCGAAGACGAGATCGCCCTGGACGCACTGGCGATGCTGCAGGAGCGCTTTGACAACGTGTTGATGCTGCTGGCGCCCCGCCACCCCGAGCGCTTTGCCGAGGTCGCAGCGCTTATTGCATCGCGCGGGCTGACCATGGCTCATCGCGCTGACGGTGGCGTACCCCAGGCAGGCACGCAGGTGTTGCTCATCGATACACTGGGGGAATTGCTGCAATTGTTCGGGGTCGCCGATATTGCTGTGATCGGCGGCAGTTTTGTGACCCGCGGTGGCCACAATCCATTGGAAGCCGCGGCCTGGGGCCTGCCGGTGCTCTGCGGTCAGTCCATGTTCAATTTTGAGGATGTTACCCAGCGCCTGCAGGCGGCGGGGGCACTGGAGCAGGTTTTATCGACGCGGGAGCTCGCCGCCGGCCTCACAGGCCTGCTGGGTGATCCGGAAGAAGCGCAGCGACGGGGGGCGGCGGCGCGCCGGGTGCTCGAGGCAAACCGCGGCGCGGTAGACAGGCTGATGGCCGGACTGGATAGCCTACTTGGGCGTGCTTGAGCTCGTAGGCGGCGGCGGTGCTTCGAGGTAGCTGTCGAGACGGTTGACGTCTTCGGGGCTCAGCAAGCCCGCCTGCTCCTTGAGACGCAGCGTATTCACGATGTAGTCATAGCGGCTGTTGGCGTAGTCCCGCAGGGCGCCAAACAGCGTGTTCTGCGCATTGAGCACATCCACAATGTTGCGGGTACCCACTTCGTAACCCGCCTGCGTGGCGTCCAGGGCGCTGCGCGACGACACGATGCTCTGGCGGCGTGCGGCAACCCGCGCCACGTCGTTGACCACAGTCATATGCAGTGAGCGGGCGTCCGTTACGGTCTGGCGCGTGAGGTTGATGCGCTGCTCCCGCGCGGCGTTGTACTGCTGGGCGGCGCGGCGGCGCTCGGCACTGATGCCGCCACCGCTGTACAGGGGTACAGACAGCTCCACGCCCCAGATCGTCTGCTCCCGCTCGTTATCCGGCGGAAAGTTGAAAATACCGGCGGGGTCCTGAAAGCGCGAGCCCTCGGTTTCGAAATCCGAGTAGGACGCGGTGCCGCTGATCGTCGGCGCATGGGCCATGCGATTGGCCTTGGCGTTCTGGCGTGCAGCTTCTTCGGCGTACTTTGACGCCTGCAGCGTGAAGTTGTTCTCGAGGGCGAAATCCACCCACGCGGAACGATCCGCAGGTTCGGGCATGTTTGCGGTAAAGCTCTCGACCAGAACGTCCAGATTGTCGTGGCGCTGGCCCGTAAGCACGGTCAGGTTCTCGAGGGCCACGGCGACGCTGTTCTCGTCGGCGATGCGATCCACCTGCGCCAGGTCATAGGCGGCCTGGGATTCGTAGACGTCGGTGATGGCGATCAGACCCACTTCGAAGCGCTGTTGGTTCTGCTCCAGCTGGCGACCAAAGGCTTCTTCGCGGGCTTTGGATGCGCGCAGGTTGTCCTGGGCGCGCAGCACGGCCAGATAGGCCTCAACGACGCGTACGATCAGATTCTGCTGCTGGCCCGCGAAGGTCGCCTCGGCCTGCTTGGTCAACTCCTGACCAGACTGGAATGAGAACCAGGCGGGCAGATCGAAGATGGCCTGGGACAGTGATACCTGATAGCCGTCCGTGTCGATGTCGGTGTTGTCGAAGGTATTACCGATCACCGGCGTGCCCGTGCTGTCAAAGCCAATAATGCCCGGGCTGGTCGTGTCGGTGTCAGAGTTCTGGTAGCTGTACGAGGCACTGACCTGCGGTAACAGTCGCGAGCGGGCCGCATTCTCGTCCTCGAGACTGGCCAGGTACTGGGCCTGCTGCGCCTTGAGCGTTGCATCATTCTCGAGCGCGAGTTCATAGATGTCGCGCAGGGATTCCGCCTGGGCGCCAGAGGCCAGCAATGCCGCGATGGACGCGAGCAGCACCTTGCGGGGAAATAGCATATGAGATCCTTGAGATTCGTCGGGGCGGCACAAATTCGCCGCGCAAATAATACCAGTTATGCCGACTGCTTCGCAGTGCTGAAAACTGATGGGAGGTCCATCACAATGATCCCAATCTTAGGTGCTACACTGCCTGAAGCTCCAGTACACAGGCTGTGACTGGTCGCAGGCGACGGGCATTTGGTCGCGTTGCGGCCCCGATTTAACGTCAGAGGTAATTAATCGCGTGATAAAAGACCGGTACAAAGTGGATCTCCGGGCCCTTCATGCCCTGTGCGAGGCCAACTACGCCCGTCTTCTGCGATTGTTCCCGGATTACGAAAGCAGCAACCATCGCGAGGTCGCGCTACCGCGCGTACGCGTGCAACTCGATGTGGTCGAGCGCAGCCGCTACACCACCCTGTTCGCCCTGCAGGCCATTGATCCGGGCCGCGCTGATACCGGTGCAGCGGGCGACAAACAAGGGCAATCCAGCCCCTGGATGGCACCGCTGCGCATGGAGCTGCGCGCCTATCACGATGCCGGCATGCTCGAAGTCGTGAGTTTTCAGGACCACGGCCCCACGGCGGGGCGCTACAGCTACCCCAATCGCGCCATGCACCAGCAGGACGAAAAAGCCCAGCAGAACGCCTTTCTTGCGGACTGGCTGTCGCATTGCCTGCACCACGGCGCAGTGGACCAGCCGGTGTTCGAACCCCGCAGCACCCGATCAGGTACGGAGCCCGCCTGAGGGCGATACGTTGTGACGGCCGAAGATACTCGCATACGGGAACTTCCCATCGACGGTGACACGGTGCGTATCGTGCAGATCACCGACACGCACCTGAAGGGTTATCCCGGCGGCACGCTGCTGGGACTCGATACCGATGATTCGCTGCAGGCGATCATTGATCTGGTCAAGACCGAGTACCCGAACCCGGACCTGATTCTGGGCACTGGGGACCTCGCGGATTCGGGTGCCGCCGGTGCCTACGAGCGCCTGCTGGACTATTTTGGCGCTATCAGCGATGAACATTACTGGCTGCCGGGCAATCACGATCTGCGCGATGTGATGATCGACGTGGGCGGCGCCCGGCGCCTGCCCGACGTTATTCGCGTCGGTGCCTGGCAGATCATAATGCTGGATTCCCAGATCCCCGGCGAAGTCGGGGGCCACCTGGGCGACCAGGAACTGGGAAAGCTGGACGAGTACCTCGCCGCGGGCGAAGCGGCCGGCCTGTACAGCCTGGTCTGTCTTCACCACCAGCCGGTGCCCATCGGTTGCTCGTGGCTGGATGAGCAGATGGTGCAGGACGCCGATGCGTTCTTTGCGGTGCTCGATCGTTACAAGCAGGTTCGCGGGGTGCTCTGGGGCCACGTGCACCAGGCCCTGGATACCATGCGCAACGACTTGCGGCTGTTATGCACACCGTCGACCTGTGTGCAGTTTCTGCCGCAGCAGGAGGATTTTGCCGTCGATACCCTGTCTCCCGGCTATCGCTGGATGGAATTGGGCAGCGACGGCGTGATCCGCACTGGCGTCTCACGCGCCGAGTCCCGGGAATTCTTTGTCGATCGCAACGCGAGCGGTTATCTCTGATCCGAATTAACGCAGCGCGGAGGTTGCGCTGTACAATGCCGCAGATCTTTTTCTGCAGGTCCGTTACCCCGCCGTGAGCGATTATTCATCTGAATCCATCGAGGTCCTCACAGGCCTCGAGCCGGTGCGCAAGCGCCCCGGCATGTACACCGATACCACCCGCCCCAATCACCTGGCACAGGAAGTCATCGACAACAGCGTCGACGAAGCCCTGGCGGGCCACGCCCGGCAGATTGACGTGGTGCTGCACGCCGATGGCTCCCTGTCGGTGACCGATGATGGCCGCGGCATGCCCGTAGACATGCACCCCGAGCAGAAAAAACCCGGCGTGGAAGTGATCCTGTCGACGCTGCACGCAGGCGGCAAGTTCTCGAGCAAGAACTACCAGTTCAGCGGCGGCCTGCACGGCGTGGGGGTGTCCGTGGTGAACGCCCTGTCCAAATCCCTCACGGTGACCATTCGCCGCGACGGCCAGGTGCACGAGATGAGCTTTGCCGGGGGCGACAAAACCAGCGAACTCAAGGTGATCGACACCGTCGGCAAGCGCAACACGGGCACCTGCGTGAGCTTTACGCCAGACCCCCAGTACTTTGACTCCATCAACTTCTCGGTACCGCGCCTGATCCACGTGCTGCGCGCCAAAGCGGTGCTCTGCCCGGGCCTGCGCGTGACCTTCAATGACGAAAAGAAGGGCGAGAAAGAGGAGTGGTATTACGAAGACGGGCTGACGGACTATCTGCTGGGTGCCACGGACGGCTTTGCCACCGTACCCGCCGAACCCTTTACCGGCAGCTTTGGCACGGCGACAGAGGCGGTGGACTGGGCCGTGCAGTGGCTGCCCGAGGGCGGCGAGCTGGTGACCGAGTCCTACGTCAACCTGATTCCCACGGCCCAGGGTGGCACTCACGTGAACGGGTTGCGCACGGGGCTGCTCGATGCCATGCGCGACTTCTGCGAGATCCGCTCTTTGCTGCCCCGCGGCGTGAAACTGACACCTGACGATATCTGGGAGCGCTGCGCCTATGTGCTCTCGTCCAAGCTTGAAGACCCGCAGTTCTCGGGTCAGACCAAAGAGCGCCTGAGCTCCCGCGAGGCCGCGGCTTTTGTCGCCGGCGTCGCCAAGGACGCCTTCAGCCTGTGGCTGAACCAGCACACGGCGGACGCCGAGGCCTTGGCGGAGCTATGCATCAACAACGCCCAGCGCCGCCTGCGCAGCGCCAAGAAAGTGGTGCGCAAAAAAGTCAGTGCCGGGCCCGCGCTACCGGGCAAGCTCGCGGACTGTTCCGGCGAAGACCCGTCCCGTTCGGAGTTGTTTCTGGTGGAGGGCGACTCCGCTGGTGGTAGCGCCAAGCAGGCGCGGGATCGCGAGTTCCAGGCGATCCTGCCCCTGCGCGGCAAGATCCTGAATACCTGGGAAGTCGATTCAGGCGAGATTCTGTCGTCTGCCGAAGTGCACAACATCTCGGTGGCCCTAGGCATCGACCCCGGCAGCGATGACCTGTCGGGTCTGCGCTACGGCAAGGTCTGCATTCTGGCGGACGCGGACTCCGATGGCCTGCACATCGCCACGCTGATCTGCGCGCTGTTCGTGCGTCACTTCAGGCCTTTGGTCGCCGCCGGGCACGTGTTTGTAGCCATGCCGCCGCTGTATCGCATCGATGTGGCCAAGGAGGTCTTCTACGCCCTGGACGAGAGCGAGAAGGCGGGCGTGCTGGCGCGCATCGAGGCCGAGAAAAAGCGTGGCAAGGTCAACGTGCAGCGCTTTAAAGGGCTGGGCGAAATGAATCCCCTGCAGTTGCGCGAAACCACTATGAACCCCGATACGCGACGCCTGGTGCAGCTGCGCCTGGATGCCGGTGACGGCACCAACGAAATGCTCGACATGCTGCTGGCGAAGAAGCGGGCGGGGGATCGCAAGTCCTGGCTGGAGGAGAAGGGGGATCTGGCGGAGGTGTTGTGACAGTCTCGGGATCGGTTGCCGATGCCTGGACACGCAAGTCTTTGCCCCCTAGAAGCCTTGTTGGGATCAGAGTGGGATGACGTTGCTCATTGATTGATGCGCACAGCTTCCACCTTGAGCACATCCGTAATCGCTTCACCATTCCAAACAAACCGATAGTGCGCGGCCTGCGACGCGGGTGGTTTCAGCGCCCGGGTCCGCAGCGCTGCAATGCAGTGACCGCCATCAAGGCGCACGGACCGGTAGAGAATCCCCTTCTCATCTTCATTGCGCGCAGATTCGCCAAAGCGCTGAGCCGGTGACCAGTCGTCGGGCAGGTGCAGGTTCTCAAACCCGTTGCCTGTCACATCCAGCAGCGGTGCGTTCACGCGGCAGGTATAGGCTCGCAATGTGAGTTCCACGGGCCCCTCGGCCGTCGCAGACAGGCGACGGGCCTGGGAGTACATCGATTCTGCGATGGCGGTCTGGCGCTCCAGGCCTGCGTAGTAGATGCCGAAGCGTCCATTCGAGAAGCGACTCGGGAATCCCACATGCGTGAAGGCCGCCATGATCGGGCTGCTGCCCGGGCCGACCAGCCGGTCCTGGGGCGGTACGCGATACAGGTCGCCCGCTTCCTGTCGCAGCCGGTCGTTGGTCAGGCTTTCGAGAGCGTAGGCGACCTCGAGTTCAACGGGGTCGAGCAGGTTTTCAAACAGGGCAATGGGCGGGTACTTGCTGTTGATGAGGCGGTAGGTCGTTTTGCCCACCACCTCATCATTCAAAGGCGCCGCCACGCCAGTGGTCCAGATAGCGGCGCACATCCGCCAGGTCCATCACCCGCCCGCCGAGCATATGTTGCAGTGCAGAGTCTCCGCCAAAATCGCGGTTGGGTTTGCGCACCCAGCTTCGCCACTGCTCCTCGGACGGAAAAATGATCTGCAGCGCTTTGTAGATCCCCGCAAGGTACGACAAGCGCTCGAGGGTGTCGGGCGATAGCGTCAGGTCCTGCCCCGCGTCGACTTTTTTGCGCCAGCCGTGGAGCGTGGAGCGGCTGCTTTGACCCGCAAGCTTCAGGCGCTGGCTCTCGTTCAGATCCCATTGATCGGTGATCGCGAAGAACAGCTTCGCCGCGACGCGGCCCAGGGATTTTGATTGCTCGTGTTGTTGCGTGCGGGTATCCATAGGTTTGATCGTGATGTATTAACTCGAACAAGTATAGATAATTTGCACATAGATGAACATTGCTCATGCCTGCCAGAATCCGTCAAATTTGCGCAGTCGCGGTACGACCGTCCTTAAGGAGTCAGCCTGTCAGATGCGTAAAAAGCTTTGCTGTATATACTATCTATAGATAGTGATTACTTACTTCAACAATGATTGACGCGTTGCATAACGTTCTCCGCAATGGGTTTTGCCCAGTCCGGCATATCTGGCTCTGGCATTTGCCCGAACTGCGCGCCTCGAAGGTGAAACAGGGAGGTCGGCTGAGGCTTGCCGTCGCTGAGGGGCGCAGAGTTGTCCCAGACGACGAGTTCTGTGCAGTGGGGAACCAGGCTGCACAGGTTGGCAATTGACGAAACCCATCGTTCGCGAATCCTGGCCTCGGGTATATCGTGGCCGCCGCGGGCCACCCGCGCCTGTACACGGTTCAGATGTAGCTTCACGGATTCCAGTCCGCAGCAGAGCAGACGAACCGGCACGTCTCGGCTGATGGCCTCGTGCAGTTTGTTGGTGATGGAGCGTCCACCCAGCGTCGTTTCAAAGGCGAACGGCGCTCGGTTGTCGATTGCCCGACAAAGCAGGTCAAATCCAGTCTGCCAGGCGGTCGCGTTGGCTTCGTTTTGAGTGAGCCCGTTGAGGGTTTTCAAGCGTTGGGCCGCTTCATCGGGATTGAAGTATTCGCCCCGTCTGGCGCGCAAAAACGAGCCGATCACCGAGCTTTTGCCCGCGCCGTTCACGCCGGCGATAACCGTGATCACCGGTCCTGTTCCGTCGCTCCGGGTTGGTAGGTGCTGCGCAGATCGTCGGCACTGGCGTTAAAGAGTGCATCGGCACCGGCCTTTGAGCCGGGGGCCGTGATACGCGCATACAGCTCCTCGAAGTGTGCCGCGCTGTCGCGTATTTCGTCCGCCGCCTGGTGCTCAAGCAATTGCTCTGCCGCGAGCACGGTCTCGCGGAGCGCATTGTAGTGATCCATGGTCAGGACCACCGCCGCGCGCTTGTTGCGCAGCTTAAGAAACAAGGCGCCACGACTGTCGGCGTCTTGCAGGTCCTTGAGTTCTCTCGCGATATTTCGACCAAACTCGGCGCTGCCCATGGAGCGGTAAGCGCCGCCGAAGCGGACCCAGGCTACGCGGCTGAGGGCACTGCGCAGGCGGTGTGCAATGCCGGTGACGGAAGGTGGCTGGGGCGCAAGAATTCCGCAGGGGTTCGAGAGAGCGACAGCAGGCGGCAGTATGGAACTCCAAGCGAGGTCGCTGGGACTATTCGAAGATCAATCAGGTGAATAGCGTGAGCACGTTGCGGTCGAAGTTGCCCAGGGCCGGTAGCGCGGCATCAAGCTCTGCGTCCGACAGTCCCATCCAGCGTCCCAGGGGCGCTGCGAACTGTTCCACAGAAAACTCCGGAATCGCAGCGCCGGCGCCGGCGTCCCGGGGATTGTCGATACGGGGTGGCGGCGGGGTGCCCAGCAGATTACCGCCATTCACACCGCCACCGATCACCAGGTGGTGACCGCCCCAGCCGTGGTCTGTGCCGTCACCGTTGATCGCCAGGGTACGGCCGAAGTCCGACGCCGTGAACAGGGTGACGTCCTGGGCGATGCCCAGTTCCTCGGTGGCCTGGTAGAACGCCCCGGCAGCACTGTCGACCATGCCCAGCAGCGCTGGCAGATCCGTCGCCTGCGCGCTATGAGTGTCGAAGCCGCCAATCCCTACGAAGAAGATCTGCCTCTGTACGCCCAGTTCATTGCGAATAGCGATGGTGTCTGCCACGGCGCGCAATTGGGCGCCAAGTTCATTGTCGGGAAACGGCGTTGCGAGGGTGACGCTGGCGCCGCGCGCGCTGTTGTAGCGGGCGTTGGTCGCCAGACTCTTGCCGAGCGCGGTTGCCATGTCGCTGCGTATGACGTGCGAACCCGAGTAGCGGTCGCCGCGCAGATGCCGTAGCAGGCGTTGTTCAAAAGAGTCGTCGCCCTCCACGAGCGTTTCGTTTTCCCCCAGCAGGTACACCTGCGACGCGCCCCAGGGATTGATGCGATAGGGGAACGCGCGTTCGCCGGTCAAAAACGGACCCACTTCTGTGGCCGTGATAGTGGCGAAAGCCTCGGCGCCAGCGCTTGCGCCGCTGCGCAGGAACGCATCTGCAAACAGGCCACCCCAGCCGTACTGGGCGCCCTCCGGGGCGCTGGCCTGCCAGGTCGCCTGCTGGTCGTTATGTGAGAACAGCCGTGGCGGCAGGCGCACGGTCTCGTCCAGAAACTGCTGGCGCGTCACCGGTTCGATCAGTGGACCGACATTGGCCACAACGGCAGCGCGGCCGCTGTCAAAGAGGGCTTTGGTGGCGGGCATTTCCGGGGGCAGGGCCCAGCGGCTGCCATCGGCGGTCGACTGCAGTGAGTCCAGGGGCAGCAGAAACTCCGGCGCCCGCGCCTCGCCCTGTTCCGCCAGCAGGCTCTCGCGAATGCGGGCAAAGTCGCTGTAGGCATTGCCTGCCGGCAACAACAGGTCGTTGTTATCAAGACCGCCGTAAAGAAATACGCAAACCAGCGCCCGGTAGCCACCGATGTCGGCACCGTAACCGCGCTGCGACAGGCCCAGTGTCCCTCCGGCCAGCATCGGTGCGGCGGCAAGGTGGCGGAGGAAGCGTCGTCTATGCAGGGTCATCGGGCGCCTCCTATTGCTGTACCAGATATTCTGGCGCGGTCATGGTCATCAGCACGGCAAAGTAGACGCGCAGATCACGCCCGTCATCGCCCTCGGCCTGCCAGTCCTGGCGCTCAAGAGGTATTTCATCGAGCAGCGACACCATGTTGTCGCGGGTGCCATCCTCCAGCGCGCCGTGGGCGAGCAGGGTATTGAGATGGGCCACGAGTGCCTGCGGGTCTTCGGCGAGGCTGCGCTCCTGTGAGTAGTCGGGCACGAAGCTGGCGCTGGCCCGGGCCTCAAGGTTGACTCCCAGCTCACTACCCGCGAAGTACTCATTCAGAAAGTCGATACTGTCGCCGCGGCGCTGATCGCGAAACACGAAATAGGTCATGAAGTTGACGTAGCCCGGCGTGCTGGATGCATTGACGATCTGCAATTCCGGCACGGTCATGCCCCGGGCCCCGGATTCCGTACCCGGTGCGACGTAACCCGGCCGGTAGAAGTTGAATACGGAGCGGGAGCGGTAAGGGTGCTGGGCGAGGGCGTCGCTGGCGCTCGTGTCATAGAGGATCGGTGTCAGCTCCGGGCTGCTGCCGTCGACGTCGAAGGCTCGCGCCCACTGCAGCAGGCGCAGCACCGGCTCCCGCGGTTTGCCGAACTGTTCGTCGGCCAGGGCGTTGGCGCGGCGGGCATCGTCGTCGAAGAGCACCGCGGCGAGCGTCGCGGCGAGGTCACCGCGCTGCCCGGTGCCGACGCGCTCTTCGTTGGGCAGGAAGTACTCACCGTTGTTGAAGGCCGTCGCCACGCGCTCCACGTAGTCAGGGTCAGGGTCGCTGGTGGTAAAGCGTTGTATCAGCTGGCGGCCGATAAAAGGACCGACATTGGGGTGGTCAAACAGCGCGTCCAGAGCAATGCGCACACTCTCGGGGCCGGGGGTGTCCGCCGGGATCACCGTATCGAGAAAGCGTTTTTCGCGCTGGGAATGTCGGTACTCGTCGATATACAGGGGCCGGGCGAGGGATTCGGGGTCTTCCCAGTAGTTGTCACTGTCGATATCCATGCCCGTGAATACGCGAGCCAGACCATCGATATCGGTGCTGCGGTAGGTCTCGATCGCTTCGCCATCGGCGCCGAATACCGGGCTGCCATCATCGTTGAGCTCCACAAGGCCGATGGTGAAGAGCTGCATGATCTCGCGGGCATAGTTTTCGTCGGGCTGGCGGCCGGTGTCAGGATCCGCCGGTAAATTCCCGAGGTAGGTAAGGTAGTAGGCCATTGCCGGGCTGTAGGTTACGGCGTCGAGCAGATCGCGGAAATTCCCGAGCGCATGCTCCGTAAGAATGTCCCGGTAGTAGCCCATCGCCTGGGGTTGGTCCAGGATCAGGTCCGAGTTCGAATCCGACAGCACGAGAATCTGCGACAGGGCGAAGGCCATGCGCTGGCGCAGTTGGTCGGGCCCTTCGGTGGCGATACGCCAGAAGGTGACTGACGAGACGACGTAGCGAAAAAAGGCCTCCTGCGACTCTTCGGTGGCAGCGGCCAGGTAATCGGCCATCAGGGGCAGGGTATAGCTTGCGGGCGCCGACAGCTGGCGCGTGAACCAGTCGCTGGCGCTGGTGCCAATCAGGTCATCCACTTCAGCGCCGCGTGCGCCGAAGCTGGCCGAGGCCAGAAAGCGGGTCACGGACTCAGGGGTCTCGAAAATGTCACTGGCCGGGGGCGCCTGGGGCGTGGGTATCGGGGCGGCCGTGGGCGGACTGGAATCACCCCCTCCACCGCCCCCACCGCCGCAGCCGGTGATCAGCAGAGACAGTAGCGCCGAGACGCCCAGGCATCGTAGCCGGTTCATGCTATGAACACAGCCTTCAGGCCCCGCAGTGAAATACCTGCCAGGACTCTCGATGGTAATGCGCTGCAGAACGTGGGGAACACGATTGCCTACCCTCACTGACCTGTCCCTCAGGCTAGCACAGCGGCGGCTGGTACGCCCATGAAGTTGACGTTGTAGACTGATGCGGTCGAAGCCGGAGACCATAGTGCTATGACCCGCATGCTACGTTTTATGCCTCAGTTGCTCCTGTTGATCTCGTCGGCCCTGGTGGGGTGGGGTGTGCTGGGACTCGTTGAGTATGGGTTTCCCGCGGTGTCCCTTGGCCTGCAGCATCCAAACTTTCCGCGAGGTACGCAGTTTCTGCACTTCTTCGCGATACTGGTCACGGGGGCGGTCTTTCTGATGGGTTACTACCTCAGATGGTCGGGCACACCGTTTGCGACCGTGACGATGTATGCCGTGCTCGCGACCCTGTGCTTTGTTGAGACCGTGGATTTTGGTGCCTTCGGCGGCGGAACTCGCCGGTTCATACCCATGACAATTGAATATTGTCTTTATGTCGGGCTGTCGGTGTACCTGCTGCGTTCGCCCGCTATGCATCAGCGATTTTCTTCGGGACCTTCAGCGCCCGATCCTCAAGAAGCGCCCTGACCTTGAGTGGGCGCCTTGCTGCCCCCCAGTTGCGCTAGCCGAGCGCAAAACCTTGATAGCCACTCTCGCGAACCTCGTCGCAGATCGCCCGGTATTCACCGACGCCACCAATGTAGGACAGCAGCCGGCGCGGCTTGCCTTCGATATTGGCGCCCGTGTACCAGCTGTTGGTCTGCATCATCAGCGTCATGCTGGCCACTTCGTCGTGATGCGCGACCCACTCATCCTCGCGCTCGCGCGTGGGCTCCATCTGCTGCAGTTGGTTGTCGCGCAGGTAGAGAATGGCATCCGTCACCCAGTCGACCTGCTGCTGCAGGCAGGTGGTCATGTTGCAGAACGCTGTTGACGGTGCCAGCGGCCCAGCGACGGTGAACAGATTCGGAAAACCGTGCACCTGCAATCCCAGCGTCGAGCGGATGTCCTGGTGCCAGAGTTCGTCGAGGGAGCGATTGTCCCGGCCCCTGACATCGATGCGGGTGAGGGCGCCGGTGCCGGCATCAAAGCCTGTGGCGAACACCAGCACATCCAGTTCGTACTCCGTATCACCCACCAGCAGCCCCTTTTCGGTAAAGCGCTGGATCGGGTTTTCTTTCACATCAACGAGGTGCACGTTCTCGCGGTTGTAGGCGTCGTAGTAACTCGTCTCGAGCGGTACGCGATAGGTGCCGAAGCCATAGGCCCGGGGAATGAGCTTTTCGGCGAGCGCGGGGTCGTCGATGCGCGCGCGAATCTTCTCGCGCACGAATTCCGACGCTTCAGCGTTGATTTCGGGGTCCGCCAGCATTTCGGGATAGACACCCACCCACATTTTGAGGGACCCATCGGTCCAGGCCTCCTCCAGAATTTCGCGACGCTGCTGGGGCGTCATCTCGGCCGCTTCGCCGAGCTCGCGCAGCTTCCACTCGAAGCCGCCGAAGGTGGTGTGAATATCGGTCTTCATGGCCGGGTACTGGGCGCGCCAGTAGTCCAGCTGTTCCTTGTCCAAGGGGTAGTTGTTCATTTTGACCGCGTACTGCGGCGTGCGCTGAAAGACGTAGAGATCGGCAACCTCTGTTGCCAGGGTCTGAATCACCTGAATGCCGGTGGCGCCCACACCGACAACGCCGACGCGCTTGCCAGTCAGGTCAATGCCCTGCTGCGGCCAGCGCGCGGTGTGCAGCACCTGCCCCTTAAACTTGTCGGCATCGGGGAATTTCGGGGCGTTGGGCGCCGACAGCATGCCCACACAGCTGATAACAAAACGGGTGCTCCACTGCTCACCGGATTCGCTGGTCAGTAACCAGCGCGCCTGTTCCGCATTCCAGATCGCGCTCCTGATGCGCGTATCAAGGGTGATGTCCGGGTGCAGGTTGAACTTGTCGGCCACGAATTTGAGGTAGCGCTTGATTTCGGGCTGGGCGGGGAACCGCTCGGACCACTCCCACTCGTTGAGCACTTCGTCAGAGAACCAGTACTGATAGGTGTACGACGGGGAATCCAGGCGGGCTCCGGGATAGCAGTTCCAGTGCCAGGTCCCGCCGATATCCGGTGCCGCGTCGATACATTGCACGCTCAGGCCTGCTTCGCGCATGCGGTGCAGGGCATACAGTCCTGCCACGCCTGCGCCGATTACGATGACGTCTATCTCTTGGACAGCCATTGCCAATACTCCTTGTTAATTATTTTCTGACAAAGGGCAACTTGCGTGACAAGCCTATGGCCGTGGGCGTGGTTTATGCAATGGGGAAAGGGAAGTGGGGGAAGGAAAGTGGGGGAAGGCGAAAAGGTAAGCGGGCGAGGCGAGAGCCTCCGAGGACTCTGAAGGCGACGCTGCAAGTGGCGCTCAGCGCGTCAGGCGATTCAGCTCGCGGCGTACCCGGTCGGTGTTGCAATCCCGCGGCAGATAGCGCGGTGGAAAGGGGTCCAGCCAGTAAGCCCGCGTCCAGCGGCCACAGAAGCTGTGCATGTTGCCATCCACGTCGGCGACGCCCACATGCAGGGTGCAGGTGCCCGAGCAGTCAGTGAGGATGTCGGTGTTCAGTTCGACGGCAATGTAGGCCCAGTTCCGTCTTGTATTGAATTCGTAGTAGTAGACATCGATGAGTTCACTCGGATGCTCCACCCGGGACTCGGCGAGGCGCACCCGAGTGCCGCCGGTCTGGCGGGCGGCGATGCGCGACGCGGCACCCAGCACCTCGGAGGGAAACTCTCCCGACGCGGATTTCTCTGCCATCATTGCGGTGCGTGCCTCGCCCAGGAAGGCGGTGACCTCGACCATGCGGGCGCGCATCTGGTAATCCTGATAGAACGGCAGCGCCAGCGAGGCGAGCACGCCGATGATGGCCACGACCATCATCAATTCCAGAAACGTGAAGCCGCGCTGGTTCGTTGCCGGGCCGGGCAGTAAGGAACGATCAGCGACCATACCGGGTTACTCCACCACTGCCAGAGCTACGGGGTTCAGCGTCATCTCGGCCTCGGAGAAGCCAAAGCGATCCGCGTCGGGCGAACGGATGATCACGTAGTTGTCCACGAGCTCCACCATGAACGGTGGTGGACAGGCACTCTCAATGGCATTGATGGACGGGCTGACCCCCGTGCGCTTCATACGGCCCAGCTTGCCAAGGCAGTGCACGGCCATGTCATCGGGGGATTCGGGTGACCAGACCAGTTCCGTTTCGGAGTTGCCCAGCACCACGGCCAGACGATAGACGATGATCACCGCACAGGCCAGAAACACCACCCACTCCACGCGGGGTAGCAGGCTTTCGCCATCGAGTTTGGGCAGGGGCAGGGGAATGCGGCGCTGTGGTGTTGGTGCTTCTTCGAGTTGTTCCTGCTCGGGCGGTGGTTCGTAGGGTTTTTCGCCGGAGCAGTGATGGCAGATATCGGATTCGCGGGGGTAGTAACGAACTGAAACGCACTCGTCACAGAAGTAGCCCCCGCACACGGAACAGACGCGTGTGGAGTTTCTGTCAGGGTGGTGACGGCAGGTCTGCATGGCGTTTTATGCTACCTGAATTGATTGACAAGAAAACAGTGTTGCTGGAGTTTTTTTCTATCGTGGTTGCGTAACCGAGTTTCAGTAACGAGAAATCGAAAACCGGGGTCGCCGCCAGCCGGGCGTTCCGTTGCCGAGGTGACCGCGACGCGAGCTGCCGCTGCGCTGCGAACGGGTGGAACGCGGTGAGTCCTGACCGTTCGCCAGAGTAACCTTTGCCCTTGTGCTCACACCTTGCGCAGACATCGGTAGACTCATTACCGAGACTCGGCGGTGGGTTTGGACAGAGAGCCGCCGAACGTGCAGTACCGCGGTCGAGGATCTGCGCCCGACGAAGCTTGCGTCGCGGCAATCGCGTCGCGTCGCGTCTGGCGAATACCCTGGTGACGGAACGACACAATGGCATCCATGGCAGACACCACGTCCTGAGAAAGCCCTTGATCCTGTAACAACGTCGGCATGTTCATGACTGACACCTCTTCGGTGTAATACGTGTTCTTGTGTTTGTAGTAAGGCACGGTTGCGGTGCAAATGCGCGCAGACAGGCGGGGGTCAGAGAACTCCGTCACGTTTTGCCTGCCAAAGCGCCGTAAACTGTGACCTGGCGCACGCAGACGCTGCGCTGCAAAGGGTATGCAGAGGACGAAAAGCGCATGGTGGAATCCCAATGGCAACTGCACGGGCAGCTGGCCGCTGACTGTCACTACCTTGGTAAAGGCGAAGCTGCGCACCTGCTGCTGCATCGCAATGCCTCATTACACTGGTTGATCCTCGTGCCCGAAACCGGGGTGCTGGATCTGCTAGATTTGCCCGCAGCTCAGCGCAATGACCTTCTGGACCAGGCAGCCGGGGTGGCGAACTACCTGAAAAACGATCTGGGTTATCCCCGGGTGAATGTCGGTGCCCTGGGTCTTGTGGTGCCCCAACTGCATCTGCATGTGGTGGGTCGACGCGAACTTGATCCCTGCTGGCCCGCACCGGTGTGGGGCAATCTCGCGGCAGAGGCGGGTTACACCGAGTCCGCCGTCACGGAGTTGGCGCAGGCGCTTCTGAACTGATCGATATCGCGCGGTACACAAGCGCGCTGTCCGTTGTTGTGAGGGTTCTTGAATCTTTTGGGTTTGGGCCCGATGATGGCGAGCGTACATAACAACGAGAAGCCGCCATGTTCATAGTCGAGTCCTACACCGTGGCCGTCGCCATGTGTTTCATCACCATGCTCTGCTGGGGTTCCTGGGCCAATACCCAGAAGCTGGCCAGCAGCGAATGGCAGTTCCAGCTGTTTTACTGGGACTACTCCCTGGGTGTGTTGTTACTGACGCTGTTGTTCGCCTTCACCATCGGCAGTACCGGCGAAGCGGGCCGAGCGTTTATGCCCGACATCTCCCAGGCCTCCGGCGAGGCGATCCAGTCCGCCCTGATCGGTGGTGCGGTGTTCAATCTTGCGAACATTCTGTTGGTGGCCGCCATCGACATTGCCGGCATGGCGGTGGCGTTCCCCGTCGCCATTGGCCTCGCACTGGTGATCGGTGTGGTGACCAACTACATGGCCGAACCCGTGGGCGATGCCACCTTTTTATTCGCGGGTGTCGGCCTGGTTACCGCAGCGATCATCGTCTGCGCGCTGATCTACGCCCGCCTGCCGCAGGATGGCGACCGCTCCGTGGGCAAGGGCCTGGCGATTTCTGTGATTGCCGGTATCGCCATGGGCTTTTTCTACCGCTTTGTCGCCGCATCCATCTCCTTTGATTTCGCCAGCCCTGAAGCGGGCCTCATGACGCCCTACAGTGCTGGCGTCGTCTTCGCTGTTGGTCTGCTGGTCTCCAATGTAATCTGGCTCATCCCCTTGCAGTACAAGCCCATCTCCGGCGACGTCGCACCCTTGGGCGAGTACTTCAGCAAAGGCACGCCTCGCCTGCACCTCGTGGGCATTCTCGGCGGCGCCATCTGGTGCGTCGGATTCTCGTTCAGCTTCATCGCCTCGGGCGCCGCCGGTCCGGCGATCAGCTACGGCCTCGGCCAGGGCGCCACCATGGTCGCCGCCTTCTGGGGCGTATTCATCTGGAAAGAGTTCAAGGACGCACCCGCCGGCACCTCCGGCATGATCGCCGCGATGTTCGCCCTCTTCATCGTCGGGCTCGGGTTGATCGTCTACTCGGGGCAGTAGTTGGCAGAGACTCGTACCCCTGCCCAGCTGCTGCCTAAGCGTTGGTTCAAATCACCGTGACGCGACCAGTGTGCTCCCTTTTTGGGGTACGCCAAAAAGCGCCATCCATGGCAGGCTCGACAGCGTCCATCCATGGACGCTGACGCCCCCAAAAAGGGAGCACACTGCCCGCGTCACTCTGCCGTGCCAGCGTCACGACTGGTGAGTTGTAGATCGCATCACGACATCGGAGTATCGGAGTGACTCCACCGAAAAGTGACCGCAGCGAACCGGGTCAGCGCGGATCAGTACCCTGCTGAGCCAGTACCGCCACTGACAATCGCCACACCGGCACTGCAGCCCAGCCGCGTCGCGCCTGCCTCGAGCATGGCGATGGCGGTGGCGCGATCGCGGATGCCGCCGGATGCCTTGACGCCGAGCGTGGGGCCGACGACCTCGCGCATGAGTTGTACGTCTTCGATGGTCGCGCCGCCGGTGCTGAAGCCGGTGGAGGTTTTGACGAAGGCGACACCCTCGTCGCGGCAGATCTCGCAGGCGCGGCGTTTCTGCTCGTCGGTGAGCAGGCAGGTTTCGAGAATCACCTTCAAGGGTGTTGTGGCGCAGGCGCTGTGGACCGTTGCGATGCCGTGGCGCACGGCGTCCCAGTCTCCGGCCAGGGCCTGACCTACCGACAGCACCATATCGATTTCGCTGGCCCCGGCGTCGATGGCTCGGCGTGCTTCGTCGGCGGTGGCTGCTGGTAGCGATGCGCCCAGGGGGAATCCCACAACGGTGCAGCAGCCGACGCTGCTGCCGGCCAGTCGCTGCGCGGCCAGCGGCACCCACAGGGAGTTCACGCACACGGTGGCGAAGCGATGCGCCAGGGCCTCGTCGCACAACTGCTCTACATCTGTCTGGCGCGCTTCGGCCTTGAGTAGCGTGTGATCGATGGTGGCGGCCAGCGCCGCAGTGTCGAGGGTGTGGGGAGTGTTGGAAGAGTCACTGCCTGAATTCATGGGGGATCGGTCCATCGCCGCTTGCGTCGCGAGGTAGGCTACACTGTCGCGCCTTGAATAAGAACGGACGCAATACTATGGAAATCGCAGTTATCGGCTCCTGCATGGTGGACCTTATTGCCTACACTGACACGATCCCCAAGGCTGGTGAGACCCTGGTGGCCAATGAATTCGCCATGGGCTGTGGCGGCAAGGGCGCGAACCAGGCCGTCGCCGCCGCGCGCCTCGGCGCGGATGTGCTCATGATGGGGCGCGTAGGTGACGATGCCTTCGCCGACAATACGCTGGCCAACTTCGAACAGTATGGCGTGAGCACTCAGTTCGTGACGAAGGTGCCGGGCGTGTCCAGCGGCGTGGCGCCCATCTGGGTCGATGCGGATTCGCAGAATCGCATCCTCATCATTCCCGGTGCCAACATGCACCTCAAGCCCGCCGATATCGAGGCGTCGGCGGAGCGCCTGAAGCAGTGCGGCATGATCATTCTGCAGTTGGAGATTCCCCTCGAGACCGTCTATGCCGCCATCGAGTTCGGCAATGCCAACAACATTCCCGTGCTGCTCAATCCCGCTCCGGCGACAACGGACCTTGATATCGACTATGCGTGTCGCTGCGATTTCTTTGTGCCCAACGAGACCGAACTCGAAATTCTCACGGGCATGCCGGTGGGCTCTGAAGCCGAGATTGCCACGGCGGCGGAGTCGCTGTTGTCGAAGGGCCTGAAAAACCTCATCGTTACCCTTGGTGACAAGGGCGCGCTGTGGATGCATGGCGATTACCGGGAGCACATAACGGCCCCGAGCGTGAACGCCGTCGATACCACGGGCGCGGGCGATGCCTTTATTGGCTGCTTTGCCGCGCAGCTCGCGCAGGGCACGGGCATCGACAGCGCGATTGAGCAGGCCGTGCGCTATGCCTCGCACAGCGTGACCGGTAAAGGTACGCAGACGTCCTATGCCACCGCAGAGGAATTCGCGGCGTTCCAGGCCTGAGCCCAAGGGCGCTGCTGACACGGAGCCAACGACAGGACCACGACATGATTAGCCGACTGTTTTCTGTATTGCTTGCAGTGCTCGTTCTGACCGGGGCTGCTGGCGCCCAGGGGGCTTACGAGCTAGATCCCCAGCGGTCGACGGTGCAGTTCATGTCGATGAAGAACGGCGCGGTGGCCGAGCTGCACCATTTTCGGACGCTGACCGGAAGCGTGGACGGCGATGGGTTAGCAAGCGTGGTCATTGATTTGGACAGCGTGGAGTCGCTCATTCCGATCCGTAACGAGCGTATGCGTGAACTGTTGTTTGATACCCGGAGCTTTCCCAGTGCGACGGTCACCGCCGTGGTCCCGTCCACGCTACTGATCCAGCAGGCGGGTGCCACGTCTACAGCTCAGTTGACGTTACAGGTGGATTTGCACGGCGAGGCGCTACCGCTGGATGCGACGGTTACGGTCACGGCGCTCGAGGGGGGTGATCTGCAGGTTGTGCTGCGCGAGCCGATTGTGGTCAAGGCCGCTGATTTCAAGCTCGCGGCGGGCATTGAGGCGCTGCGCAATATCGCCGGTCTGAAGGCCATCGCCACAGCGGTACCCGTGAACGCTACCTTGGTGTTTAGCCCGGTGGACTGAGCAGGCGCAGGGGACAGGCACCCTAGTTGTTGCAAATAATAACGATTATCATTAAT